>NZER01000274.1 GCA_002690445.1 Candidatus Pacearchaeota archaeon
ATTTTGAAAAGCTATTTGGGAAGGACGAAGATATCGGCGCCCTTACTCCCGAAATGGCACCACCTCCACCTCCACCTGTGCCTACATACGTCGGCATGGCAAGTATTAAAGGTAAGCTGCGTGCGTTAGAAAAGGAAGCGCGTACAGCTAGCGGCGATCGGGCAACCTCATTACAGGCGGAGAGGGACAGGTATCAGGTCGAGTTGGAAAGATTAGAGGAAGAGTCCGAAGTTGAGACAGCTAAAGGCAAGATGCGGGATGCCGAAAAAGCGGTTGGAGACGCAACGGATAAATTATCAAAATGGGAAATAAATCCTACGCGTGCATTCCCTACAGTCTTTTCTAAACTTGCTGCGGTCATTAGTGTAGCAATGGGAGGTTATGCGCAGGGGTTATCTGGCGGGAAGCTCCCAAACACCGCCCTACAAATTATAACCGATGCAATCAATAGAGACATTGACGCGCAAAAAGCAGAGTTCCAAAAGCTTAAAGGTATGGTTGATGTAAAGCGTAACATGTTTGGTATGGCCATGAAGCAACTAGGCGATACTAGGCAGGCCGAGGAAGTAGCCCGAATGGCCGCTTATCGGACGGTAGGTCTAAACCTTGACTCAATGATGAAACAATACGGGCTTGAAGATACCGTACGCGGCCAGATTATCCAGGGTCTCGGATTAGAACGGGCTGATAATCAAGCGCGGGCTAACTTGCAATTCCAGGCGAAAAAGTATGCGCACCAAGTTGCCTTGAAAGCGCGTGCCAAGGGTAAGCTTTCAAAACAAGCACAGGCTGCGATAGCTTCGTCCCGTGGAATACTTGAGGATATGAAAGGTCTAGGAGATATCGGTAGGGAAGTGGGGGCATCCTTTGGGCCTCTTACGTGGGTATCTGGTGAGGTGCCGTTCTGGGAAACGGACGCGAAAAGGTACAACGACGCATCTGAGCAAATGATTCTAAGGGTAATTAACGCCACAAGCGGTAAGACTATGACCGAATTTGAGCACAAAAAATTCGCTAAGTGGACCCCTTACGCGCACGATACTCTTGATAATCGTGAGGCTAAAATGCTCAGCTTATTAAGAAACTCCTCAAATAACGCCGTGGGCTGGTTAGCCGTAGAGTCCCCACAAGCGCGGGCGACCGTCTTAGCAAGCAACCCGACACTTGCCGGGATAATGGACCCAGCCTTGTCGCATGATCAAAGGATGGCCAATGTTGATAAAATTATGGGCGAAATATCGGAAAGCCACGAGTTTAAAAACGCGCCGGCATATGGCTCCGAGCGGGAACACGGGAAATAACCAGCATGGCACGTCTCTATAACTATAATACAAATGCCTACGAGGAAGTCCCTGAGGACCTTATTCGGGACAAAGTATTAACGGGCAAGTATGTTTTTCACCAAAATGAAAAAGTCCCGATTATAGCGACAAATGGCTCTAGGTACCTAATACCTGGCGCTAGGGCGCATGAAGCATTTAGCGACGGGAGCCGATACGGCAATACAAAAGATTGGGAACGTATAGCCAATAAGGAAGAGTACGCCGAGGGTTGGGAGAACTATGTAGGCGCTGGATTAGCGGGTGCTGGCCGTGGCGCTACGTTGGGTTTATCTGATGTAATCCTAGAGCCTTTGCTCGGTAAGGAGCGAATGCAGACATGGAGGAAAGAGCTACCAGAGGTTAGCATTGGTACCGAAATTGGTGGTGCGGTTCTCCCTGCTTTATTATCCGGTGGGGGTAGTACAGCGGTATCCGGAACGCAGCTTACCGTCAAAGGTGCAGCCCTTGCACGTAATGCTCGTACTGCTTTCGGCGTAAGTGATGTGCTACTACCCGCAAAGGGACTTTTCAAAGGCGGGCGCTATTTAGAGGAAACCTTAGCGGGTAGTAAGCTTTTAGGTCGTACAGCGGATAAGGGGTTGGCTCTTAAAATCCTGCAAACGTCGGTTCCTAAAGGCGTAGCGGGGGCCCTTGAGGGTGCGGCTTTTGGGGCGGGTACAACTTTAACAGAGTCGCTTTTAGGTGACCCTGAAGACGTTATGGAGCTGCTAATCTCAAATGTTGGGTTAAGCGCTTTACTTGGCGGTTTCGGGAACGCTGGAATTAACGCTACCCTGATGGGCGGGGCCGCCGGGACACGAAAATTATCTAACGGATTTGCATCACTTTACGAGAAGGCGACCAATTCAAAATTATCCGTAGCAGGTCAAAAGAAATATTTTAGCTATCTGGCTAAGTTCCTCGGTAAAGATAGCGCTGAAACCCTAATGAACCAGCAAGGGCTTACTGCAGCAGGGCAGGCACTCCGAGCGGAAGTAACTGGGTATCAAGCAACGTTTGGGTCCCAGGTGGATGGTATCGCATCAAGTATGAATTCCCTTGCCGATGATGTCGGGGCGGTCATGGAGGCTTCGAGGCGCGTTGGGAAAGCGGAGGCCGTAAGGGGGTCTATTCTCGAAGGTATAGAATCAACCTCACGAAAAGGATCTGAGGATGCACTTCAGGAAGTTGCTGCTTTTCTAGAGGCCAACTCGATGCATTTGGATGCATTTGCGCGTGCGGCCAAAGGCGAATTTAAATGGCGCGGCGCTGTGGGAGCCCTAAAAGAAGGGGACCCCGCTTTAGTATTACAACGGTTATTCGGGCTAACAAGAAAAGGTACTAGAAACGAAGCTGTTGATGCGTGGCTAGGGCTGGCGTCTGGGCTTGACGATGTTGCCCTTAAGGAGTTGGCTAAAGATTCCTTTCTAATGCTTGACGATTTTAAGAAGTATTCTCAAGGCTTGGCTTTTGGGGGGAAAATAGAAGCAAGGGCGGCTGGCCTTACAAGAGAAATGAATGCGAAACTTGGTGGTTTATTGGAGGACGCTGGTCTCTGGGGAGAGGCAGCCGTAAAGCAAAGTAAAATTAACCCTCTATTTAATGAGCTACTAGAAGCACGAATAGCCTTTCGGGGAGCGTCTGGTTTCAAGGGTCGACTAACAGCGGATAATATAGAGAAGTTTCTAGAGCAAGTAGTCGATAATCCTAAGCTGGCCGATGCCCTAGGGGATTACGTGGCGGCCGCGAAAAGTTTCGGTAGCACTGCGGGTAAAGAATATAATTTTGCTGGTTGGCAAAAGATAGGGGACAAAACAGTAAGTGGGCTATTTGAAAAGGGCTCCGCCGCCGCTGGGAGGCTAGGGTCTGGTAGCTACAGTAAAACAGCCCTTTTACGTGCAAAAAAACTCGCCGAAGAAGTACGCATGCATAAAGAGCTTTTTGGGATAACCGGATTAGACGCATTCACTAGCGAAGTTGCTGGCGGATTAATGGGGGCTCTACGAAGCAAGGCAGGGCGTACAGTAGCGAAAGGAATTGTCGGCAAGGCTTTAGGTCTTCGCATACCTGGCGGCGGCTTCGGAGCAGGTGGCCTTTTGGGTGGGATGTTCGGAGGGCCGGCGGGGGCTATGGCGGGGGCACTACTGGGTGGCCTCGTTGATGGCGCTGGTACTGCGCGCCAATTGGCAGCTATAGAGCAAGCCGTAAAAAAAGCCAGAAGTGGCCTTAACAAGTCCATGGATAAAACAGTAAAACACCTTACCTCTGGCGGGCCTGGAGGCAGCATCCCATCACGGCCAAATCGAACTAAACTCTTTCTTGCTCCTTTATCGGCTCAATTTGCCGGAGGCGCTCAAGAGGAAAGCAAAACGAAACAGGACTACTACAGTAGAGCAAAAACGAGGGGTCAACACTTTGCAGATCCTCAGGTGCTCATGGGCGCTGTAAATAAAGTAACTGAGCCCATTGATCACGATATGCCTAATTTGGCTACAGCCATGAAGATGAAGCTCACCACGGCTATTCAGGAAGCTAACGGCGGATTCAACAAAGACAGTCGCACAATAGACGATAAACTAATGGGTGTCCCAGAACGCCAGCCAACAGATAGGGAAATAGCTCAGCAAGAGATAAGGCTCGCCATTGTTGAAGACCCTATTAACGAGTTCCTGGGAAGTGTAGCAGACGGCACCGTTACCGCCACTCATACGGAAACCATAAAAAAGGTTTACCCCATGCTATTTAATCATTTAGTGGCGGGGTTACTTGATCGCATCACTAGTTCAGAAGATAACGTCTCATATCGTGGCCGAAAGGTTTTGAGTATTGCCTTGGGGCGACCATTCGATGTTTCATATAAATCAGAAAATGTTAACGTATTACAATCTTCTTATGGCGAGAAATCGCAAGAAGGCGGTAAGATTAAATCATCACCCTTGATTAAGCACCCCGGCCTAGGTCCTACCGAAGTCGAACGTGTAATGATGGGATAGGAGAAACCAATGGGCTGGACTCATTTAGTACATAATAAAGACCTTTCGACACTCGCCGAGATTTCAGCCTCTACCTTGGGGGTTGACGCAGTCGCGGGGGATGTGACCACTGATGGGGAATGGATTAAATGTGCGGGGTATAACCAATGCACGCTAATGGTTTTTTATGACCACTCCACAACAGGGGGCAACCTTGTTTTTAACATCGGGGTGTCAAACGACGGTTCGACCGAATTTCTTTTGCAAACTAGTTCGACTAGTACCGGTGTCGCCACGTTGTCGGATTTGCAATACAAGAAAGTGACCGGAACAGCCGATAAACTTTTCGTTGTCGATTTCCCGATTAACTACGAGTATTTCAGTATCCGCAATCTGGCACTAGGCGGTCACGCAAACGACAAAATCTCTATCACGGCTTTCTTGGGCAATATTTAATTAGAACGAACGGAGGGCCGTTATGGGCTTTAGTACAATCGGAGATTTCGGCGAAACCCCTAGTGGCGGGGCGGGTAGCTCAGGCCATGAGGGTGTAGATGATCAATCAAGTTCGAATGATGACCAGATCACGATCACAGACACCGAGGTATGTATCAACGAGGATGGCGATGATGTCGATTTCAGAATAGAATCTGATGCCAATGATAAAATGTTCGTGGTCAATGGTGGGACCAGCAGAATCGGGATTGGCACCGATGCCCCCGATGCAATGTTAGAGATCTATGGCGCGACGGGCACAGATAACCAGGAGTTATTTGCAATTTCAGAGGCGGGGAACAATCGCATAGCTTTGGAGTGTGACTTTAATACTGCCGGTAACCCAGTAATAGTTAAGTCTGATGTAAAAGATAACCTGATGACCCTGGGGACAACAACCGGATACTTTGGGGTAGGTACTCGTAGTCCGGACACGTTGGTCGAAGTTGTAAAGGCTGCCGGTGATGCGGAGGTGATGGTTTCCTGTTACCACGACACGGAGGCATCAACCCCAAAAATCACATTCAGAAAGGCAGACAATACCGAAGCCTCTCCGGCACTGGTGGATGATGATGCGGTCCTTGGGACGATTGATTTCCTAGGCCATGATGGAACGAACTTTGAACGTGGTGCAAAAATAGAGGCGCGGGTTCAAGGAACCTCTGCGAACAACGACCTGCCTACTGAATTGACTTTTTGGACAACTCCAGACGGTAGCAATGCGTGCGCCGAGCGAATGTCTATCGGGACCGATGGCGCCGTCGCCGTGAACAAGATCACCACCGCACCTAGCGCCGTTGCTGATGTAGCGAAAATATATGCGTTTGAAGATGGCAACGATGCAAATACGGTATTGCTTCTGCATTTTGCAGATCTTGCCGATAGTGCGGCTGGTACAACTTCTGTAAAAACCCAAACAGCATCAGGGGACGCGGCTGTTTCTACAACGCAGAAAAAATTCGGCACGCACTCTCTCCGGCTGGATGGGACAGGTGACTACATAACTTCTGCCGGTGCATCAGCTAGTCATACTGATTGGGATATGGGTCAGGGTGATTGGACTATGGAGTTTTGGATTAGGTTCGACGCTGCTCCGGATGGAACGAATATTGGGTTCATGGGAGCACAAACGTCAAGCACCTCTGAATCGGGTTTTTACTGGTACTATGAGGCCAGTGATAAGAGAACTTATTTCCGCTGGAAAGACACAGGAGGCACTAGGCGCGACATATCTTACTATGGAGTTCAACACCTAGCGGCTACAACATGGCACCACATGGCCGTTGTTCGGCATGGCACGAGTATTAAGCCGTATATTAACGGATCTCAAATTTGGATGGATGGTGATAACGACGCGACAGAAACAGTCATGGTCGGTAGCTACACACTTAATGACCCTGATAATGCCATTACGATCGGGGCGGTAGACGCAGGAAGTATAGTGGCGACCGCGTGCTATATGGACGAGGTTCGGATCACTAAAGGGGTTGCCGTTTATAAGAATAGCTTCACCCCAGCCGCAAGCGCTTTTCCGGTGACTCGACTTTGTACAATCGATGCCGGTGGCGTCAAGAGAGTTCTAGGGGAGCTGTAGTCGGATGCAAGACAGCGCAATCACAGCGGCCCTCGTTGGCGTTGTTATGGCGCTAATTAAACTCATTGAAAAAGGGGTACAGGGTAAGAACGGCAACTCGATAGAATATAGACTTGGACTCTTGGAGAATCAGATCTTAGAGTTACGAACAAAGCTCCATGATTTCCAGCGTGGATTTTTTGAATTCAGAGAAGAAGCGCGGATCAAATGGGCAAGGGAGGAAAAAGATGAGTAAGTCAAAACCTGGTGTTAAGTCAACGGAATTCTGGCTCGCAACCTGTGGGATGATCGGGGGCTTAGTGCTCTCCATCTTACCTGATAATGCATGGACTCAAGTGATAGGCGGGTTACTTGCCGCCATTTGCGGGGCCTCCTACACACTCGGAAGATCTTGGGCTAAGGGCAAAGTCGACTCGGCGCACGCAACGGCTAAGATTGTTGGGGAGACACTGCTTAAAAAAAAATCCTCGGATTAGATGGACCGGATATTAATACTTTGCTTGCTGGCGTACGCCTTAATCATGACTTCGGCCTTCCTAGCGGAGGCTTCAAGCCGGAAGGCTTTATCCAACTTAATTCAAAAATTGGCGAGAACGTTAGAGCGTTTGCAGAAGCAACAGCGACCGCCGAGAGACTAGCCGCCGTTGCAGGTCTAAAGATTTCTTGGTGACCTAGTTCTCTACATTTGACGCTCCCCATTCCAGAGCTAACCTAGTCTGAATATTCTCCTTTATAGAAAGGGCAGTATCCTCCTGGAGGCTCTCTATACTTCGGTAATCACGGAGTAATGGTGACCAATAAACAACGCTAAAACTCTTATCCAAGCCAGTCCTTATTTCAACCGATTGGATAGCAAATTGGAACAAACCTTCCCTCGAAAACATTTTTCCCCCTAAGTGTGTGTTATACCTACATGTTGCCACACAGGAGAGAACGCTGCAAGAAACTTTCTTGACCTTCCTGTGAAGTGTGCTCTAATGTACGTCTATGCGCTAATAGGGTAATGATAAGAAATATATAGGAGGGAATATGAATGTCTTAGAACACCCCAGCTTTGTTGCCGGTGTACGCAACTATCTTGTTACGTCACCACCTGATTTTGATAGCGAAACTACAATAGCTCGACACATCACCGTTTCAAGTAACGTTACCGCACAACAACTAGGATTAAGTGACGAATCACTTTTATCCACCGATGGCTTCGTGTGGTCGTACAATGCCACCCAAGGAATTTGGCAACGTATTGAACTCAACCAACTCATAACACTAGCACAACTCTATGACGGAATTTTCACCGCCGACGATCATGGCAAACCAAAGCGTATAAAGATTGGTTGGCAGCGCGCCGGCAACATTGGGCGGAGTATCCATAGGCTGCACGAATTGCAAGCCCCTAAGTTTTTTAATAATCCGGCTGCAGGGATACCGTTCACGAATGGGTTTTGTACTGTCACGGAATATGGGCCAGAACTTTCCGAACATGATCCAGACCATGCCGCTACTGTCGCCTATGACTTTGACCTCGACACGGACGCCGAGCCCCCTGAAAAGTGGTTAGCATTTCTTGGGTCTCTGTGGGACGGTGACGATGATAAGCAGAGTAAAATCAGTGTACTCCAGGAATTCCTAGGGGCTTCGATTGCTAACATTGTGACCACCTATCAGAAGTGCCTTCTGTTAATCGGAACAGGTAGCAATGGTAAATCTGTTTTATGCGATTTGGTTGGGGAGCTATTATTCCCTGAGGGTACGACAACCTATGTCTCACCTCGGCGGTGGGATAGAGATTATTCCTTGGCCAGCTTAAAGGATAGTCGGATTAACCTCGTTAGCGAATTACCGGAAACATCAGTGCTTGAACAAACCGACGTGTTCAAAGCTGTGGTGGCCGGTGACTTAATCGAGGCTCGGCTCCCATATCAACCGCCGTTCTATCTGCGACCATCGGCCGGCCATGTGTTCTCAGCGAATGAGATTCCTAGAACCAAAGATACAAGTCACGGATTCTTTAGGCGATTTGTTACGCTCCAATTTAACCAGAACTTTTCAGAGTCTCCGTTTCGTAAAACAAAGGAGGAGATACTCGCATCATTAGAGGACGAGCGCTCTGCCATCATAATGTGGGCCCTACACGGGGCGGCACGATTGATACGCCGTGGTGACTATACTGAAGTCAGATCTCACCAAGATATTCTCAACGATTGGCGCAAGGACTCAGACGCAGTTTTTGATTTTGCCCTGACATGTCTGGATTATCCCAGTAACCTTGTTACACCACTGCAAAGCCTGAGAGACCAATACCAAGCCTGGGCTCGTAGAGTTGGTCGGTGTGAAGATATAGCAGAACGAACACTATCTAAACGGTTAATAAAGATTCGCGGGCTAGAGAAAAAGCGAGTAGCGAAAGGGGTGGCGTTTAAATGTGACGTCCGGCCAATAAGCGATTGGGGAGAGTCCGTTAACTAGCCTCCATCCAATATGACATTGGGATGTCAGCCAACTTGTAGATCTTATACATAGCATCGGGGTTGGGCTTTCTTGACCCTGTTACGTATCTAGATATCCTAGATTTTGGGTACCCTAGTAACTCGCCTGCTTTTGTGTATGTTAACCCGCGTTCCATTATCCACTGATAAAGTAACTTACTTCCTCTTGAGTCGCCGGGGATTCCCGGCTTTCTTCCACGTCTCGCCATTACTTAACTCCCTGTTGATGTATATAGCCTAAGCGTTCTAATTCTAATATCGTTTCGGCATACCCTTTACATACGGCCGTATGCCATCCTATCCGCTTGAGATTGTCTAGCCATTCTCTTTGCTTATCGCTTAAGCGTCCGCCTTTTTTACGTTTCAGTTCTATGGCCACACCGCGAACGGCTGGCATGTTTGGGGCCGGTTCAAAAATAAGTATGTCCGGAACACCAGACTTTAGCCCTGCAGCCCTTAGCCTTGAGCCTGCTATCACGTCCCGCTTTCCTTCATTCGGAACATGGCACCAAACTACGTTTAGTTTATTGAGTATCGTTGCAATAGCTGTTTGTATTTGTCGCTCTGTCCATTCGTCGGGGTTTTTCGATTTCGGCTTTTTCTTTTTGGTCGTTGTAGCTCGTATAAGCTCGTCATCACCTTCGCCGGTTTTTCGGTCCTTATCCCGCTTCGTTTCGTAGCGCTTCACCGCTGCAAGAATTCTTGATTTGTAATCCATTTTAAGTCATTCTCTTCCTAACCTTTCTCATGTGTGTGGAAGGGGTGGGGGGTTGGGGCTCGCTGGCCCTGTCCTCCCGCCGTTAAAGATACCGCTTGCATGACCTCAGTATTCGCCTTACTTCTTTTTCTGAAAGAGGCGGCTTGCACCTGAGCCGATTCAATTCGAGCAAGAGCTCTTCAACTTCCTCCATCGATTTATCTTCCCATATCCACCTACCCGCCCATCGGCACAGTTCTGAATTACGGCCGCCATCATAGATAACGGGGATACTTGCTGGGGATACATGCGGTTTTGGCCTGTCAAAATTTTGACTAGAACTAGCAACCGCCGTTTTCCCTACTAAGATTTGCCTCAGAAAAATAGGAGGGTCCGCTATCTTAGCATCGCTTGACCACCGATAACGCTTTCCCGCTATATGTACCGAGGGCGGTGCTACAACATATCCACCGTCCGCACGTATATCGACTCCCGGCATTACGCCCGTTCTACTTCGGTAAGAGTTATCTCCACACCGAAAGAACAAATGCGCACCGTTCCCAGTTTGAGCCGTGAGCGTTTTTGGTAGCTTGCCGCATTGCCGCTGCAATGACTTAATGCTTTTGCTACCTATGTCACCGTCTATATCGACAACAAGCACACCACTAACTCGACCGGTCGCTATCCCTATGTTCGCGTTCGGCCACTTCTTCCACCAACTCCGGATCCTAGCTTCGTCCCTAGTTGCGTTCTTTACGCCAGACTCCAGTGTTCTTGCTTGCCAGTGCGGGTGCTTGCCGGGGCTTGTACATCCAGCCCTCGCTTTACATGTACAGTGACCAGAGGTAATTGAATGGATGGGGAATACGTTAAACCCCTGGCCACTGTACAACAACGCCCAATCAAGCATTGAGCTCATGAGCCAACCGCTCCTTTAAACTCGATGGCGGGGCAGGGACTTCCCCGATGTTAGCGTCAATGATTTGATTTGCTTCGATGAAATCGTCTAAGTCATCAACTTCAGGGTCGATAAAAATTCCATCATTAGCTTTGTTCTCAATAGCTGCAGCCCTCGCCACATTAGCGCCAAGTGGCAGAGTCTTGACCATTCGCTTAATGGCCACCTTCTTAGCCATTTCCTCCGGCCACTGAGCCCAAGCGGGGTTAGTCTTCCCGCCTCTCTTGGAAAGTGCTTTAGCTTTCTCAATATCGGACCAGGGCACGACTTCAAAACGAGCATAGCCACTCTCAAAGATTGCCACTGCATAGACGTGGGTAGGCACCCCTCTCTGGCCTGGTGCTAACTCATGCTCCAGATTGGGACGCAACCCTCTCGTTACTTTGAATAAGTCGTTTTCACACACTGTCTCAGCGTAGATATCTTGGATCTTCCCAGACTCAAGAGCTAACTTAATCCAACCCCGATAGCCAATCTGCAGCGTACACGATTTGCCATATGGGATTAGGTGGGCCTCATTCAGAATGGGACTCAGTGACAACCCCAAGCCGCACGTCTGCATGAGTGACCGATAGATTGACACATGGGAACAGTCCAAAATCTTTTGGTTGTCCGTCGCTGCAATCACCGCCATTTTTAGCGCTTCATCAACGCTCTTATTCTCTGGCATTACCTTAGCTACTTCTAAGCTCTTGGAATCAAGGAACTTTACTAGATCGCCTGCTTTGTTTGCACTCATGACTTTGCTCCTCTTGGCTTGGCCCGTCTCAAAATGCGCGAGCCTTCTGCGTATGTTGTGTGTTTGTCAAACAGATCTGTATATTTCGGGTAGAGCTCAGCGGTAATCGCTTTATAGTCCACTACCTTTTTTAGCTTGTTTGCTTTCAATGTCCATTTGAAATCCGGGCCCACTACTCCCAAGTTCTCGCTGATACGCTCCCGGAAATGGTTTTGAATCTTCTTTTTCTCAG
>NZER01000275.1 GCA_002690445.1 Candidatus Pacearchaeota archaeon
TCATGCTCAAATACTTCTACTTTATCTACCCAGCACCTACCTTCAGATTGTTCTTTAATAATATTGTTACTTACCTTGAAGCAATATTCTGCAAATTTCTCAATACCAACCCCATCCATTACTCGTAAATCTAATACACCAGCTCCGTTAAGGCCTTCTAAACTCTCAATATAAGGATCATTTTTATCTATAACTGTAGTGTGATCGAATTGCTTCTTAAGAAGCTTTTTTAAATGATCAAAACTTCCGAAATCCACTACCCAATTATGTTCGTCTAATTGACTAGCTTTAAACCAAAATTTAGCCGTTAATCTATAACCGTGTAGGAATCTACAGTGAGAATCTGCCTTTGGCTGACGAAAAGCACAACTACCGAGCTCGAGAACCTTTGTACTAGTAAAACTCATATATTCTTATTATAACTACAACCTAAAAGTAATCAACTGTTGATTTACAATTTAATTACATTATAATGATTTCATATGAATGAAGATCTACTTCAATACGCTAACGGTAATAAACCAAGAACAGAACAAGAAAAAGAATTAATTATCGAAAAAGCTTCTGCTGCTTATGAGTGTTATATGGATGCCTTAGGGTTCGACTGGAGAAATGATCCAAACAGCGCAGACACACCGAGACGAGTGGCAAAGGCGTTTGTCAATGACTTAGCAGAAGGGTGTTATAATGAACCTCCTAAAATAACAGCATTCGATAATGTCGATAGTTATGATGGTTTAGTTTTTCAAGGTAATATTACAGTACATTCCTTCTGTTCTCATCATCACTTACCGTTTATAGGACACGCTCATGTATCTTATATACCTGGTAAAGAGGGAAAGGTTATAGGTCTTAGTAAGTTAAATAGAATTGTTGAATGGTTCTCAAGGAGACCGCAGGTTCAAGAAAATTTAACTATGCAAATTCATAAACACATTGATCTTGTAGCTGAACAAAATAAAGGAGTTGCGGTTTTAGTGGAAGCGGATCATATGTGTGCGTGTGTAAGAGGAGTTAAGCACAATAGTACAATGAAAACTGCTAGAATGTCAGGTGCATTTTTAGATAGCGGAGATCTTACAAGGCAAGAGTTTTATGATTTTGTAAGAGACTTAAAGTAAGTCAAAAATAGCTTTAATTTCCTCAGGGCTGACATGCTCCGGGAGGTCGGCTTTTATTTGCTCGAAAGTATCAAAATTATCTCTAATATTACTAGCGCTATAGGGTCGACCAATAGCATTAGATACAACATCAACTGCAGTCTCCTCAGGATTCGCAATATCTAATTCTAATCCTTCTTTTTCAGCCCAAGCTTGTGCAGATGTCCAACGCTTCCAGTCGTTATCTTTTTTACTAGCACCTAATATAACTGTAGTTCCAGGATCGAGAGTTTTTAGAGACTCAAACGCTGCTGTAACAGGTGATGGAAATTCAGAAACACTAATTGTAACATTATTAAGCGGTTGTGCATACAGTTCAAATATCTGTTTAGCTGCAGCTGGTGTAATTAATTTACCATCTTTAGTTCTTCTTTCACTTTTAGCTGACGGTGCGGAAATTAAAACATGAACTTGACCTCGAGGATGCATTTCACTATATTGTTTAACCATTTCATAATGGCCTCGATGAGGTGGCTTAAAGCTTCCAGGTACAAGAACTACTACTCTATCGTTTTTTTTTAAGTCTTCGATAGAGATATTACTACTTAAATCCTTTAATTCTAAATCTTCAATAAGAGAGTCTATCTTAGAATCAAAATTTTCACCTAATCCATAATCACTAACAACCTTACGCAGAATCTTAGCAATTTCTTTTGCGTTCTCAGGTCGGACGTCTTGGGTAATAGCTTGTCTCTCTACATCATTTAAATCGGCGTTATCTAAATCAACAAATAAAGACTTACGCGCTAAGTTAACATAAAATGTTTCACCTTCTGTAGTTAAAGGTTCTGCAGTAGTAGGTTCCTCTCCTTGCGCTAAGCTATCTGGAGTTGTAGGTTCAAATTCCCCTCCAGTCTCAGGACCTTTCCTAGGTACAAAATCATCCTCAGCCTCGAGCACTTTACCCTTCTTCTTTGTAGATGCTTGTGATAGGGCATCTTTTGTCGCCTTGGCGGCTTTCAGCGCTAGCTGTTTTTGTTGTGGTGTTGCAGTACCAGCAGCAACTGCATGTTGAGCTAATTTAGTAGCATCAAGACTCTTATCTTTCTTCTTCTGTTCAGGAGTGCTCGGTTGTTGATATTCTCGAACTATTTTGAGAAACTTGCTCATCTTAATTATTTATAGGAGAGAAAGTTTATTTCTTATGTCTTCGAAGTATGTTTTATCTAAAAATGTAAGATCATACTTCTTACAGAAATATTGTAATTTGTTAAAGTAAAAAGACTTTGACTGATTCTTTTTAAGTTTCCGCATTAATACGACCCTAAGCTCCTCACAATATCCATTACATTTAACTTTTTTCTTAAACTCACTAAAATTATATTCCTCCTGTAATATAATTACTGGAAACTTCTTACTAAAAACATCTAAAAATGACTTATATACTACATTAAGCTCATTAGTTGTATTAAAAAATATAACCGGTTTATATTTTTTATTATATTTTTTTAATATCTCGCATGTATTGTATATAAAATAATGAAATATATATTTTTTATGTTGAGCATTATTATGCTTTAGCTCTGAATCAAACTCAGATGTCTTTGCGACTACTTGATTATGTGTAAACTGTAATATAGGTGTAAAATTAACAACTTTAAAAAAAGAATCTGGTATCCTATAGCTCAGGTGCGTATGTTTTGTTAAGTCTGAGAATTGCATGTGCATTATTCTGCCAAAAATCTGTGTAACTAGTTATAATATATTTGTCAATATAACGCAAGTAATTTTTAAATCGGAAATAATGAGATAAATTTGTTGGAAATAAAATATAACTACCTTTTCTAGTAACCTTAATTATTAAAAACCATAGATTACCACTCTCCACTTGCGCGATCCATTTATCTAAGGTTTTGTTTGTAGTGAATAATTTATGATAATCGAATGTTTTGTAGTTCTTACATTCTAATTTAAATCTAGACATGCACGGAGGTACCATAATATCTCCATCCATCATACGCTTTTGATCTTCCGTTAATCTATCAAGTCGGTGAAAGTTAGCGCCTCCAGTATAGGCTCCGGAATTTGGAACTCTAATAAAATTCTCATTAAACGTTTCACTCAGATCTTTAGTAACATCACGCTCCCAGCTGTTACCCTTTTGCTTTGCGGCACTAGGCATTATATAATTATATACTATCTAGCCAGATCTTGCAAGTTAATAAATTTAAGAACTGCATCTTTAGGTATTTTCTCTGTCCAGTAATTACCTTCATCTGCAGGGTTTAACTCAGGTAATTTATCTCTATCTAATATTAACAAATAACCTCTACCAGTTTTTTTGTATTCATGAAACGCAAATCTACCAGCTAACTGTACGTCAGCTGAAACATATGAACCTGTTATACCTTTACGTGTATTTCCTACTCCTCGAGAAACTACAAAACCGTTTTTAATTAAATTTTTATATTCAGCTGAAGATATTCCTCTATAAGCTTCGTTAGGTTTATTTTGTAATTTTGCAATATTAGCGGCAATGTTTTCTTGATCTTCTCCTTCCGGTGGAAATAAGAGATAATCATATATTGACTTACTTTCGTTTAGTTTTTTTTTAGCTTTTTTTTTCTTTTTAGTCTTCTTAACCTTACCTTTGCGTTTTATAGTAGATCCTAAAACCTTAGGTAAACGAGCATCTCCGGATGCATATGTATCGTCGTCTGTATACCCACCACCACCCTGGCCGCCACTAGCTGCCATACCAGCTGAAGCCGTTGTATTATCTGCTAGATACTGAACTACTGCCTCGTCGAATAAGCGCATTTTAAGTATTTAGTTGACTTATACACAATTGTACTATAATAAGTATATGGATGTTGGTGATATCATCAATCAATACCTCGAAGAGGCTAACCTAGATACAGATTTAGACAGGTTAGAAGTTATTACTACTCAAGAGAGATTAGTAAATAATAAGCATAAATGGTCAGCTAGACTTATAAATCATAAAATAAATCTAAGCAATTTTAAATTTAAGAGAGAATCTGCATTAGAAGATAGAATTACTGAATTTCAAAATACAGAACCTGTAAGAGTTAGTAGGAATATCGCAGAAAGAGCAGTTCGAAATAAAAAAGAAATTAAAGTTTTAGATTTAAAAATAAAGAACGAACAACTTATCATTGATTATCTAGAAAATATATATAAAAATATAAGCTTCGCTACTAATGATATTAAAAATTTAGTAGAACTTATGAAGCTTGAAACTCAATGATTACTATTGAATATACTTCAAACACTCACGCTATTATAGATGGTCCTGAGGTTAATATTATAAGAGAGCACTTTAGCGTAAAAAACGAAGCTGTTCACTTTCAACGGCGATTCGGTAGATTTGTACCTCCGAGAACATATGTAATAACTAATCAAGGTAAAGTTGAAATTGGATTACTAGAAGAAGTAATCCAATTTTGTGAATCAAAAGATATACTATTCAAATTAGAGAGTAAGATTAAAGATATATTATATCCATCTTTAACTAAAAACAGTATTACTCCGTATGACTTAAAATTAAAACTAAGAAACTATCAGCAAGATATAGTTAACACGTGTATTAGTCATGGAAGAGGTACAGTAATTCTAGCAACTGCGGGTGGTAAGACATTAGCAATGGCGAGCTTGTTAGAGTTTTACTTTAAAAATTATAGTAAAAATTTTAGATGTTTAATTATTGTACCAGATTTAGGTCTCGCAAATCAAACAAAAAACGATTTTAAAGAATACAATACATCATTTACTACGTCTAAATGGACTGGTAAAGATAAGTTAGATTTATCTACAAACGTTGTAATATCGAATTTAGGTATATTACAGAGCGATAAACAAGATATATCCTGGATTGAGCATATTGATATATTAATAGTAGATGAGGTTCACAAGGTAAGAAGAGGTAATAAAGTAAATAAGCTTTTTCGAGCTGTAAAAACTTCTAATCGATTTGGGTTTACTGGAACATTACCTCCAGATAATTTAGATAAATGGAATATTTTTGGTAAGATTGGTCCTCAATTATATGAAAAAAAAGCTCACGAACTAAGAGATGATAAATATGTCGCAAAATCTAAAGTCCACGTCTTAGAGCTGAATTATATTACTCCAACAGCAGAAATATATCACGGTACTAATAGTAATGCGTATTACTTACAAGAGAATGAATTTATACGTAGTAGTGAGTACAGAAATACTCTAATTGCTAACTTATGCAACAAGCTCGACAATAATGGATTAATATTAGTTGACTACATAGAGCATGGCGAGCTACTATTAGAAGCTTTACAGTTAACCTGTAATCACAAAGATGTATATTTTATACAAGGTAGCGTAGATATAGAGCAACGTAAAGATATACAAAACTATATGGAAGCTCAGAAAAATGTAATTGTAATAGCTATATCGAAAATATTCTCTACTGGAATTAATATTAAAAATTTACATTATATTGTATTTGGAGGAGGTGGAAAAGCAAAAATTAAAATAGTTCAAAGTATAGGAAGAGGTCTGCGCTTGCATATTGATAAAGAAGAGCTTATAATTTTTGATATTGCTGATAATTTACGTTACGGTCAGCGCCATGTTGAACAAAGATTAGCTCTATATGACACAGAGCAAATAAAATACACATTTACACAATTTAATGAAACCAAAAATTAAAACAGTTAAAAAGAAAAAGAAAAAAAATAAAAAAACGTATTACGTTAGTCCGAAACGGTTTTTACAGCTATTAAAAGAATATTATGAATCAGATGACTTAGTTGAAGAGCTTGCGGAGTCTACTAGTAAGATTGCTGTTGGTTTGAGTTACTCTCCAAATTTTATAAATTATAGCTACAAGGATGAAATGATAGGCGACGCAATAGTTAAGATGATTGCAGCTGTAAAAAATAAGAAATTTAATTTAGATTCTACGTCTAATCCATTTTCATATTTTACTACAATTGCTTATCACGCATTTATTAATAGAATTAAAAAAGAAAAAAAATATAGAGAGACTATTTCTGCGTATCAAGAGCAATTATATAGTGATTTAGATATAACTGCATCGTCTAGTAAAATGGCACCCGGAAAGGATTACGATAAAGAGCTATATACATAAATGTCTATAGAAGTAGAACATAAGGTTGGTTTTTTTACTGATCTACATTTAGGTTTACATCAAAACAGTGAAAAGTGGCATGATGTAACTTATAAATGGGCTCAATGGTATACAAGCGAGCTTAAAAGTAAAAATACCAAAAAAATAATATTTGGAGGGGATCTGTTTCATTATAGAGATGAAATAAACGTAAAAACTTTATTTTTTGCTAATACGTTATTAGATTTATTTAATGATTTTGAAATATTAATGATACCTGGTAATCATGACGCATACTACAAAGATAACTCTACCATTCACTCTCTATCAATATTAAACAACAGATCCAATATAACAGTGTTTGATACACCGTCAGTAGAGACTATATCAAATAAACGTATAGGATTCTGTCCGTGGGGTACTGAAGTAGAGAATATACCTGATAATTGTGACTTAATAGTAGGTCATTTTGAATTACAAAATTTTAATTTTAATTCTTTTAAGGTTTGTGAGAATGGAATGGAATCAGCTGAGATTTTAAATAAATGTAACCTTATATTTTCAGGTCACTTCCATAACAGACAATACCGAAAATATGATAACGGAGAAATCATATATGCTGGTAATCCATTTGAAATGGACTTTAATGATATCGGAGATCAAAAAGGATATTACATATTAGACTTAGGATCAAAAAACATACAATATGATTTTTTTAAAAACAACATCTCTCCGACTCACGTAAAGGTAAATCTATCCAATCTACAGACTCTTAAAAATATTGCGAAGAAAAAAGGCTGGTCCAATATCGCGGTAAAGATTATAATAGATAAAGATATAAAGTCAAATTTATTAGATAAAATTATTGCGTCAATAAACTTTGAGGCTCCATTTTCCTTTACTACAGACTATTTACACAAATTTAGTATAGGTGACAAAATAAGCCTAACCAATGAGTTTGGAGACTTGAACATTAAACAATGTATTATAGAATATATTGAATCTCTCGATGTAGAGGATAAAGCTGAAGTGATCACTAAGACTGTACATCTATATAATAAGTTTTCATGAAGTATGTAGACTTTAATTCAGTAAAAATTCGAAACTTCCTGTCTATTGGAAAGGAACCAGTTGAGATATCGTTTAAACACGGTCTTAATGTTATCACGGGTGTTAATAGAGATAAAGAGGACAGACGAAACGGTGTTGGAAAATCTACAATAGCTGATGCTATTCATTTTGCTATTTTTGGTGAAACTATTCGTGAATTATCAAAAGAGTTTATAGTAAACTCTATTAATAAAAAGAATACATATGTAGAGTTAAAGTTCAGTGTTAATGAAAATAATAAAACAAAAAATTATAGAATTGTTCGTAAATTAAAGCCTACAAAATGTTATTTATACGTCGATGGTACAGATCTTACAGAAAGCACAATTCCGAATACTAATAAAAGAATAAAGAGTATTCTCAACAGTTCACCCGAGGTATTTCAAAATTGTGTTATAATGTCTCTTAATACTACACTACCGTTCATGGCACAACGGAAAGTAGAGAAGAGAAAATTTATAGAAGGAATACTTAATTTAGAAATATTCTCTGAAATGTTATTATCAGCCCGCTCCGAGTATAATGATGTACAAAAAAAGTATGAACATATTACTAAAGATTTTGATCACGCAAATAATATATGTAAACTATTGAATGATCAAAAAGAAAATATAATTAATAGTGTCAAAGAACAAAAAGATAAAATTTTAAAAAGAGTTAAAACGATACAAGACGAAATAGCAGAAAATAAATCTAAAATTAAAAATATTAATAAAGAGTTGTTTGAGAAAAGTAAGGATAAATTTAAAGTTATTAATGAGAAGATTTCTGATATATCAACGCAACTGTCTAATGTAAAAACAAAAATTACAAGACATGAGACTGAAATAGAATTTCACAATAAAAAACTTAATAATATAGGTACATCTGCCGACGTGTGTCCGACGTGCTTACATCAGATTACTAATAATGACCGGAGTCATATTCAAAAAGAAAAAAATAATATTCTTAAGGATATAGAAAATTGTAACGATGATATAGTAAGTTTAAATCAACAAGTAGATAGTATTAAAGAGCTAAAGCAAAATAATATAACAGCTCAAGGTCAAATTAATCAATATATTTCTAATATTAAAACAGTAAACAATAATAACAAACTTGCAAAGACATATATTGAAAATCTAAATAAAGATTTAGAAAAAAACAATCAAGACTTGACAGAGCTACAAAAAAGAGAAACAAGCGTAGAGGTACAAGATTTAAATAATAAAATTAATAACAACTTAAAAGAAGTACAACAACTTGAACAAAATTCTAATACAATATATAAGAGTTTATCTACTCTTGAAGTTGTAAAATATATCCTATCAGAAGAAGGCGTTAAATCATTTATTGTAAAGAAAATACTAGATGTATTAAACAATAGATTATTATATTATCTTCAAAAAATGGATGCAAATTGTATATGCAGATTTAACGAATACTTTGAAGAGGAGATTGTAAACGAAAAAGGAGAAAATTGTTCATATTTTAATTTTTCTGGTGCTGAAAGAAAAAATATCGACTTAGCAATACTATTTACATTTATGGACATGAGAAGATTGCAAGGCGACATTGCGTATAATATAGTTATGTTTGACGAATTACTTGATAGCTCTTTAGATGAAAAGGGAGTTGAACTTGTTCTTAATATTATAAGAGAGCGAATTGATACTTATAGTGAAAGTATTTATATTATATCTCATAGAAAAGAATCTGTTAAAGCAGCAACAGGTGATGTAGTTGTTTTAGAAAAGAAAAACGGAATTACCACGCGAGTGGATTTAGTAAATAAAACTGAATAAATCTATATAATGATAACACCATTCCATGCGAATGTTCAACGACTTCCATTTAGTCCTCCTATCATAAACAACCCGTTGTCACGTGGCAATGGTCTTAGTAATATAACGCAAATAACACCCCCAAAAGTTACCGCAAAATCTACCACTCATACTGCACCTGATCTACCTCGTGGGGTAAACTTCTATGCCGATTATTCTGGTTGTGGTCATTGGAGAATGATATGGCCAGAACTATTGCTTAACTGTTACGGTAAAGCCAATATACAGGGTGGTACTGTAATGATAGGGGATAAAAACTTCTATAAAGGACTTAAAACTATACGTATACAAAGACAAGCAACAGAATCTCAGTTAAACTATATTAAATGGCTCAAACAAATACAAGGAGAGTGTGGTTTTAAGATTATCTATGAAATAGACGATCTTATTTTTAAAGAAGATATTCCGTTTTATAATAAATTTAGATTTGCATTTGAAGATCCTAGTATCAGACAAACAAGCATGGAAATTATGCAAATTTGTGACGAGATTACAGTTACAAATAACTTCATGAAGGAGTATTATATAGAAAAGACTGGTAATAAAAACGTTACAGTAATACCTAATTTTATTCCAAGGTTTTGGATGGATAGATATTATGATTTAGATCAAATTAAGGAAAACTTTCAAAAACATAAAAGAAAGCCTAGAGTGGTTTATTGCGGGAGCGGCGCACATTTTGATATTGAAAACAATATCAAACAAAAAGATGATTTCTTTCATGTTAATGATGTAATACGTAAAACTGTAGACAAATTTCAATGGGTATTTGTTGGTGGTTTTCCTCTCTCTTTGCGAGATTTAGTCTCCCAGAAGAAAATTGAATATCATGAATGGAGTAATCTAGTAGATTATCCAAAAGCTATTAGTAAACTTAATGCAACAGTTTTTTATGCACCGTTAGAAGATAGTAATTTTAATAAAGCAAAGAGTGATTTAAAGTTTATTGAAGCTTGTGCCTTTGGAATTCCTAGTATTTGTCAAGACCTATGTACTTATGAAACTGCGTTTCATAAGTTTAAAACCGGTGAAGAGTTAATTGCTAAAATAGAGTATCTAACTAGTGATTATAAGCGATATATAAAAGAGGTGAAAAGATCTAGAACATATATGGATAAGCGCTGGATGGAGAATAATATTGATTTTTATACAGAACTCTACTCTTTCCCGTATGGAGATAAAGGTCGTAAATTAATTAATCTCCAAAACGGAATCAGTTGATTTATTTTTAAAATTCTATTATACTTGTATCAGTGTACAGGAATTTAGCTTATATACCCAACCAACGAGTCATGCGGCTCTACACATGGGATGAAAATGGTGCTCGGATAGAAACCGACTGCCCGTATCAGCCATATTTTTATCACGAGACAAACTCAAATAGACATGATGGTATATCTTTATACGGTACTAAACTCAGAAAAGTATTTGCAAACAGTAATTTAGATCGACGTAAAAAAATTGAAGACCTAAACGATCCTAAGGTTTACGAAAATATTACCCCGTATCAACAATTTCTTATAGATAGGTTTTGGCAGGTAAACGAATCTGATGATTTTACTAAATTTCCGCTTAAGATATGGTTCTTTGATATTGAAACATATTCCCCAGATGAGTTTCCAAAACCAGAAGAAGCAAGTCACATGATAAATGTTATCACCGTGTACGATACTATAAAACAAATGTATTATACATGGGGAATTAACGCATACACTCCAAAGTCGGATGATGTTGTATATGTGCATTGTCGGAATGAAGTTGATCTACTGCAACGGTTTTTAGATTTTTATGTTAAAGACCGTCCAGATATTTTATCAGGCTGGAATAGTGAGATTTTCGATGTTCCGTATGTAATAAATCGAGTTAGAAATCTCTTAGGAGAAGATGCAACCAGACTATTTTCCCCAGTACATGATGAAATTATGAAGCCAATTTACCAGCGAGTGTATCGTGGTAACTTTGGCATGACTACTACAAAATACGTAGTAGAAGGTGTATCAATGCTTGATTATTTAGATGTCTATAAAACCTTCAGCATGGGCATGAGAGACAGTTATAAGCTAGATAACATAGCGCATATAGAA
>NZER01000276.1 GCA_002690445.1 Candidatus Pacearchaeota archaeon
GATGCTCGCCAGCTCCAGGGCGTTGGGGAACAGGGAGGTGAGCGCGCGGCGCCCACCATAGCCCTCGTCCACGAACCCCAGATAGGCTCCGTCCCTGGTGTAGACCAGCCAACCCCGGCGGGGGTTGCCGCTGTTGTCGTTGTTGGCCCTGATCTTGATAGCGAACACCTTGCGGGTGTCCTTGCGGGTCTGCTTGCGGATTGCCATGGTTCTCTCCTTGTCGAGACCGACAGCGGTAGTGCTGTCGTTCCCTCGTTTCATGCCAGCGAATCCGACGCGCACCGCGCCCCCCGCTTTGCGGGGGGCGCGCGCGGCGTGTCGTCTGGTGTCGCTCGACATGCGTCGAGAATACCATGAATGGTATCATCATGTCAAGTCACCCGCCCATATGGTAGGTTGTAAGCACCATACCAGCGACACCCCATCGCAGCACAACGGGGCGTATAGGGGGTACTCGCTGATATGCCACTTACAAAGCACCATATCAGCGGGCGCCTGGTTCCCTGCTGAATCCCGGTTCAGTTGAGGGCCGCGCCGTTCCCTCAGGTGACGTGTCACTGACGAGTGCATATTCCCCTCGAGCCCAGGTCCCTTGCTCCGGGCGGTCTCGTGTGTACACTCGTGCATGACACAACACACGAGGGCAGACCGGCTGACCAGGGGGGGAGGGTCACGAGCGAGAGCACGCCGTCGGGGTCGGGGGCTCCATGTGCCAGCGCGCTACAACACAGCACGCGCCGTTCCGGCTGGGTCCCCTTGGGTAGTGGGGCGCGCCGTCGAGTCGGGCGGGCTCGCCTCGTTGGCCGCGCCGATGCCGCAGGGTCGAGGCGCCGTTCCAACTGGGGCGCCTTGGCCCCCCCGGGGGGCCGCGCGCCCGGCGGCGGCGCCGAGGCCGGGCCGGGCTGTGGACGTGTCAACCCTGGATGCTCGACTGTGCCTCATGAGGCTGTTCGGTTGGTCGCGCCTGTGTTGTGTTGGGCCGTGTGTTGTTGGGCCGTGGGCTGCTGTGTCTCAGGTAGTGTGTGTGATCCGTGTTACAACACGTTGTCTGGACATCCAACCGAGGGGCGCGCGCGCGTGGTGTCGTGACAATTAAAGACAATCTTTTTGTCGCAGGTTAAAAGCACCATATGCGGCGTATGCGCTCCGATGGTACCAGCGTACCTGGGTTGGCCGGGTTACAGGACCCTTCGGGTCACACCGCGCGGCCCGCCGTTCTTTGACATCTTCCATACGCATGGTCCGACGCCCAGCTTCCCGTCTTCTAGGGATGGGCGGAGGAGAGTCCCGGGTAGACCCGGAACACGAGCGACCGCCCCTCATCCTGAGGGAAGGCGCTACCCGAAAGAGAAGGTACAAAGACATGAATACCGAAGAAGACAACCGCCTCATTGTGCTAACCCGTGACGAGATTGTGAGCGCCAAGGTACCGTGGTTCGGAGACAACACCTCCCCGACCCGTGCTCCCGCTCCCATCGTCATCCAGTCCGAGCCGGAGGGGCTCCCTGGGCGCTATCGCGTCGTGGTCCTATCGGGCAATCCGTCCGCCGGGAACAAGGCATCGATGGTGCTCGTGCTGGACCTCAGTGATGACACGTGGCACGCCGTAACCGATGACGGCAGGCTCACCAGCTTGGACGCCATCGGGCGCGGTGAGTACGCCAGCGCGCGCACTGTGGCCAGGTGGGGTACCAACGAGTCCAACGTGACGATGGTCGCAGCACGGAACGTCTTGGACGTTCCGCTCAGCGGTCCCCGCGCGATTGCACGACTGGCCGATATCAAGCTGTGGGCCGTGCTGAGCGGTGATCTCAAGGTGGCCATCGAGCGCGGCTACGTGCCAGATGCGGACATCCTGAGCGACACCCAGAGCGCCATGGCCGTGATCTTCCCCGACACCCCGCGGGGTGAAATGGAAGCGGCAGCTGAGGCTTCGCTGGCCACGTGGAAGAAGGACCCCGAGTCCTTTGCTACCATGATGCAACCCGCCGACGCCGACGCCGACGCCGAGTAGCCGACTACCCTGAGGCGCAGCAGGCCCCCCGCCTGCTGCGCCGACCCGGTAGCCGGATGACCCGGAGCCGACACAGGAGAGAATCAATGAACGACCCCGCACAGCGCATCACGATCAGCGTTCCCGCAGACGACATGGAGATCCTGAGGGAAGCACAGCGCGACGGCCTAGACGTCAATGTCAGCGCCATCTGCGCCACGGCGATCCGGGACCATGTCACGGAGTGGCGCGCCGACCGGATGTTGATGCGTGAAGCGCTCGCCGAGCTACAGCGCGCGGGATGGTATGGTGGCACGTTGGATAGGTTCCGACAGGCCCTCAGCCTTCCCACCGCCGACGACGCGACCGAGTAGCCGACCCCCACGAAGCGCTCCAGACCACCGGCCTGGAGCGCTGACCCGGCGGCCGGATGACCCGGAGCCGATACGACAGGAGAGAATCAATGAACGTCGATTATGACGCGCATCGACCAGCGCGACAGATCCTGGATGACGAAGTACACGCCATGCTCACCTCGGATCCCCGATACGCAGAAGCCACAGAGGCGCAGCGCGATGGGATGGCCGCGGAAGCGTGGACCGACATTCACCGGAGCCTGAAGCACTGGCGCGCGCAGCGCAAGGAAGCGCGAGCCCGCCGGATTCTGTGCGATGCGATGCAACGGATCGCAGCGTTGGATTAACAACACAACGAGCGTCTGAGACGCCAAGCCCCGCAGACATCACAGCGAGACAACACAACCGTGACCTCGTCTGTGATGTTTGTGGGGCTTTTCCTGTGACCGCTGAAAATTTCGGCGAAACGCCGATATCAACGAACGCTGGCGCGTTCGCCGATAACGGGTTTCGCCTCGTGCTTCGAGTGTCGCGCGATCCGTCCGGCTGGACTACCTCGGTAGTCGCCCGGTCTTGACGCACTCAGGTAAGCCTGAGCCGCCGGCTCCTGCGGAGCCTGGCTACATCGCTGCACGACTGCTCCGCATTCGCTTGCGGCTGGCGCACTCCTCGTACTCGAAGCACGGACTGCGTCCGCGCTCCGCCCCCTACGGGGCCGACTGCGTCGGGTACGAGACACACCGCATCGCGCGCGAGACGGACTCCGTCCGCCCTCGCTTACGCTTCACGTGGACTCCGTCCACGCTCGCTACCGCTGGGCGCGCCTCGCTGCCGGGCGCGAGCGCCCGTCCGCGTGACGCTTCTGCGGCGCTGTCCGCGCCATCAACGATGGTGGCGGGCCGGGGGGCATCCCGTTTTTGGGCCACCATTCCATGGTGGGGCCTCCTCGCGCACCGGATCCATTTTCAGCACTTTGCACTGTGTCACAAATGCGATACACTCCTCCCATGTGGCCTTGCAAGCGGAAAGCACTGGCGTTCACTCATGCACAATGCCTGTTCAACGACGGCGGGCGTGGGCTCGGGTACGGCTTCCACTGGGCGACAGGGCTCATCGAGACGATCAATCGCAAGCGCGCATCCTACTACGTGAACACGCGACCCCTGATCACGGGGTTGCTGTTCCAGCCGACGTTCGCGGTCCCCCCAAGAGCGTGGCCAGAGTGGATAGGCAGCATCCGAGGACCCGACGAGGGTGGCGAGCCTCGGTTCATCGACTCTCCTACGATGCTGACCCCCTACATGGCGGTGCGCAGCAAGGTCAACTGCTACATAGCCCCCGCAGCGTGGTGGCTCTGGGGCATCCCCGCCGAGCTCTTGGACGCTCTCGTGGAACCCTCGTGGGGTCTTGCCCGGATGCGCTACTCCATCCGCGACGGGATCAAGCGCTGGGTGAAGCTGCACACGCTCATGCTGCGCGGAGAGGCGCGCGGAGAGGAGCGAGCGCACGAGATCCGAGCACGACTCTGCGCGACCCCTGCGTTACGCGCACGAGCCATAGCAGACCTCCCTACGGCGCTGTTCATGCTCCGCAGGGCGCACGTGTCGAAGGCGATACCCGAGCCGCTACGTCCCGGCGTAGGAGCTACAGTAGAAGCTGTACGAGATCGTCTGCTTCATCAGGGCCGCACGTGGGAGCAGGGACCTCTGCGGCAGATGTGGGAGGCGCTGGAGTATCGGGGGATCCCATATCGGGATCGGGGGTGGCGTCACGAGCGGGAGTGGGCTCCACCGGATCTGCCCGAGGGGGGTCCGGCGTGGAAGGTGTAGCGGCAGCATCGACAGGCGCATCGGTCACGCGCTGTCCCGATGCGGTCCCCTCCCAGCTGTCCTTGACGGTGACGCCGAAGGCAAGGCCGCGCGCAGTGCGCTTGAGGCCCATGCCGTTGACGTGGCGAAGGATCTCGTAGAGGGTCGAGCGCCCGGGGGCGGAGACTTCACGGGCCTCGCACCACGCTTGGACATCCACGAGCAGCAGTGAGCCCATCGTCCATCCTCCGCGCGTCAGGCGATCCGCGGCGTAGGAGCGCACGAGCCGGATGGTCTCGACGAAGGCGGGGTCGCGCAGCTTCTCCTCCCACTGCGGCGGGGGCACACGCGCTTCCGCCTTCGCCTCGCCGTCGTAGCCGACATGATTTTCGAGGACGCGGCGCACATAGGCGGCGCGGGAGAGGCCGGACTTCTTGACGAAAGCCTCCAGCTTGATGTAGGCGGTGAAGGGGATTGTGGTGCTGATATGACCTCGCATGAGAGCTCCGCGGCAAGAGTGTAAATGTAGCATAGCACGATCAGACAGGAACGCACAACCCTAATGTATCACCTGATGTGTAGCTTTGGGTTTGCCAACATACACCCCGAGACGCTTGCTTGGAAGCCCACTACGGGCGCGTATGTAGTTTGTGTAGGAGAGCCCCTATTTCTTACTATTTTACAGCGTGGTACCGCTTTTATCCTGGGACTTTCATTTCTACTATTTATCCTACACAAACTACATGGTGCTTACGAGAGTAAAGGTTAAAGGTATGATATGGCAGAAAAGTCTTGACACGTCATAGCTACACACCTGAGAGTTTACTTGAGGGTTGAGCCCCCCGAGAGTCCCCGAGGAGAGCCCCATACCGGAGGGCCTTAAGAATTATGATTGATGTAGGCAAGGTGTAGATTGTGTAGGATAGCGGTCAGAATGGTACCATTAGTGAATCGACACTCCGAGCAGTGCTGTCCATGCGTTAAGATGAAGTACCTCCCGCATCCTACACAAACTACATCCCAGGACCCTCGCCGTTGACCCTGCGCGACAGGCGCGCTACCATGGAGCCATGTCCAGCGACTCCACCAACGAAGCTCCCGCAACGTGGATCCCAGGCCCGGCGATGCAGCGGGCGCTGTCCCATCCGATGGAGACGGACCTCGACTTCCGCAATCTCGGCTTGGCGCTCATCGACGAGATCGCCTCGGGGCGCATCCACGTCATCAAGGCCAAGGTCATCAGCGAAGTCCTCGTGGTGATGAAGGACACCCTCGTGGGTCCGCAGCAGACCAACGTCAACGTGTTGCTCCAGCAACTCATGCAAGTCGAGGGCGATGCCACAGCACCCATCGCCATCGAGGGCGACACCCACCCCCCGTCCGCGGGCGCACCTCCGCTCGACCTCGACGACATGCACCGTCAACAGGTGGCGCACTCCCGGGGCGACGTGCTCTACTTGGACGACTTCGAAGACGAAGATGAGGGGGAGGCCCTGCCCCACCGTGGTTAGGAGGACCCCATGGATCCGGCACAGCGCAAAGCGACCCGACTGCTCGCGCAGCTTCGGAACCCCTTGTACTCGCTCCCCCGCTGGGGGCGTGTCCATCACCAGGCTCTCGGCAAGTTCGCGGAGTACGACCCCGGCGCGCTGACGCACCAGATGCAGCAGTCGGTGCTCACCTACCACGCCAACCCACCGAAGAACGACCAGGGCTTCAACTACTGGCTGACGGTCCTGACCTGTCGCCAGTCGGGCAAGTCCACGACCGGGGAGTACGCCGCCTACCCGATTGCGGGCTTCACCCCTGGCCATGACCACGTCTGCATCGCCGACACCAAGGACCGCGCCGACTACCTGCACAACCGTGTGCATGGTCTGCACATGGGCTGGACGGGTCCGATCAAGGCCAAGACGGTGCCGGTGCGGGAGTCGCGGCAGCTGACGTTCGACCCGATGACGGGCGGGAAGATGCGCACCCTGAGCGCCGAGTCCCCCGCGGTGGGCATCGGGCAGTCGCCGGATTCGTTCCACGCCTCGGAGTGCCCCTTCTGGTCCGACTTCTCCCACACGATGAGCTTCATCTACCCATCGATCCGCAACCGCAAGGAGGTGCGGGTGCTGTTCGAAGCCACGCCGTGGACCGCAGGGAGCGCCTGGCACGAGCATTGGCGCGATGCGTTCTCCCGACGAGGACGCCACATGGGTCTGTTCTTCCCCTTCTGGGACACGAAGCTCAACGTGCGGCGGTGGCCCCGTGGGTCCAGCTTCGACTTGGAGGAGATCCGGCTGCTGGAGAAGTACGGGGACCTGGGGTTGACCAAGGAGAACCTGGCCTTCCGCCGAGAGGTCATGGACGACGACAGGCAGATCCGGCACCGCCCGGAAATGTTCGACATCTACTACCCCTTCGACCCCGTGCGTTGTTGGATCGTGCCGTCCGGTGGGGCCATCCCCAAGCCCATCATCGAGCGGATGCGGACGATGGACCTCGAACCCTGGCACCCGCCCGCCGCCATGTACAAGGAGCCTCGCCCCGGGGCGCAGTACGTCGTCGCTGTGGACCCGGCCGGCTTCGGTGCGCGTGACCACGCCGCCGTCCACGTCTTCGAGGTGTGGGCGCATCGCTGGGAACAGGTTGCTACCTGGGCGGGCATCATCGATCCGCCTGAACTCTGGAAGGTCGTCGAGCGCCTCTGCACCCAGTACAACCGCGCCCTCCTGGTCATTGAGCGCAACGGAGTCGGTGCCGGTCTTATCTCAATGGCGATAGCCTCTGGCTACATGAACCTGTACTACGAGGCTCCGGGCAAGCCCGGTGTGTGGACGAGCGACACGAGCGGGCAACAGATGTTGGCCTGGCTCACCGAAGCCATCGACCGCAAGCTGTTGGTGCTGCACGACGCCGACCTCGTGGACCAGTGCGCCACCTACCAGAACGACAAGATCGTGGAGCGGACGGCGAAGTCGGCCATGCTCGCCTCGGCCAAGCGCAGTGACACGAGACGCGACCGGCACCACTGGGACAAGGTCAGCGCCCTGCTCATGGCCATCGTCGGGTGCCGCGAAATGCCCGCCCGTTACGAGCCAGGGGGCAAGCGGTACGAACCGGGTGAGGTCGTGCTCATGCCAGGGCTGACGTGGCGGGAGGTAGAGGAGCGCCGCAAGCAGGAAGAAGCCACGAAACTATCGCAGGCGAACCCTTGGAGGACACGCAACGCCGGGGTATACCGTAGCAAGCGGAGGTTTTGATGCGACCGAAGGAGATTCAGGACCTGATTCAGGCCCACAAGCACTATGGTGAGCCCAAGCGGGCGCGGTGGGACAGACATCTGCGCTGGTACCGAGGCGAGTTCTGGGGCAAGTCGTCGGATCAGGGCGGCATGGAGCAGCAGGTAGCAGTGGACACCAACTATCTGTACGCCTACACCGACAGCCTGGTGGCTGGGGTGGTGCCGGCGAACCCGGAGGTCAGCCTCAACATCTGGTATCCACCGCTGGAGGGCAGCCGGCAGACCCGCGAAGCTCTCGTCAACACCGTGTTCCGCCAGAACCAGCTGCACCGGAGGCTGTGGCGGCTGTCCAGCCTGAGCACGCTGTGCGGGATCTCCTACATGAAGGCCACGTGGTCGCCGCGGCGGAAGACCGTGCGGTTCATCCCGCTCGACCCCCGCCTCATCTACGTCGATCCCGACGCGCCCACGTGGGAGGACAACCGCTACGTCATCGAAGCGGTGCCCATGACCGAGGCGCAGTTCAAGAAGATGACGAAGCGCAAGGTGATCAAGACGCGGGACGGGAAGACCCGCAAGCCCGGCCCCATGTACAACGCATCGGTGTCGTCCAACGCTCAGGCCGACAAGTACCCCGAGTGGTTGCGCGCAGGCGCGCTCACCGATGTCGGAGACGACACCACGCGTGAGCGGGTGAGCTCCGTGTTCAAGTGGGTCCTCGTCTACGAGGTCCACGACCTCGTCGAAGGCAAGCTCTACCACGTGCTGGCCAACACCGAGAAGCCCCTGATGGAGACGGACCTCCCGTACCACTTCCTCCCCAACGCCTACCGCCCCGTGATGTTCAACGATGACCTCGTCGGGACCACGGGAGTGTCCGATGCGATGCTCGTGGACCGTCTGGTCCAGATGCTCAACGAGCTGGACACCTTGCAGATCCAGCACGCGCAGGCGTGCATCCCTATCACCATGGTGGACAGCAGCGCGGTGCAGGACTTCTCCTCGTTCGTGACGAAGCTGGCCGAAGCGTCCAGCCCACGCGACGTCGTACCACTGCAACTCAAGAGCGGGCGGACCATGCAGGATACGGTGGCCCACACGCCCACGCCCTCGCTGTCCGCGGAGCACCACCGGGTGCGCGCCAACATCGTGCAAGCCATCGAGTTCGTGCTGGCCTTGCCCAGCTACAACCGTGGTATTGTGGGAGAAGCCCACATCGCCACCGAGGTAGCTGCCGCCATGTCCGCCATGCAGACCCGCAACGGTCGCCGCGTCAAGGAGATCCACGACATGATCTCTTGGTGCGGGCGAGCCACGCTGGCGCTGTACGAGGAGTTCCTGGGCAAGAACGATGTGGTCTACGCTGCCGATGTGGCGGGCAACTCCCTGTCGATCTCTCGCGGCACGCTGCTGTCGCGGGACCCGTCGCGGCACCGCGCCTACTGGGACGACTCCTACTTCACGTACAAGATCAGCCCCTACAACTCCCCCGACGAGAGCAAGCCGGTCCAGCTGCGCAACCTCTCGCAGTTCCTCCCGACCCTCATCCAGCTGCCCGAAATCGAGCGCGCCAAGCTCGTCTCCAAGCTGCTCGACATGCTGTCCATCAACCCCATCGAAGTGATGAAGTCCAAGGAAGCCCTGGACGCCATCGCCGAGGCGGAGCAGGCAGCGCAGACCGGGCAGCAGATGGCCGGCGCCGAGGGAGGGCTCCCCGCCCCTGGGCAGGCACCCAACGGTGCGATGGTCCCCAACGGGGAGAGCATCGAGCAGCCGGGCGTCAACCCCGGTGGTGAGGTAGGGGGTATGGACATCACACCCGAGGCGCTCGCGCAGATGCAGGGCGGTCCCGGGATCGGAGTGTAGCCATGTCGGACAACAATGACAGAGACGATGGACCGGCTCAGAGCAGGCACGATGCTGTGAGAGACACCTTCCGCGACGTCGCTATCGAGCGGTTTCAGGACTCGGCGCAGTTCCAATCGGGCGTGCGCGCAGCCGCAGCCAAGGGCGGTGCGGGCGAGCACCAGAATCAACAGGAAGTCGCCCGCGTGTTGGGGGCCGAGAGTTCTCGACCGAAGGTTCCTCACGGTGGCCCGCGGCACCCGCGCGAGGCGGAAGCAGCCGCAAGCGCAGCACAGAGCGCAGTGCGCGAGGCGCACCGAGCCTCGTACGATCCACGCCCGCCGGACACCATGCCCATCAACGACAAGATTCGGGAACTCTCCGACCAGATCATTCGTCTCGAGGAATACGGGCACAAGCTCGGTGGGCCCGTGATCGACTCCAAGGTTCGACTCCTCGGGTATCTGTACGCCGCACGCAGCGGGCAGGAGTAGTCATGCCCTGGCCAGCCGTCGCAGCCCTCATCGCCAAGATCGTCGCTGCCAAGGGCGGAGCCGCCGTCGCAGCCAAAGCCGCCGCGGCCAAGGGCGCCGCCGCGAAGATGGCGGCGGCGAAAGGAGCAGCCGCCAAGGGCGCCACCGCAGCGAAGGGTGCCACCGCAGCGAAGGTGGGCGGCGGCGCGTCGGGCGGCGGCGCGTCGGGCGGCGCGAGCTTCTTCGAACGCGCTGGCAGCGGGCTCGACAAGGTGCAGGGTCTCGCGACCAAGGCGGAGGGTGTGGCCGACACCATCGGCTCGGCCCGTGACAAGCTGGTGGGCAAGCAGAGCGAACCCTCCCCCCCTGGTCAGGCCGCTACGGTTGACACCGTCATCCAAGATTCACCCCTCACACGATCTCGCTGGGCGAGCGCGCAAGACGCTCGCCGCCGAGCTGTGCTTGACGCCTTCGATGACTTCGAACTCAAGGCGCGAGGAGAACGATAATGCCCGAATCCATGGGATATGACCGCAACAAGAAGGCGCGCGAAGACGCAGTGGACACTGCGTTCGCCGACCTGTTCCCCGAGACCTACGTGGCCGACCGCCAGGAGACGGATCGTCAGGACAAGGGCAAGAAGACCGTCGCCGAGGACGCCGAGGCCGAGGCCGAGCGCGCCGAAGCCGCCGAGCCCGAGAAGGGTGACAAGAGCTTCGACGACATGCTCAAGCCCGATCAGCAGGAGATCTACTGGAAGGTGGTCGGTCAGCTACGCAAGCAGGGCATGTCCTGGCCCGATGCCAGCCAGGCTGCGCGCGAGCAGCTGGGCGTTCAACAGGAATAGACATGCCGGACAAGAAAACCAAGAGCGAGCGAGACGCACGGGCGGAAGCCGTCCGCGAGACGTTCGACGCCATGGAACCAGCAGAGGACGTACGCCGCTTTCAGGAGTGGAAGTCGTCGGCTCCGGGCCGCGCTGCCTTCGACATTCTCGAATCGATCCCACCGATGCACTTTGGTAATGTGCTGATGGAGCACCCCGATCAGCAAGCAGCGCGACTCGAGGAGCAAGGCATCGGCGGGCCTCCCATCTATAGCAGCGGACACATGGGTCGTGTGTTGCGCGATGGGTTCGATCCGGTAGACCCCCAGGTCGGTTCTACACTCAACAGAGGTCGCTACCCCCAGGGCGCACAAGCGTGGGAGCAGGCGAAGCTGGAGGCCGTCAACGAATCGTGGGCCAAGATGTTGGAAGCACAGCGGAGTCCGACCGGCAATCAATCCTCGCCAGTCCTCCGCCGCGCGGCGGACGGTTCGATGCAGCAGTTGATCAACGGAGAATGGCGCACCTTGCCCGTGCCGGATCCCGCTGAGGTCGCAAAGTGGGCAACGATGGACGAAGCGAAGCCCTCTCCACGCGTCAGCCGCAAGGACATGCCCGCGCGCAAAGCGTTGTCGCACGCAAACGAAGCCGCGACGCACAACTTTCTGGAGTCGCGCCACGATCCGGCGCGCGGAGCTCGTGCGAGCCAGGCGCTCGATCACACCGAGTATCGCCTCGGAACGCTGGACGACCGTGCTGCGCGTAGCGCCGAGATCGCCGACCGCGCTGCGTGGGACGCCGCGCGAGCATCGACCAGGGATCCTCGCATCCAACGCCTGAACCAACGATGGAACGCTCTCGAAGCACAAGTTCCCGGGTTGATGCGCAAGATGAAGGCTGCGGCTGCCGCAGGCGAATCGACCAGACACCTCGCGCTCGAGTTGAGCAATATCGAGGGCGAACTCGCCGGGATCGAGGAGGCGGCTCGTATGCAGGGTACGTCCCCGCAGGACTGGATTCGCTCTGATCGGAGTCACGGGCGCAGCGTATGGGGTGAGGCCGAGCACAAGGGCACGGGCGGCAAGCCCACCAACATGCGCGGTGCGCCTGCGGGGATCGGCGGAGCCATCGCGGCTGCGGCTCTCCCACCGCTGCTGTTCATGAAGAAATACGCGGATGCCCAGGAACTCGACAGCCAGCTCGAGTTCCTGGCCTCCGCCCACGACCGGCCCCTGCGTGCAAGTGACGTTGATGAACGCACGCTCGAAGACCTTGCGCTCGATCCCGCGACACGAGAGCGCTTGTACCAGACGGGGATCATCGGAACAGAACTGTACGAGGCCGCGCGATAGGAGGATCACATGCCGATCTACGAGTACGACTGCCCCAACTGCGGGTACGACGAGGACATCTTCCCCGTACGCGAGGGAGCCACCGTCGAGTGTCCCGAGTGTGCTGCTCCGTCTCCGGTGCGCTTCGCCGTCCCCGTCACCATCGGGGTCGTCTCGTCCAACACCATCGAGTGGGACGACGCAGGGGTCCACCTCCGCACGCGCAAGGAACAGAAGGAGTGGGAGAAGGGTGAGGGCTCCCGCTTTCGCGTCCACGAGCCCGGGTCGGCCTCGTACAAGGCGTGGAAGGAGAAGGCCCAGGGACGGCTCGACCACCACGCCGACCGCATGGGCTACAAGAATTGGGAGCACCAGCAGCAGGATCGGGCACGCAAGCGCGATCTGGAAGCGGGCGTGGACACCCCCAACGTGTTGAGGTAGAACAGGACAGAGGTGTTACATGTCCGGTATCGAAGATTTCCAGCGGGTCGCCGCCGAGACGATCAACAAGTTCAAGGCCCGAGCGGCTGAGGACACGGTCCGAGAGGTCGCCCACCGCACTGGTCAAACACCGCGTGATCAGCAAGCGCCTGGTGCCGAAGTAACTGCACCCGGAGAGGGGCCTCCGCCCGAAGGCATGACCGCATCCGGCCCCATGATGCTGGGCGACGAGACGAAGGCCAACATGCTCGATGGTCCCGACGCCCCCCGGATGCCCTTCGACCGTGTCGCCGACGCACCGCCCGAAGCGGTGCGCATCATCCAGACTGTGGTCCGCCGTGGAGGCAGCGCGATGGACCTCATCTCCTTGCTGCGCTCGTCGGGGTTTGTGATTCGACGCGAGCAGCAGAGCCCCGAGCTGCTGTAGAGGACCGACATGCGATGCTACAACGACTTCTCGCCCTACCTGTGTTCCAACGAGCTTGGAACGCCCTCCCCCGAGGGTGGCGCACCCGCTACTCCGCCCGCCGCATCCACCGAGCCCGCATCCGCCGAGCCCGCCGCCGAGCCCACGCCCGAGCCCGCATCGTCCGAGAGCGCGCCCGTCGATGACGAGCCCGGCGATCCCGCTGACGCTGCGCCTGCTGGCTTGCCCGAGTTCGACTGGAACGCGTGGGATGGTGTCGTGGACACTGCGCCCGAGCCCATCCGCCCTCTGGTCCAGGGAGCGGTGTCCTGGGCCGAGCAGCGACAGGAGCGCGCCCTCACCGAGATGAAGCGCGACCTCGACTTCTACCGCGCCATCGGTATGGGAGACGAGCAGAGCATCGAGAAGATCCGCGCCGAGCTCAAGGACGAGTACGCCAACAAGAGCACCGAGCACCAGACCCAGATGCAACAGGTGCAGGAGCGTGCCGAGGCCGCGGAGCAGATCCTACGCCAGCAGAACGAAGCCGAAGTGGACCGCTGGTTGCACGCCA
>NZER01000277.1 GCA_002690445.1 Candidatus Pacearchaeota archaeon
CAGGAGATTCTTGATCATTCTTTGGACTCCATCAATTTGGAACGTTTTGAAAATGGATCTGCTCCTTTGTTGATGGATCATGATCCGACAAGACAGGTAGGTGTAATTGACAGCATAAGACTCGACACCCAAAGCCGAAAACTTCGGGCATCCGCACGGTTTGGAAATTCCGTGGAGGCGAAAGAAGCTTATGCCGATGTAATCGACAAGATAAGAACCAATGTTTCAATTGGATATCATGTCAATGATTATGTTCAAGAAGAGTCTGAAAGTCGGGCTGAAACCCCAATTTTCCGGGTCACTGATTGGACGTTGTTAGAAGTGAGTTCTGTGAGCATCCCCTCTGATTTTAAAGTGGGAGCATTCCGCTCAGAGAATAATAGATACACAAAACAATATAGGACAACAACAATGGAAAATACATTAGAAGAAACCATGGAGAAGTCAGTGGTGGATGACCCTGAACTCCGTGAACGATTACAAAAAGAAGCCATGAAGGCAGACCGGAAACGTGCCAAAGAGATTTGGGAGATTTCAGGACGGCATCAGATTCCACATGAGATGACCCAAAAGGCAATTTATGAAGACGTGGTCAGTGTCGCAGACTTCAGAGGAATTGTTTTGGATTACCGTGAGAAGCAGGGCACATCCAATGCGGTTCAGGCTCTTGAGTCTACAACAATCGGCATGTCTGATAAAGATGTTCAACGATTCTCAATTGCAAATCTCTTATGGGCAGAAGTGAATCCACATGATAAATCCGCACAGGCAGAAGCATCCTTTGAAAGAGATGTTGTTGCAGAATATCAGAAACATTCAGGACGAGAAGGTAAAGGAGTGATGTTGCCTGATGACATCATCTGTGCCAAGAAATTCCGTTCTGATGTGATGGAACAACCTCAGAAAAGAGACTGGAACACCACCGATGCAACAGGTGGATACATGGTTCAAACGGATGTTGTCAGTTTCATTGACAGATTACGTCATTATCTGTTTTTGACAGATATTGGAATCACTGAAATGAGAGGGTTGAGAGGTCCAGTTAATATCCCAAGGCTTTCCGCATCCCAGACTGCATACTGGGTTGCAGAAGGATCTGCACCGTCTGAATCTGAAGGAACACTTCAGCAGGTGAGTCTTTCACCGAAGACAGTGGGTGCCTATTCTCAACTGACCAAAAAGTTGTTGATTGAAGCAAAAGCGACTCCAGACATTGAAGCATTGATTGTTGATGATATGGCGAAGCAGATTGCAAGTGCCATTCAGGACAAGGCTTTATCTGGAGACGGTTCCTCCAATACACCAACGGGTCTTTATAATTCGAGCATTTCAACCAATACATGCTCTGATCAGAATGATCCGACTTTTGCAGAGGTTGTAGGATGTTGGTCCACCGTTGCAGGAAACCGTGCCTTGTCTCTTCCACGAGACGAGTTTGCATGGGCATGTCCGTCTACAGTTGCAGGCAACATGATGGTCAAGACCAAGGATTCAGGATCAGGAAAATTTGTCTTGGAAGATGATTTTAAGATTATGGGCTATCCTGTTTTGGTTTCAGAGTTATGTTCTCAACTCACCTTTGGTGCATGGAGACAATTGATGATTGCCTACTTCTCAGGATTAGATTTATTGGTAGATCCTTATTCAAACGGAAGTGCAGGAACGATTAATTTCTATGCCTTGCAGGACGTTGATGTGGGAGTCCGTCTGCCGACTGCATTCTGCAAAACAACTGCCTAATTAATTCAGGGATGAAATGTGGAATACAGAAACATTTCATTCCTCTTCTCAGGGAGTTGATATGGATAAAACCATTAGGATTCTGAAGCAGACCATCATCAGCAATTCGGTTGCAAAGGTTGGTTCGAAGCATACTCTGCCTGCACATCTTGCGGACATGCATGTTGCTTCAGGCAATGCTGAATTTGTTCAGAATGATTCCACCAACCGTGCCGTTGGTCTGGATTCATCTGATTCTGAACCGAAGAAGCGGAAGAAGAAAAGGTGACGGTTGAAACTGATGACATGAGACTTCAATTCCTCAAGGATTTTGGAGTCACAGATGCAACATTCACAGATACTTCCGCAGGATCATCCTCAACCATCACTGCATTGTTGAGAAATGAATATGTGGAAGTTCAAGTGGATGGAGAAGTAGGAGTGGAATCATCTGCTCCTTTCATCTCTGCTAGATCCTCTGATGTCCCAAGTGTGGCACAAGGAGACACCATCGTTGTCTCTGGAACAACCTACACGGTGGTGGAGGTGATGCCAGATGATGAAGGCATGGTTGATTTGAGAATGAGGACTTGAAATGGCAAATCATCTCAGGAGACAGATCCGAGAAAGGGTTGCAGTCAATATGCTGACAGGGTTATCCAGCACCGGATCAAATGTTTTCCAGTCTCATGTTTATCCTCTGGAGGTTGCGGATCTGCCTGCATTATGTGTCTACACTCAAGATGAGGAAATTGAAATTGGAGCAATGGGAGATCCAAGGGTCTGTCATTCTACTCTGACTTTGATGGTCGATGGATACGCACAGGATTCCACATCCTTGGATGATGAATTGGATGAGATTGGAAAAGAAATCCAGGTTGCCATGGCATCTGATGTGGACATCAACAATCTGGTTGTTAATTCCTATTTGTCAGCAGTTGATATTTCATATTCTGGTGAGGGTACTGCTCCCATTGGAATCATTCGTCATAACTATTCGGTCATTTATCGATACTTTGAGAATGCACCGGATGTAGCCATTTAAAAAAATTATGAAAATGTATTTAAAAGGAACTGATCCGATTGATGTTCATCCTTCAAAAATAGAAGAGATGAAACGAAAAGGTTGGTCCGAAAAGATGCCGGAAGGCAAACAACCATCTAATTTGAAAGGGAAATCTGATGGCAGTTCATAAGGGTTCAGAAGGAGTTGTGAAGGTAGGAAGCAATTCCGTTGCAGAAGTCACGGGGTTTTCATTTGATGAAACCGCAGACACCATTGAATCAACTGCACTTTCTAACTCTGGAAGGAGTTATGTCGCAGACTATTTGGGATTCTCAGGCACCGTAGATTGCATGTGGGATGAAACAGACACAACCGGACAAGGAGCAATGACCGCAGGTTCAACGGTCACTTTGTATTTGTATCCTGAATCAACTGGGTCAGGAGCAACTTACTACACTGGATCAGCAATCATCACGTCTATCTCAAGAGCAAATGCCATGGGAAGCATTGTCACAGCAAGCTTTTCTTTTACAGGCACCAATGTTCTGACATCGGCAACGGTGTGAGTGCAATCCTAGAGAGTGCAAAGAGTCATTTCCGTGACAAGTTGAGTGGAGGTTTAAGATCCCTGGAGGTTCCTGAATGGTCCATTGAAGGAAAGCCTGCAGTGGTTCACTACAAACCCTCACTCAATTTTTCACAACAAGAAAAGATTCTTTCACTTTCAGACCAAGGAAAGAAAGCAGAAGCCATTGTGGAAGCATTGATTCAACGTGCCCTAGATGAAGACGGAAACCGTCTTTTCAAAACCGTGGACCGCATCGAACTGATGAAGCACACCGATCCTGAAATCATTTCAAGGATTGTTGGTGCAATGGCAGGAGATGAAGATGACATGGATGAAGCATCAAAAAACTGAGTTGCCATCCTGAACTGTTCTTTTTGTTCCAGTTGGCAGAACACCTCCACCATTCTGTTGAGGAGGTGATGCAGTTTTCTGTCGCAGAACTCAGTGGATGGATGGCATATTTTCAACTCAAAGAACAACGGCAATCCAAGTAGATGGCAACGGCAACTGCAAAGATGGTCATATCCGGTGAGGACCGGACAAAGAAGGCATTTAATTCTGTTCAGAATTCACTGAAGGGATTGGACAAATCCTTTGGTTCTTTGAAGGCAGGATTAGGTGCAGTCGTTGGTGTTGCGGGAATTGGTGCCTTCATCTCTCAGATGACTGAAACTGCAGACAAGATTGGAAAGGTTTCTTCCAAACTTGGAATTTCCACGGATGCTCTGCAGAAGTTTCGGTATGGTGCTGAACAATCTGGAGTCTCTGCATCAACCTTTGATATGGCAATTCAAAGGATGACAAGGAGGGTCGCAGAAGCACGGGAAGGAACCGGAGAAGCAAAGAAAGCACTCAAAGAGATGGGAATTGTTCTGACGGATTCAAGTGGAAAAGCCAAGACTACAGAACAAGTGTTTTTAGAAGTTGCGGATAAGATGAAAGGGATGGGTTCTCAATCAGACAAGGTCCGTCTTGCATTCAAACTCTTTGATTCAGAAGGTGTGTCTTTGGTCAACATGCTTCAGCACGGATCAGAAGCCATCAAAGGATATGGTGATGAGTTGGAACGATATGGTGGAGTGATTGATAATCGTGCAATCAAGGCATCTGAAAACTTCGGTGATGCATTGAACAGACTTTCTAAATCATCTGCCGTTGTCTTTACTCCATTGATCATTGGTTTGAACAGGGTGATGGAAACCTTCACGGCATGGATTAATTATTTTCAAGGAGTTGAAGGAGTTGATCCATTCAATCTGGCAAATAAAACTTCTGAAGAATTGACCAAACGGATGAAGTTTTTGAACCGTCTTGGAGAGAAAGCCCACAAGGCACAGATCAAGGCTTTGGGAGTTGAGAAGTCTTTACTTAAAAAGGCACAAGAATATGTTGGAGTTAAATCGAAAGAAGAATTACTTCAACAAACCATTGGAGAATCTGCAACGGAGATTCTTGCAATCCAGATGGAGATGAACAGAAGGAAACTTGAAGAGACTAAAACCGAGGAAACCCAACTAAAACAAAAAGGAATTTCACTTACTCAACAAAAAGCATTCTCTCAAAATTTGACCCAACAAATTGGAAGTTCCAAAAACTTAAACAAACTTGTAAAAGCACAGACAGAAGAACAGAAAAAACAAAAGAAAGTAGTAAAGGATCAGTTGAAGGATTGGATTAAAACAGAAGAGAGTATTTCCGCAACTGAAAAGACATGGACTGCAATCATCCAAGACATCAATGGTGCTGAAGTTGCGGTCAGTGGATTGACAAGGGAACAAAAACAATTGTTAGAAGAAGCAAACAAAACAACACGGATACAAGAACTTTATGAAGAAGCAGTTGGAAAATCTGCAGAAGCACATAAAGATGTTTTTGATGAAATTGAAAAACAAAAGAAGAAAGGAGAAGTTTTAATAAAACAACAACAAACTCTCATCGGTTGGGTTGGAGGATTCAGCAACACTTTCTCTTCAATTTTAGATTCAATAGAATTTAAAACAGATGAAGTAACAGGAAAGATCCAAATGACCGGATTCAACTGGCAAGAATTCGGTCTTAGTATTTTGATGAAATCTCCAAAAATCCAAAAATCAATGGAGATGCTTTTTGGATTTGTTGATAAGGCAGTAGAAGGATTGATTCCAGGGTTAGAAGACACGTCACAAGAAGCATCAGAGATGGCAAAACGTGCAAAAGAGATCAAGGCAGAAGTGGAGTCTATGACTGCAACCATTGATGATTATGCACTTGCAATTAAAAACTCAACATCCGAGATGCAGGCATTGGCAGACATTGAAAAGACATATCAAGACAGAGTGGGAAAAGCCAATGAGTTGGATGCAGATCATCTCAAATACTATGCACAGATTGAAAAAGATTTGGGAATTCTTGCATACAGAGTTGGAGTTTTACGCTCCGCAACTCAAGCATTTGCATCCTCAGTCACTCAGTTTCTTGATGCCGTTGCAACGGAAGGATTTACTGAGATTCAAAAAAGATTCTTTTCAATGCTCACAGGTTTTGAAAGAGGAACCAAGAAGGCATTTGGAAACATCATTGAAGAAGCAGACAAGATTATTAAATCCACTCCCATTGATCCTGAGAATCTGAAGAAAGCATTTGTTGATATTCAATCCGTCATGACCAAACAACTTGCAGGAGATTTCACAGGTGAAAACATGCAACAAGTTCTGGACCGCTACGGCATCACACAAGCAGACACTCCCATTGAAGGAATGTTTAAAGAGATTCAAACCTTCTTGAACAAAGGAGGAGCAGGAGCACAAACACCAGAGGTGATCAAACAAATCATGACGAAATACACTGGAGTGTTGCAGGCAGGAATCACAGGAATGGATGCGAAAATCACTGCATTCAATGAAGCAGTTAAGGCCAAGACGGATGCAGAAGCAATGCTTCCTGAAGCACTCAAGGGTTTGGTCATCATGCTTAAAGATGTGATGAGGACTGAGTTTGAATCAGGAGCATCCAAGGAGCAGTTGAAATTGGACATTGATGCATTGTCTGCAAGTTTCAAAGGTTTGGGAATTGATGCAGATGCACTCAAAACCTTTGTTGATACATTGAAGAAACTTGACCCTGAAGGAGCAATGGGTGGTTTGGTGAAAAGGTATCCTTATGGAGGAACAATTCAGGGTCCATCACATTCAGGAGGAGGAGTTGGTGCAAACCTGGAAGGAGGAGAGTATGTGATGCGGAAATCTGCCGTGAGTCAGTATGGTCAGGATTTCATGAATGCCATCAACACTGGAAGTTTTTCGATGGGCAAAGGAGTTGAAGTTTCAATCTATGATGGAACAGGACAAGCCATTGATGAGTATGATTCAACCATCCGGGTTGAGATCAACCAAAGGGCAAACCGTTTCAATCAATTTCCTGCACTGTCAAACTGATGGCAACTGGAGATTTGAGTTTGAAGATCACTGTTTCAGGATCAGACTATTTGGTTTCAGATGATGAGTATGTTGCAGACGATGGAAACTTCCACTACGGATATGTTTTGGATGCACCTGTGATGACATTAGGTGCAACCCGTGGAGGATATGCAAATTTCAGAAGTGGTTTTGTGGTTTTAGAAAACCGTCCTCTGGACAACACTCATCCTTTTGGATCTTCCAGATACACCACCATGGTTGCATCTCCATCAACAACTTATGCTTTTGTACTGAAGACTACACTGACCGGATATGATTGGATCACAGGAGTTTTGGTGATTGAAAACATCACAGAAGAGTCTTTGAGGTTTACCATGTATCCATATGAATACACCACAAGTCCGGTTTCCACCGTATCTGATCAAGACGGAAACACGGTGACGGCTCCTTGGGTTTATGGTGCAGTAACGAATTTTAATAATCTGGTTCAAACAGGTTCCACCACATTTCAGAATCCAACGGATTTGACCACCGGATTATCTTTCAAAGAAGATGGAGGAGTTGAAACAATGTCTTCAATCTCAACCTCCAGCTTCACCGTTGCAACTTATTCAGATGGTCAACCAACTTTGTCTTCATCGACTGCAAAAACATTGGAGGATTTCTTTGATTATGTTGCAACTTCTTTATCATTGACGGTCACATCCGCAAACACGGCAAAGGCAACCGGAGCATCTTCACTTGCAGTTAAGATTCGACAGACTCAACCTTTCCCATTGGTTGAGATTGCATCTTCTGTTGCAGAGAGTTTCAACCATCAATTCTACATTGGACCGAACACTGCAGACAGCAACCGGACCACACTTTTTTTAATAGACCGTGCCAACAATCCTGCATCTTTTGTTACTTTTGAAGAAGATGAAATTGTAGATGCGTCTTTCAAGATCGGATTTCCTGTTGGAGGAATAAGTGCAACTTATAAAGTCACAGAGATTCAAACCAACAAGGTCACTGAATATGATGAGTTTGTGAGAGTGGAGAACAAACCCATTGGATCAGAGTTTGAGGTCAATGCCTATGCGGATTCCTATGCAGATAGATCACAGGTTTCCACCCTTTTGACTGCAATTAAAAACACTGATATCAAAGCATCTGCATCGGTGACCATGCCTGATATCCAGACATCTTATAATTTAGGGGACCGTTTCAAATTCGGACGGGAGATTGACTTTGTCAACTGTGACATGATTGCACGCTCGATCACTTACAACTTTCAGAATAAAACCACAACCCTTTCAGGTGATGCAAATTTATCAGCCTACATCAGAACCTTTTAGATGCGGATTCTAAACGAAGACAGAACCAGTGCAGTGTCCGCAGGAACAACCTTGTCAGGATTCCCTGCATCAAATGTTGAAAATGACAGACCACGTAAAACTTGGATTTCAACCACACAAGCATCTGAAACTTTCACCATTTCCTTGAATGCATCAGCAGGATATCCAGTAGAAGCCATGTTTTTCCATGGGTTGTTGGCAGACACATGCACATGGGTTTTGAAGAATCAAGCAGGTTCAACGGTGGAATCAGGAACCTTGGACTGCACCTTTCCTGCAGAGTCTAATTTGAGTGGAAATCCGAACACTATGAATGTCTCATTTGTCAATCAAGCACACCTTCTCCGTTCTTTCTTTGTGGTCTTTGACACCACTGTTACAGATAACGGATCAGTAGTGCTAACGCTGACCACATCTCAGAACATGGGAAGTGCAAACATTGAAGGCAATGCAGTTGCATCATGGGTCAGAGATGGAGCATCCGCAGGACGGTTGTTGGACTCTGGTGGAGATGCAATCAACATTCAAAATCATGGCAGGATCTTTGTGGGTTCCCATGTTGTAGGATTGGAAATTGCCAACCCTTTGACCACCAACACAACGGTTTCCAGCAACACTTTTGCATCCTCTCCGTATGTCATCAATGCATCTAATACTTTGACCATTGATGCATCAAACACACTGACGGTGACCACCGATCCAACTTCTGCACAAATTACATCAATCACCGGAGATGGAACTGCATCCAGTGGAATTGCACTCTCTTCTGACTTGGCAACCGCATCCATTGCCCAGGTTTATAATCCCATCAGAATTGGAATTGCACGGGCAGGAAAGACTTTGGATCTTCCAACTCCATCAAAAGGATTTAAGTTTGGGTACAAAGATTATTCTGTCAGACGGGGACAACCCACAGGTGGATACAGCTACCAGCAAAGACCGATTGCACGAGAGGTTCAAGGATCTTCTGTTTTAACAACTGCAGAAGCACAGGCATTGCAGAATTTTTACAGAGGATATCGTTCCAAACCTGTTCCAGTTTTGTTTGTGGAAGGAATGCCTTCAGCATTTGAGGAGGAAGAAAAAGGAAATTTGTTTGGATATTTTCAACAACCTCCACGTTTTAATTTTTTAAACAAGGATTATCAAAGTGTTCAATATTCATTATGTGAGGTGATTTAAATGGCAGATTCTACAGTCAAACCAGATGACACCAATGATCTGGTCCTACAAAATAACCATGGAGCCTCGAAAATCGAGGTTAATGAAGATGACACAATTGTTGTGACATCAGGTGGAGATGCCACCATCGATGCGACAGGTGACATCATCCTTGATGCAGGTGGGGCAGATATCAAACTGAAGGATGGAGGAGTTCAGTTTGGGACGTTGAAGCAGGCATCAACTCATTTGGTTATTCAACCAGAAAGCAGTAAAGAGATTATTCTCAATGACGGAAGCGGAACTGCATCATTGACTGTGGATGCCGCAAACCAGAATGTATCCATAAATAATGGAAATTTGGTCATGGGCACGGCAGGAAAGGGGATTGATTTTGCTGCACAAACCACTTCTGCAACCGGATCACCAGATACGGATCCAGGAGACGAGGTCTTAAACCATTATGAGACTGGATCCTGGACTGCGACTTCTGAAAATGGTGGAATTGCCAGTTATGGGAATCAGACCGGGTACTACACAAGGATTGGGAGATTAGTTCAGGTTCAGTTTTTTTCTGCTGCTTGGGTAACAAACAGTGCAGTTGATCCTTACATTACTGGACTCCCTTTTTCAGCTAGTTCCGCTGCTTACGGATACTCAGGAGGATATTCTTTTCATGATACATGGAATCCAGGATCTTCCACTGGATTTATTCCTCCAGGAGGGACGACGATCCGTTTCCTCACTAGAGATGATACGGGATATACTGTGACGCCGAGTTCAGGGAGTCAGTATATAATGTTTACTGCGATCTATATGACAGATTTATAAATGTTAAATCATTAACAAAGGATAAAAATGGCTTTAACTAAAGAGATAAAATGCGACAAAATAGAAGTTGTCGGTGATTTTAAGGCAGTTCACTGCAGACAAGCAACGGTTGTTCTTGAAGATGGAGTTGAACTGTCACGATCTTTTCACCGTCATGTCCTGCATCCTGGCGATGACATTTCAGGTGAACCCCAGGAAACCCAGGATGTCTGCAATGTAGTCTGGACTGATACAGTCAAAGCAGATTGGGCAACTTTTCAGGCAGAACAAGAAGCAGAATTGAATCCTGGATGATGTTTGATTTATTTGCATCCGGTCACCATCCACCCCTTGAAGACGGCATGACATCCTCAGACATCATTGAACTGGTGCAGACCCTAGGTGCTCCTCTGATCTTTGCAGGATTGGCCTTCTGGTTCATCCGTTATCAGTTTGATTCAAGTGCCAAAGAAAGGCAGACGTTCATTGACCGTGATGAAGCAAATGACATTAGAGCATTCGAACTGGCAGACAGATCCAATGAAGCAATGAACAAACTATCCACAGCCGTTGATTTAAACACCAAGGCAGTGGAATCCATGATTAACCTTCTAGGAAAAAACCTCAGATGATGATCACAGGTGTGCTTGCAGGATGTGCCAAGACCATGGTGGTGTCAATGTTATCAGAAAGAGTGGTGTTGAGGGTTTTGCTGATGCTTGCAGAGTGGGCATCCGCAAAATCAACCACATCCTTAGATGATAAGATTGTCAACGAAATCCGCTTGAAGCTGGAAGCGGACGGGAAACTTTGATGACTCTGACTTATTCAACGCAGAGAATTCATCATTGGTTTGGGAGTTGTCATGGTTGACATGATCACTCCAAACTTCTCCAGGTCGGAGATGGCTTGCCGTTGTGGATGTGGGTTGGATTACATGGATGAAACATTCATGGAGATGCTTCAAAAACTCAGAGATAAACTTGGACCACTTCCAATCTCCTCTGGTGTGAGATGTGAAAAGCACAATGAAGATTCTGGAGGATATCCAAAGTCGGCACATCTGCAACAAGGTCACGGGTCTAAAGGTGCAGACATTAAAATCTTCGGACCCAGATCCTTGGCCTTGATTGAAGAAGCACGGAGACTTGGATTCTCAGGTGTTGGAATTGCCCAGAAAGGAAAATACAATTCTCGGTTCATCCATTTGGACACCATGCCCAGACAAGCCTTGTGGAGTTATTGAAAAGAAAGAATTGGGATGATTTATCTTTTGAAGAAGTAGAAGCAGACTACATTGGAATTTCAGTCGAGGCATTAAGAGAAATCAGAAAACCACTGAGGAAGTTCCGGAACTATGCGAAAAGGATGAAAGGAAATAAATATGTTAAGTTCACTGAATCGTTTTAATTTATTAAACTGCATCATTTCTTATTCCACTTTCAAACAAGCATGGGAAGTGATCAAAGAAAAGGATGGTTTCGAGATTTCAACCCGTTGGTTTTCTTCTAAAGAAAAGGCGGAAGACTATGTATTGAATCAACCCAACCGTTTCTGAACCGTTATACGCATCTGCAATCCGTTGCAAATACTGCAAAAGCAACTTGCTTCTAATCAGTAGGTTGGACGTTCAAGTCGTCCCGGGCGCGCCATATCCAATTGAATTCATTGTCTTTTCTTCCACGGCATCTTCTGTGCCTGAACCGTTCCGAACCGTTCCAACCCTCAAAAATGCCCTGTTTTTCTGCTTTCACCGTTCCGCAACCGTTCCAATTTTCAAAAACTTTTCCACCATTCTTTCCTGTGCTTCATACTTGTGATCCGTGCGGATGTGGGTGTATCGATGAACCATTCTTTCAGTCTTCCAACCGAAGAGATCCATCATAGTTTTAATCGGTGTTCCTGACATGATATGAAAACTTGCAGAGGTGTGGCGTAGATCATGCCAAGTGAAGTTTTTAATCTCTGCTTTCTTTAATGATTCTTCAAAAGGTTTTCTGAAATCATAACTTCCTTTTCCTCTTTTAGTAGAAGGAAAAAGAAAGGCTTCTCCTATTTTTGGATTCTGTCTCTGGTATTCTTCAAGCATCTGGAAAACAGAGTTCACAATCTTGACCGTTCTTTTGACATGAGTTTTAGTTTTATCAAAGGTGAGGGTTCGTTCTTTGTAGTTAATCTGGTTTATTTTTAAAGACCAAACCTCCATCCTTCTTGCTCCGGTTGTCAGTGCAATTATCAAAGCAAGGTGAAGTCTTGGATGATCAATCCTGGTGACTTCAAAAAGTCTTTCCTTTTCTTCATCAGATAACATCCGTTCTTTGGTTTCTCCTTCTGGCAAAGACTTCACCGCAGAACAAGGGTTGAAATCCAACCAGAACTTTTCTGTTTTACAGTAGGTTAAAACACCGGAGAGGGTGGCAAGGTAGCGGTTGACAGTGGAGGGTTTTCTCAATTGGTTGTTTGATCTTCCACCTTCTTCTCTGACAATCATTTCTTTTTTCATCCGGTCACGAAAGCCTACAATCAAAGACGGGGTGATCTCTGAAAGAAGTTTTTTGCCTAGTTCCTTCTCCCAAAAAGAAAGATATCTTTCATATTCTGTTCGGGTGGATTTCTCCAGGTGTGGCAGATGATTCTCCATGTATTCCAAAACCGCTTCATCAAAGAAATGCTTCTCTGCTTCAGTGATTCCTTTTCTGATTCTCAAATCCCTTTCTAATTCCAAAGTCTTTTCTGCGAGTCTCGTCCGGTAGAGATGATCCAAGAAATCCTCAATTTGATCAGGAGTTCTTTGAATCTTTTTTCCTCTCACCGTTTTAATCTCTGCCCTCTCAACGGTGCAGAGGATTTCTTTGGGAGGATTTTCTTTCTTCGGATTTTTCAACTCATGAAAACGGGCAATGAATTTCTTCCCGTCTTTAGATAACCGAACCGTTTTTTTATCAGGTTTGAATTTTGGGTCAGGCATGAAGAACCTCTTTCATGTTCTGAATCTCTGTTTTGATTTCTTCAATGATTCCATGTGCCATCAAATGTCTCTCTGCTTTCTTTGCGGATTCTGTGAACTCTTTCATGGTTTTAAACTCTACAAAAACAGTGCAGGTTCTTTTTTCTTCATTGAATATTTTCTCAGACCATGGATTGCATCCACATCCACAAACAATTCCTTCAATGGTTTCGATTTGTTCGACATAACTTTGCCAGTTGTATTCTTGACTTATATGAAAAGTCGCAATGAATCTCATTTTTCCTTCCTGTTATTTCTTCACCAATTTTTCCAACCGCTCAATATAATGCTCTAAAAGCTTCAACTTTTCTTCTGCCTTCAACGCACGTTTCTGCCACCCATCTGCATCCTCCACCTCTTTTTTTCCTGTCATCAGATATTTAACAGGCCAGCCTTTTTTGAACAATGCCTTGATGAAGGCACCTGAAAAATCGGATCTGCCTGTGATGATTGAACTTAAATATGTTCTTGAGAATCCTAATTCCTTTGCCAAGTCCATTTGGGAGATTTGTTTGTCTCTTATAAGTCTTTGAAATCTCTCAATG
>NZER01000278.1 GCA_002690445.1 Candidatus Pacearchaeota archaeon
AAAGCTCCACCCTCATTAGAAGATATTACTGGCTTTAGTGGATTAAGAGAATTAGAATTGTGACCTAAAAATATATGTAGAGCTTTCATAAAGTCCCTACTTACAAACGCTATACTGTCAAATGCACTTACTTTATTATGAACATCTCCTAATTGCTCAAGCCAAGTCCATTTGTCTCCGAGTCCATATTTTGTAACAAAATTATCTACCAGGTCTTTTACTAAAGCATTTCCTTCATCGTTCCATAACATAGTCTTCACTTCACCAGGGACTGTATACTTGTTAATAGTAGTAACATCTTGAGGTGACAAAGTCTTCTGTAATTCAATAAAATATTCAGGGCTAAAGAATACAAAGTTCTTAGTATCATATAACTTCATTCTACCATTAGCCTTTGTAACATCAATATTTTCACTTAGATAATCCTCAAAAAACTTACCAGGCTCTACACCTTCAGATTCAGACGATAATCCTAATCTATCTCTATTCTGAAGATAATCTAATGCATCAGTGAAGACTTTGTCCCCAACAACAGATTCAGCTTCCCTTGCAGCTTCATATGCTTCCTTTATTCTTGTAATATCTGTTCTTCTATTTAAAGAAATGTTTGTATTGTTCTCATATGCATTAGCAAATTCAATAAACTGGTCTAATATTACCATCTTTTCACTTTTCATATAAGCAACTGGCTGAGCATCTCCACCTGGATTATATAATATAAACCCTCTTTCAGGTCTATTATCTGTTCCTCCCCTGGTATCTACACCAGCAATGCTTGTAGTAGCGCTTAATAAATCCATAAACGCCTTCTTTTCCTCTGATAACTTCTTTCTTTGTCTTAGAGGTAGTTTAGCGCTTGCTCCACTTAAATCATTTACTCTTATAAAAAACTTACTGAACTTATTTGATGGGTCGTATTCAAAATATGTACTTGAAAAGTCTATTGGAAAATAATTTAACTTCATCTTCCTATTGAATGTATGAAACTGACCAATCTGCATTACCTTTTCTTCAGATATTATATTGCCTCTTTCCCACTTGAATCCAGTTAATGTAACCTGATTTTGTTGTATTGATATTATCTTTGTTAAATCTTTATATATCCCATCCCTTAAATTAAAATATTCATCAGTGCTTTTTGTTGGGTCTATATCCTCTAATGACAACCAATTACCATCTCTATCAATTAATGTTCTTTCAGCAACATAATCCCATGCATCTTCTCTTAATGTCCCATCAACAATAATAAGTTTTTCAAATTCTTTACCTTGTGTTGTGTTACCTTTTTTATGTAATTCTAAAATAACCTTTTGTAAAGGAACACCAACTAAATCTCTACCATAATTTGAATTAATTCTATACTTTGTAAAAAAGTTAGTCAATCCAAACTTAGACATGTGCTTTATTTCTGGAGAATCCTCAGCAGCCATCCTTGCAATATCTTCCTGCTCAGCAAACCAACTCTTTGAATAGTCAACTGAGATACCAATATTATGGTCTAAATCTGTACTTAATTTTTCCCAAACATTCTTAAGCACATCGAAATCATAAGCATACTTACCACCTGGATTCTCTGGACTTTTAATAACCTTTGCAGATTGTAATAATCTAAGAGCTGTATTATGTTGTCCAGCATCAACTGCCTTAGCAAGCTGTACTCTTATTGATGAATAATCTTTATCTAAATTATTAATAAAATCAGTTAATACAGCTCTGGTAGTTAACTCACCCTCAGCACTATTTTCAACTTGATGCATTGCATCAATAAATGAGTTTATAGTTTCTTCACCAATAGGAGTTACTTCTTTAGTCTTTACAATACCCTTCCCTCTGGATACTATTAAGTCAATTCTCTCATTAAACTCTCTTGCTCTACTTTGAGCTGATACTGGTAATAGTGATTCATCTATTTTAGATACCCAAAATCCAGCAGCTCTTCCCTCAATAGCAGATTCAAATCCTGCAAACCCTATTTCAGATAAAGATAATATTGTTTCAATATCAGATGTATTTAAATTACCTTTTCTAAGTATGTCTTTCTGCATTGATTCAACAGCAAATGTCTGAAACCAATCAGGCATACCTTCAACATCAATACCTCTTTTATCCTTTAAATGATTCTTTAAACTAACAATAGATTGATAGTCTACTGTTATCCTTTGGTCTACTGGCATATCTTTTACAGTATCATACCCACCAGCAGCTGATTGAAGTGCCAATATTCTCCCTATCCATCTTTTAGCCTGAGCATTAGCTTCATCGGTTGGCCCACCTTTAACATCCATATTAGAAGTATTTGATATTAGCTGTCTTTTAAATTCACCTTCTACTTCTTCTAATAATCCAGCTTTAGTTAAAAATGATTGTAATGCTGTTCTGTCTTCAGATTTATGTGTGAACGTATTCTTAATATTCTCTACTACATCATATGCTTTATTTCTTGCAACTACCTTAACAAATCCATTATAAAACATATCTTCCCATGTAAAAGATAAATCAAAATTCGACCTGTCTTTATATGTGTTATTTATAAAGGTTTCACTATCCTCTAAAGATTTTATAACTGATTGTAATACATCACTGCTTTTAATTTCCTTTACATCTTTCCCAACTTCTAAAGGTTCTGCTTCCATTGTTGATATTAAAAACTTATTTATATCATTAAGACCATTCATATGACTTGTTAATGCATCAATCGCTTCCTTACCCTTTAAAACCGCACCAGTTTCTTTATGTATTAAAAATTCTAACTCACCTTTCTCAGCAGATTCGAGTAATGATTGAGATATTTGAATATTAGTAGGAAGCCTAACATGCTTACTATTAATATCTTTCATTTCAATTCCTAATTCACTCTCAGCATCTTCACTTGCAATCTGATATAGTACTTGTTTTGGTTGGTCTGTTAATTGGCGTGTATGTTCCTGATTAACATTGTCCATCTCATCATGTAACTTTTCAACAGATTCAACATGTGGATAATCTTTTTGGAATTCTTTTACTAACTTCTCAGCAGTCTTGGTAGATATTTGTGCCATAGGTTTAGTATACTCATTAGTACCTCTCAACTGGTCATATATTACCTCAAACATATAGTTTCTTTCTATGGCAACACTTGTTTCTCCTTCTGGTAATTCAACAGAAACTGCCTCATTTGAACCTGAAATGATGCCTTCCCTTTCAGCAAACTCAACTACTCTTTTAGGAACTCCCTTTTCCCAAGGTTGATGTGGTACATTAAAAGAAGGGATATGTGACATCTGCTCTACTGGAAAACCTAATGTATGTAGGGCACTTCTCATATCATTTATACTACTACCTTTCAAATCCCATCTATCTGGGTTCTTATGCTTAACCTGTAAGAATGCTCCTATAAGAAAGTGTGGTAATACATCATGTAAAGTAGGCTCATAATCATGCATGAACATCTCTGCAAAAGTTCTAAAATTGAATACCACACCACCCATAATTAATCTATTCCAATTCTTAAGGACATCTTGTAATCCTTCCTTGGTGGAATAAGTCATTAGTTGCTTACCCCAAAATTTTCTCTCACTTTCTATTATATCATCTCTAAGAATATTTTTAGCTGTCTTATGGTCTACACCAAGCTTTGTTTTAATTTCCTGTAATATATTATTATTATTAAGTGATACTGTAGACTTCTTACCACCATACTCTATGTTCTTTACTGCAGATTTCTTTAGTGCATCTGGGAAAGCCTCATCCTTGCCATACTTTTCTAACAACTCGCCATACCACTTAGAAGTTTTTTCAAGTCTTTGTGAATTCCATTTCTTATATGGACTAGTTTGAAAGGCAGCTCTCATACCAACCTTAAAATCTGAACTCCATTTAGTTAATTTACCTTTAGGCTTCAACCAACTCAACTGTCCAAAAGCAGCTCCAGTAGCGGCACCCCATAAAGGAGCAGTCCAATCGTATTCATGGTCTTCTATCATGCTAAACCCTTCAAATGTAGCATCAATAGCTGCAAACATAATAGCATCATGTACTGTGTGTCCCACTACTCTTGCTTTTATAGGATTCTGAGCAGCCCACCCAGTCCTTGTAATGATACCCATAATATCCTGTATTGGTCTATCATATACATTAAGCTTACTGGTCTTTGTAAACATTCTGGCAATAAGACCAGCCTGTTCATCTGTAAATTTACCAGTAGCTTGTCCATCCCTTAGTGTTCTTAATAAGTAACTATTAACCTCAGTCTCCCAATTCTTTGCAAAGTTTGGTTTAAATTGAGCCTGCCTAACAAGATTTCTATATCCACCTGTTACTTCCTTTACTACCTTTTTGCTAAGACCAGACTCTTTGCCTATCCTAGCCATTCCTCCAATAACATCATCAGCTAAAGGTTTTACTCCTTTAATTGCCTTCGGTAGGACTCGTGTAACACCTCTAACAGCAAGACCTCCAAGTTTTAAAGGAGCACCAGCAACAAATCCAGCTAAACCACCAATTGCTCCAAGCCATTTTGCACCAGGAGCCTCTGGGTCAAATATAGTATCTTCTGGCCTCATATCAGCAGCACCTAAAGCATATCCTGGTAATCCAAATCCTGCAACATCAAGACCTGTCCATAATCCATACCCTAGTGCATTTAACATACCACCAGTAGCAGTAGGTTCTTTATCTACTACTAAATCAGCAGGTTCTGCTGCGTAAGGTTCTTGAGATGCTTTTTCATTAAATGCAGGCCATTTCCAATATATATTACGAGATGTCTTTTCAGGTTGCCCCTGCTCACCAAAAGGAATTCTACCGAGTGTATCAAGCAATGAACCACCGCCTGGAAATAGGTCTAAACTTTCAAGCTCAGCTTGAAAATTCTGTGTAAGCTTGTCAGTAGGCATTATATATTATTATTTTTCTACTTTTGGATAATCGGAAATCCAGTCCATGAATTTTTCACCCCATCGCTCTCCTACTCTAACCGTTCTTTCCATTTCTCTTACTGTTTGAGCTGGGTCACCAGTAATTGGCCTTATCCAACCAAGCTGTTTAAAAGGAGCAGTTTCTTGAAATTCTCTACCTGTTGGCCACATTCTGTGGAACTGTCCAACTGCTTCATTATAGTCAGTAACAGCCTCAGTCCACTGGGAATATAAATCCTTTTGGCTAGGGTCAAGTAATCCACTAGTAATATATTCATCTTTAAATTCTACTATTTCCTTAGATAATTCAGCTGCTAAATCTCTATCAGGAAGTCCAGTGGCAGCTGAAGATTTTAACCTTTCAATCTTTTCAGATAAATTCTTTATGTTTGTATCAACAACAGACCATCCCATATCTCTTGCATTAATTCTAGCAGTACTAATTCTATCCCCTAATTCAACTTGAGATGTTTCTAAACCTGATAAGTTGTCTTCTAATACAGCTAAATGTTCAGTATTATGTCCTGGTAACTCTTTAGTCCGAGTAATTCTTTGTTTTAAGGTATTTATTTCCTCTTGATTTTTATTAAACTCTGTTGACAATACTCCAATCTGTTGGTCTAAGCTTGCCTTAAAACCTAATGCTGATGTATAAGTATTAGGAGTAATCACAGATGAGTCTAATTTTGATGATAAATCTTCAACAGTGGACATTATTTTAAATGTTTCAGGGTCAACAGTAATGTCTAACTTCTCAGGGTTTTGATGTATTTCAATTCTTTCCCTATTAATAGCATCTTGAGCATTTAAACCAGACTCTACTATTTTCATTTGTCTTTCTATTCTTTCAATTTTGAAAAGGTCTGGAACAGCATCCTTATCCCTCTTACCTCCAATAGGAATTACAAGACCTAATAATCCTGATGACTTTAATTCCTTATACTGCTGTGGCCTAGTCCTGGCCATAGTAGTAATATCCAATACAAGGCTTCTTAATGGTTGATAGTCAGGAGTTGGTAGGCTTGCTTTAACTAATGCGCTTGTAAGAGGTTCAGCTAAATACTGAACACTCTTTCCTTTTAATAATTTATTAATAGCCTTACTATAATCACCAACATTTGTAGAATCACCACTAGAAATTAATGGCATTGATATGCCAGAATATGTCTGTATATTAGACTCTATAAATGTCTTAACTCCAGTTACTGCCTTATTTAAGGCTTTATCGTTAGTAGTACTAATATCATCTAAATATTTTCTAAAGTTTTCTACTTTTTGAGTTTCCTCAGCAAATTCATATTGTTCTCTCTGTAAACCAAGTACATTAGCTTGATGTTCTTTGGTAGCCTTTATTCCTTCAAGTCTTATATCAAGTTCCATCATGCCTAAGGCAGCACCTAATTCATCTTTCCTACGCTCTCTTTGACCAGAATAATATTCCTTAACAATCCCTGTAATATCTGTTATATTTGAATTAGCCATAACTATTTCCTATGTAAATAAATTAAAAGCACGGCTTTTTGCTGCTCTTTTTAATTGATATTCCTGAGATGACATTGAAGCTAATTTCTCATCAATACTATTAATAGCGTCTTGAGCTTCTAAATCAATACCCATTAAAGTTTCTCCTAACTGTCCATATATAGCTTTTTTACTAATATCATGTTGTGCAAAAATTTTACCTTCCTGAGTCTCTGCCTTTTTACCAACTTCAGTAACAGTTTCCATACCTGTTTTTCTTAACATTGATTGCTCAGCTGCCCCCAATTTTTCAATTTCAGTACCAACACCAGTAGCTAACTGTTCTAAAGGAACTTCTGTTTTTTGCTTTGCTATTGTTTTTTTCTGAGATTTTAATTTACCAACAGAAAACTTAGACTCTTCTAATTTCTTTTTCTGGTCTTTTAATACCCTCAGCTTTTTTTGAGCTTCTCTTTGTTCACTTGCAGCTCCCCAAAGAGATATACCAGCACCAAGAGCCATTATGCCCCACCCTATAGGGCCAGTCATAGTCATTCCCATTTGACCTAATCCTCCTACCAAACCAGCAGATTGGCCTAATCCCTGCCATATGCTTGTATTACCTTCTGGCATTATGGAATATCCTTACCATGTTCTTGATAATAATCAAAATATTCTTCAGGAGTAGCAAATTTAATCCCTTTCTCTCGTAATTTATTTTTCCAATCAAAATATCCACTTGCACCTGATGGTTGAGTAGAAGTTTCAAACTCATTTA
>NZER01000279.1 GCA_002690445.1 Candidatus Pacearchaeota archaeon
AATGGTATACTTCCAATTTCAACTATAATGTTAAATCAACATACAATAGCTGAACTTAGTGCTGTGGTAGCAACAAAGAACGCTACAGAGGCAGACGTAGCGCGATTGGGCGCTTTACAAGCGGTTATGTTTACGCGAGCGGTTGCGATGACGGGTATGGGTTTGATGTTGTATGCGATGACGTTGGAGGCTAAAGGTAATCACGTCGCGGCTATGTCTTGGGCTATAGTAGGTGGTGCTATTATGGGTGTAGCTATTGCTTACCAGACACTAGCATCAACTAGGTTAGGAGGACCCGCAGGATTTGCAGTGGCGGCGGCATCGGGAGCGGTAGCAGGGTATGCATATATGAAGTTAATGAGGGAGATGATGAAATCGCCTGAATTACCAGAGATTAAAGCGCTCGATTTGACAGGCATGGAGGCTGATTACGGAACGGCAGATTTAGGAATGAGGGTTCCTGCTAGAACTTATGATACAGGTGGAAGACCTAACCACCAAATGGTGTATGTAGAACCCGGAGAAACTATCACATCTAAAACACAGAACATGCTTGGCGGGGCGAGTGGAGAAGGTGTAGTAATAAATATACATGGCGATATTTATGATAGTGATAAATTTAAAGAGAAGGTAGCGGAAGTGTTACCAAGAGCGTTCACCTTTGCCGCAGATAGAGGGAGTGGCATTATGCTGGCGAGGTATTAAATATGGCGGATGAACACTCAGTAGGTGGAACAGTCTTTTACAGGTGCTCTGATACAGGGTATGATGCTGTGCATAATAGGGATACAACCTTATATACCGCCTTTGGGGATTTATCAGATGGTGATGCTCCAGCTCTTGTTGTAACAGCAGGTTTAGACTCAAGTATAGCATTGCTGGATTTTGTGGTAAGACCTCAACAAACCTTTGGGGGCAATAATGATATAGTAGGCATGGATTTTAATTTTGTTACTATTGAACCAGCTTCTTTTATAGCAACATCAACTAATTCATCTCAAGGATTTGCACCGTTGCCTACTTGTAATATGTTTTTAATGAAAGAAGGTGAAGTAATAGCAAACGAGGGAGCTGTCGCTCCAGTGAACGAGGTACAGAGAACGTTCACAACTGCTGTAGAAACTGGTACTTACCCTTGGGAAAGAGCAGATATGGCGGTCTTTCTTTCTCGTGCTACTTATGAGAGCACACCGTATGCTTATCAAGAGGACTTTAGCGGTACATCTGATATAGGAAATGAGCTGGACAAATATACAAGCCACGGCAAGGTATTTGCTGGTACTAAACCTTATATAACTTTAAAAACTGCTATGGAGCACCAAAGAACGATAGGAAAGGCTAAATCACTGATATCTAGTGTTGGTGGTGGCACTGAAGGTCTAGAGATAGAGATGGCTGGATTTTATGGTACTCAAAATAGTAAGGGAGAAACCGTTATATTTTTAGAACCTAAGGACGGGGATTCTAAACCACCAGAAAAATGGGTGCCAGCTAATAAGAAAGGAAATAAACAAGGTATGCTTAATCATCCTGCCTTTACTGGTAGTGTGGCAGGAGCAGCTGGTGTTCCCGCTGTTGCTGGAGGTGCATCAGCATCTAAAGCTATGTATCTTGGTAAGATAGGCCCTGAAAAGGGTGGACAGGTTCTAAGAATGCCCTTTACAGCTAAGTCTGGTGTACAGTGGTATGGTGGAACACAGCGTAATTTAGGATTGTTAGGACGAATGAGCGGTCAGGGTACTTTAGGAGGCCAAGCATACACAACTGGCACAAATATAGGCAAGTTTGGTAAGTTTGGAGGAGCCATTAAATACGCAGGTCCTGTAGCTAGAGCTGCTGGTCCCGTAGGGGTTGTTGTAGCTGCGGGTACAGCATTTTATGGTGGTAAGAAACGTGGTGAAGCATTGTCAAACGCTGCCAAGACGGGAGACTTTAGTGGTCTCAATAGACCATATTTTGAACCTGTATATAAACATAAAGATATTAAAAAGAAGATTATATATGATGATGTATATGAGGAGTTCACAATCACAGAGAAGGATGAGACAGCTTGTACTATAACATCTACATGGTGGGATGCTATTAAAGAAGTACGAGATTATCCCAAACCCGGACAAGGAGCGGGGTCAGGTGCTACTACAGCTCAATCTACAGGTACCAATGAGGAACTACTAGCTAAATCTAGTATTAATTTTTCAACAGAGAACACTTTTGAAGGTGGTAACATGAGAATGGCGTGTTATCATGATTGTGATGTGTCTGTACATCCTCAGAGACAGTTGGATTTTGATTTTGGGGGGACTGTAAACCCAATGGCTCAGGATATTTTTGTTTCTAAATTCAATATACCTGCTCCAGCGAGAATTTTCCAAACAGTTTCAGATAAGGAGAACGCAAATGAAGGAGCGGGAGGAGAGCGTAATATAATGACTGATTATTCTCAGAGCAATAAAGAACCTCCTTCTAAATATGAGATTTCTTTCAAGATGATGATTCCAGAAATGGCTCAGGATTTTTCTCTTAAGACTGGAAGCAGCCATTATCAAACACTTAGGAGAGGAATAGCTCTTACATTTTCTAATAAGAAACCCCTAGATAGTGATTGTTTCTTGGATTACATAATGAGGCACGGACCTTCCAATGATAATACTGCATGGGCTTCTGATTTGATGGGTTTTGTTATACATAATGTGGTTGATTTGGCAGCTTCTGACCCATCACGTGGTGGAATGGAGCTAGTACCTTTTGCTGCTCTTAATGCCGAAGGTGGGACCTATCCAACCGCTGCAACACCAGTTCGTCCTATTTCAGAATCCGCGACTTGGCAGAATGATTTAAATATTCTTACAGGAGAGGCGGCTTTACTACCTCAGGCCACATGGTTGGAATTCAAGTTAAGTACTGATGTACATGGAGCGAGTGGAGAAGTTGAAGAAAGACAGGGGAGAATGTATCTTACTGTGCATAGAGCGGACGATGAAATGAGTACTGAATTAGTTGATTCTATGAAGGAACATGGTAATGCATCAGGGGCACACAGTGACCCGCCCGTCTTCGAAGGACCTATATGTCTTATTTCTACAATGGATGACGGAACGGAGCAGCATTATCTCAATCCAATTAATAATTCCTCATGGCTTAGACATATGACTTTATGGGTATACAATCAACGTAATATGTCTGGCGGTGGTTACTCAACTGATACAGCAGCTGTATGTGCTGGAGTAAAGAAAGTAGCCACTGGTGGAATAGCTTTAGACTCACTGTCACAAGGATTTTTAGCTGGTAGTCCTGCCGTTGATGAAGACACAGCTACACCCACTGCTTTTGCTCCCTACTTTTTAGGAAAGGTTGTATGTCATGTTGATGATTTCAAGATTACAGGAGTACAACCTAAATTAGTCAATATGACTATTGATGAGAATAATACTGGTAATGTTGTTGGCGAGAACATAATTAATGAAGATAATATGAGTGTCATTAAACCCGGTTATCTACCGCACTGGCATAGTAGTAGGGATGCTTCTAATGAGATAGAATACACAACTTCTAGTACACCCACTGTTATAGCACTAGGATTTAAAACAACGGATAATTTATCCGCTTCAAGCGCTGCTCCTAAATTTTTATTATTTAACGATTTCAAAACAGATGATAATGATAATGACCCTCCTGCTTTCGAGGATGAGTGGCTGAAGGCAGGTTTTCACGATAATTCGTATGGGAACGCCATGGGAGATTGGGTGGATGCCTTTTCTAACAGGAGGAAAGATTCAGGCTTTGTGGTATTTGGTATGGATAATGCAGATGCGGACCCGAATTTCCAAATAGCTAAAGATAGTGGTAGTAATCTAACAGCCGATATTAATAATACAGTAACCACTATTCCCGTGACAGATGGTACTGATTTTACAGTTAATGATATTATTGGAATTGAAGGAGATGAATATCTGAAAGTAACTGGTATTTCATCTAATAATTTGACCTGTACAAGAGGTGTTGCTGGTCATGCAGCTACATCGCATAATGACACCGCGTCTGTTTATATAATGCAAAAATGGAATGCAGCTGCTTTATTTGATAATGTATTTTATAAAGGTGATATTCTTGCTGTTAGCGCGACTGCGGGTTCGGTCACGCTGGAGCTTTTGGAAATAACATCTGTTCTTCCTAACTCCTCAGAGAGCACAATGTCAGACTTTCATGCAAGGGCCATACCGGGCTCAACTAGGGCTTCCAGACCCAATCGTTCAGTGGCGAATCATCAAGGAGTATCTCTATTTAATGAATTGAGTATTGGAAATAATGTTAATAATGATATAATTACAGGACCTCTTGGTGTTGACGCAAAGGAAACTGGTGGTACTACTTGTTATGTGAATAACTTTTCTCAGAAAGGATTTTTACAATTTGAGAATGCTATGACTAACTGGACTAAGAGAGAATGTATATATGCTTCTTCAAGGATATCCTCTTTAGGTTCTCATGCCGATGGTCCTGACGGAGGAGGTCGTGTTGATTCTGCTTACGGAGGAGTCATTACAGTTGCTGATAGGACCATGCTTAGATTTGATGATGATGAAGAATATATAATTTTTAAATATGGTAAGTTGTGGGATGCAGGAACTTTTGACAATACTACTGGTGATGCAACGATTGTTACTATAAAAGAAAGAAATGATAATCTTATTAAAGTGATACGCAGTAGCGGACGTTATTTGGATGAGCTTTTAACAGAAGCTAATTTACCTAATTTATGGATATGTCCATATAGATATTGGTGTTGTATAAACATAGATGCAATGTACCCACCGGGCACATATAGTGTATCAGAGCAAAAAGACCTACCTGCGGAAAGAGGCTATGGTTCTATTATACCAGTTGCTTCTCCGTCGCCTGTAGGTGCTGGATTTGATTTAGGTGTTACTTTTAATGAAAAGAAATTTTATGCTAGTAGCACGAAGACACCATATGCTAATTTAAGAAGTTTTGATATTGGAGGACCACATGTGCCTTTTGAAGTAGGTACAGATTTTGGATTCGGAGCTTATAGTGATGAAACAGGTACAGGCGGTCATTTTGCTTCTTTTAAACCAGAATATGGTTCTAATAGAATAAACATTGATAGTATTGCAGGAACCGTAGAAGAAGGAGATATAATATCATTCTTAGTTCAAGCTACTGGAGACAACCCCCAAGGAGCTAAATTGGAATTTTGGTCTGGTGATTTTGATGTTTCAGCAACACCTAACACACCAAATGAAATTAACTCACATAAAAATTGGCCTCAGTTAGTAACTAAATATTTTGATACATCACCGGCTAATCCCGGTTTAGCGGTTAGGCCTAATGAAGGTAATCCATTATATCCAGAATTTCACTTTGCTGTAGATGATGATGATTTGTGGTATGGTTATTTAATGGTAGATAAGGGCTCTATAACAGATAAATATCATAATATTGTTGCTTATGCTCCTATGAATGAAATTTTAGATGGGCAACCGTGGTTAACTCTGAAGAGCGATTATAGAGGAGGAGATGGGAACACATGGATGAGGATGAAACTATACGGTTCTTCTGATGCTATTGGTAATGAGGCTATAACTGACACAAATCAAGATATACTTTATGCTACTACGAATGGAGCTTATGATGGTCCTGTTCAAACTTCTATCGGCCAAACAACTCTAGAGGGTTTAGGAGGCAGAGCTTTGGATACGAGGAATAAAGGTAGTCTCGAATTTCCCTATAGGTCAGGTTGGACTAATTGGGGTAATGTAACTAAGGGAATGAGTGTCGTAGTACATATGATTGCGGAACGAAGCGCATCCGACGGCAATATTCTTGAATTAGACCACGCTTCATCTATTTCACCTCTTAAGATATCAGTAGTAAGTAATAAAGTAGTAGCTAGGGTATACGGTAGTGCTAGTACATATACCGAACTAACTAGTATTAGAAGCTTACCTAGAGATGGGGAGACACCGACATGTATTATAGTAACGGTGGACCCAGATTTATCAGAAGGGAATATGAAATTATTTTTGAATGGAGCACTTGAAGCACAGAGTGGGCCTTTAGCACCTACACAAACTGCTACTAAATGGGGTAGTGGTTTAAATGTCCAGTCGGGTCTCACAGGATATACCATGAAAATAGGAGAGTATGATGGTATATATGAAGAATTAATAATATATGGAAATGGGCAGATTATATATCCTGTTTCATTTACTGAACAAGGAACACAGAGTGTGATAGTAACGAAGTTACTTGAAGAGCTTGCAGATACTTCCATAGGAACACCACAAGTATATAACGCTAAGATGTTTATATTTGATTACCACAATTTAAGAGGTAATAAGTGTGGTATGTCCCAAGAGGTGTCCTTTAAAAAGACCTCATTTAAATTAGACGGAACGTGATAATATGGCAGGAGAAATAATTAAAGTATATAATACAAAGGAAAACGCTCTTGCAGGAGGAACCACAGGACAAGTGACTGTTGGTACAGTTGCTAGTAATGGTGGTGCTGTTTATAATGGTAGTGCTCTTGTACCTTTCTTTGTATATAAAGAATATTTTTATAGGATAGAAACAAATGAATTTTGTTCAGGAATAATGATTGATTGGGATGATGGAGAGGACAATTCTCAAGAGAAGGCTAATTTAGAATTAATTACATTAGAAAAGGCTACAAATTATGCCATAACATCCCATATATATACTCAACACGGTTCCTTTTTCCCTATGATTAAAGCCCTTTCTGTAGATGGATTTCAATCAAAATGGTATACGAACGATGCTAATCCCGGTTATGATAAGTTAGAAGATTTAACATATAACACTGGGACACCTACTGTTGCAGCTGGTATTAATAACATATCAATAGTTAGAGAAGAAAAGGCTGGTAGTGACAAAATACCTCATTTTATTCCTGCCATTAGAACCCCTATAGCAATTTTAAAAGGAGATAGGAAAAGAGTATATGCAGGTATTGATAATGATTTAATATTAGGTACAAAACCTTTAATATATACCTATACAGACGCTACAGGTACATTACCAACAGTAACTTTAGAAGCATCATCAGTGGAAGGTAAACAAATAAGGGAATATGCGACGTTAGAGACACAAACTAAAATAGGAGGAGCGGGCGCATCACTGAGTGGTGGCGTTTGGACCGGAGGTAGTTTTGGTCAGGGCGGCGCTGCTATAAATTTAACTAACGATATTGTCCCTACAGGCTCTATTTATACTGCTTCAGTAAAGGAAATTTCTACAATTACTTGTGCTCCTGATGTTGTAGATGATACTGTTGGCGCTGATAATGGATATTCTAGTCCTAGTGGTAGTAAAAGATTTAATTTATATACTAGTATTGATACAGCTACAAAATTTACTGTTTGTGCAAAGCATGCAGCAGTAGCTCAAGTTGCAACTCTTACTTTATCTGACACACTAGTATCAAATTTTGCTGGACATTATGTAACTCTAGACCTTCAGTCTGCCTTGGCTGATTCAACTACTGAGATTAGTTGGTGGTTCGACGTTTCAGGTTCTGACTCATTGCCGGGCGGCTTGGCGGGGGCTTTTGGAGTAGAAAAGATAGACATAAGTGGCGCTTCTAATGCAACGGAAGCTGCTGTACTTATAGCTACTCAAATAAACAATGGGCTTTCTTATACACCTGTATCGGGTCCAGTAATAAGTACAGACCCAGTTGATGCAACGGTTGCTGGTCTTGTAATTACATTTGTTTGGGCAGTTGCAGGAGAAACCGCTTCTCCCGGTTTAACAGAGGTAGGAGCTTATACGGCAGGAACTGTTTTAACTTATGGAGAAGATGAGGGAGCTGTCCCTAGTGATGGCACAACAACCGCCATAAATGCTACTATTACTAGTGGAGATTCGGATGATAATGTAGCTACGGCGGTGGCTTCAGCTATAGATAGTACGTCACAGTTTTCAGCTACATCGAGTGGTCCATTGGTGACTATTACTCACTATACGGCAGGAGAGGTATCTAATATTGCGAACGCTCAGTCACCATTTTCCCTTCCAGTTGTTTTAATAGGAGGTACTGATTCTACAGGAGAAATATCTAATATACATAGGGTGTATAAAGCTAAACTAGATAATATTACCACATTAAAAGATACTGATAGAGTTTATTTAATGTCTCATGATTTTGATGGTACTACTGGTAATGGCACACCAGACCCTGATACAGATTTATGTATTGCTATTTTATCTAATGGTGCCCCAATAGTTGAACTAAATGACCCTTATACTGTAACCTTCTTAGATGCTAGTGAAAGTTATTCAGCGGGGGGTAATCTTTCAATTCAAGATTATTCATATGATTTGGATAAACGAACCGTGGATGGAACTTTACATACTGCTCTTAATGCGGTAGGTGGGTCACTTAGTCTTATGACACATATGCTAGGTTATACAAATACTGGAACATTTACAGAGTTGAACTATGGAAATTTGTCAAGAATAAAACAGTCATACACTTTTGATACTTTGGGCAACCCTTTAGATAGTAATTCACGATTTTACAATTTACATAGATTACCACAAGTACAAGTTACAGATAACAGTTTAAATACAAATGCAGACCCTTTACCTGTCGTTTCAGGCGGCCATAATGTATATGGTGCTAATGCGGGGGATATACAAAGATTTTCTCTTATAACACGTTGGAATGGTAGTAGTGATAGAGATAGTGGGGAAACTGTTTATCTTACATTACCAGCAGCAGGAACAGGAGCTAGTTTTACTAAAGATGCAACAGTAACTCAGGACACCAGCGAGGCAACCGGAAAGGTATATAGGACTACTAAAAATAACAAATGGTTAGAACTTTATGATGTTACAGGAACTTTTAATACTACGAATACAATTACAAGTAGTAATCCTAATGATTTTGATACACTTATAATTCCTAGTGCTACAAATGTTGGAGCTCTTAAAATATTAAAAGAAGAATATCTTAAAGGCAGAAAGCAATTAATGATTGCAACGGGTAGCGGTAGGTCAAATAATGTTGTAAATAATAGAACAAATACAACAGCAACGGTTGCTGATGCTGATTTTACATCAGAAGATAGTACTTTTACTACTAATACCTCTGGCGGCTCGCAACTAACTGTTAATGATTATATAGCTTTTGGTACTGATTTAGAGATATGTAAAGTTGCTAGTATAAGTACTGATACTATAACAATTACCAGAGGAGAATTTAAAACGGCAGTATCTTCACACGCTAATTCTTCTATAATTTATAAAATATTACCTAAATTTTTAACTTCTCTTTCATATAAAAACAGTGATACAGTAATATTGGGCGGAAATGGAACAGCTGAATTGGCAACTACTACAAATATAACCGACCATCCAGAGAATTTTATCATAACGGCGATGCCACAGAAATACGATAAATTATATTTTAGATTATCTAATACATTAACAAATGGTGCTACAGAACCACTTATTAATATAACTCTTTATTATACTAAAAAAACAGTTACTTCTAATGTAGCTTCATACACATGGGAGCCACTACCAATAGTAGACGACACACAGCGGCTATATCAATCTGGTATTATTAAATGGGACATTCCTAATGATTGGGCTTCAGTTATACCTGATGATTTAACTTGGAGTATATTGGGAGATGATGATGAGGATTCTGGAACAGCCCTTGACCCCAAAGCAGCGTGGACAAAAGACGGATATGGTATAGTAGTAGCTATTTCTGCTAAAACTCCCACAGTAGACACTGATGCTCATGAGCAAATAAAAATATATAATATTTGGCCTATGATAGATGAGCATATTGAATTAATTACTATAGAAGACCCACACCATGTATCTTTAAATAGTATAGCTATAGCTCAATCATTATCTTATAATAGAAAGGGTAAATATATGATTGTAGAAGATAGGCTAGGTAAGGCTGATATAAGAAGAATAGGGGCAGAAGGGGGCACAGTGAGATTTGGCGGAATTGACTTAGGTTCTGACGCAACTGGAAGAAACTTAATGGTAAGCTATCAAAAGAGTGGTACACCTGTTTTCTTAGATATTACTCATAAAGACCTCTCTAAATCTCGCTTCTTTGGTAAGATTCTATCTATATCGGAAGATATGCCCACTGGTAAGATGATGCCAAAATATGGCGTCTCTATGCAAGTTGCCTATGTTATAGAACATGATGCTAACGGTGTTATGGAATCAGATAAGATTTCTCTGGGAGGAGTTATAGACGATGTCGCAAAATATATATTGTAAACCTAGATTGTATTTAGAAGATGTAGGAATAATAGAAAATTTTACGGGAACCGTTAATTTTCCCGGTTCTAATCAATTATCTCAATTAGATGTTAAAATTCCCGGTTTTCACCTTGCTGAAAGTTCTTTACTAAATAAAGAAGTTAGGTTTTATCTCAATTATGGTGGTGAGGACACGGTTCCTTATTTTATAGGTTATATTCAAGCGGTAAAGCCTACAGATGTAGATACAAGTATAACTGCTTTTGATTCTAGATGTTTTATTATGGGAAGTTATGCTACGAAAATAGATTTAACAGATGAGGATAATTATGATGGTTATACCTTAGGACAATTTATATTTAAACATATACAAGATAATATAAATACTCCTGAAAGGGATTATATAGATTTATCAGTTATGAATGACACAGTCCCTCCCGTACCTATGAATGGTGTAAGAGGAATTAATGAGGACCCTTATGGAATATTATTGTCGGGTATGAGGATGGCAATAGATGATTCCGACCCTTTTGATATTTTTGATTATGAGATGGGTGCTAATTTTACTAATCTAGGAATGGCGTTATATTTTATTAAGCAAAAGAAATTAGATGATGTTAGTATGACCTTGTCTTTTGGAGATGGAATTAAAAAATATAAATATACAAGGAAGGTATTACCTAACAGAGCACAAACTGATGATGTCACAGTTGATTTTGGTAGTACATTAACCCCTAGAGTGTCAAGAGATGTCTCTTCCATGATTGATAAGAATGTTGTTAAAAAAGATTACCCTACAAGAGCACTTATACGAAATGAAGCTATTAAACATTTAGTTAGAGCCAGACTTGAAAGATATAATATAACTATTGATGCTACAAAGGGCCATTATCTCCAATTAGGAAGTGTGGTTCATTTAAATACAGAAGAAGAAATAAGGGGAAATCATAGACTAGTTAGTAAGAAAATCACTTTTGGTAATACAATGACCCTATCATTACAATTAAATAGCCGTCCTATAACTATTGACAATTATCAATAGCTTTTATTTACTTTATTAGTTTTACTTCTGCTACCTAATTCACCCTCATCTGGTTCATCAGCTTGAGTTCTAGCTACTATCGTATCAGTAGGCTGTTCTACTCCTCCTAAGGAGTGAATACCCTGATTCAAAGTACCGTCAGGATTGAGGTTTGCGTTTCTACCAAGTTTCTTGGTTCCGGTTATTATATCTTTATCAAATGTCACATTTATCACCATTGCAAGCAAGCTCCTGTTTCCCTTGAGTTTGGTCCTCAAGTTCATATTTTGAGAGTTTGCTATAATCTATTAGGGGGAGCCTCTTTATAAAGCTTTCGTAGGTTCTGTGGTCTATTTCCTCATATGGGGCCAATT
>NZER01000280.1 GCA_002690445.1 Candidatus Pacearchaeota archaeon
CAGTACGATGTCGTGACTGTAACCGAAGCCTTTTCGGGTGTTCCATGCACAAAGGCTTTGATTGATGACGGGCACATCGTTGGTGTGGCCCCGGAAGCAATCAGTTCCGGCGAGTATGGCTGGGTTCAGCTAACGGGCGTTGTCACGATGAACGTGCTGGCATCCTGTGCTGCCGACGTTAAATTGTATTCGTCCGCAACAGCTGGCTCGCTTGACGATACGTCCTCCGGTCAGTCGAACGTCAGCGGTATCTGCTTGACGACGGCGCGTGGAGGAACCGACGGCGAGGCTCCCGGCCTGGGAACCTGGCCGCGTTCGGTTGACATCTAACCTAGAGGAGGTGCGGGGGCGTAAAAACCCCCGCACAACTGCCTATGAGCAATATCAGGATTGAGTTTCTGCCGAGCGAAGACGAAAAGCCCGATCTTATTGAAATTCGCCGCGTCGGTGATCCGAACATAGTGCTCTACAAGGTGTCCGAGAAAGTCGAATGGCTGAAAGAGCATTTCCCGGCGGAACTGGCGGCATACCAGAAAAGCGGCGGGGAGGTTATCGCTGCCAATATAAGGCCACAAGGCACCGAGTTGACGGCTTTGAAGGGCGTCGGCCCACGACGGGCGCAGACTCTGGTCGATCAGGATGTGAATACCGTCGAGCAACTGGCAGAACTGTCAGACGCCAGCGTCAGCAGTCTGGGTGCCGGGACTGTTGATCTGCGTAAGCTGGCCCGTGACTACCTTGCCGATCAGGCCGGTCTTAAACCAAGGCAGGCTGTTGGATGACGCTGCTCACGATTTGCCAAGACGCCGCAAAGATTATCGGGATAACTGCGCCTGATGCGGTTACCTCGTCAACGGATACGTCTGTTATCCAGCTTGAGGCTTGTGCGAATCAGGAAGGCCGCGCCCAGGTGCAGCGGTACAAGTGGGAGATTTTGATTAAAGAGGGAAGCCATACGACTCTGGCTACTGAAAGTCAGGGCACGATGGTTTCGATCGCCAGCGACTTCGGGCGCTTCAGCAACAACACGATGTGGAACCGCACGACGGACAGAACCTATTACGGGCCACTCACAGACTCCGAATGGCAGCGTATTCTGGCTGTTGTCAGCGGCGGCATCACCAACTATTTCCGCATTCGTGGCGGGTTGCTGCTTATGCACCCGACGCCCACGGCAGGGGAATCCGTCAAGTTTGAATACGTTTCCAAGTACTGGGTGGATACGTCCGGTGGCTCTACCGCCAATGCGGACAAGTTCAGCGGCGACTCGCAGACTACCGTTCTGGAAGAGGAACTGGTTATTCTGGGTGTCGTCTGGCGGTTCTTGAAGATCAAGGGACTGCCGTTCCAGCAGCAGTTCATGGAATATCAGGCCCGTGTGGAAGAATACAGTGGGCATGATGGAGCGAAACCGATTCTGCGAATGGGTGGCCCGAATAGGGCTATTCTTGCGCTCAATGTGCCGGAAGGTAACTATGGCGCGTGATCTATATGGCGAAATGCTCGCACGGACGCTGAACAGAGGCGCTCCGCCGGGGCATTCTGCTGCCTATATCACGCCGCAAGAAGGCTTCCAATTACGCGCTTCCGGCGGGGGCGTTGCTCCCGGCGGCGGCCAGTATATGGCTAATGGAATTCCCAGCTTTCAAGAATTCGGCGGCGTTGATCCGGGTATTGACGATCCGACAGGCCCAACAGGAGGGTATGGTTCCGCTGGTTTTGAGATGGGGTTTGCCGATCCGGGTCTTCCGGGTTATTCGGAATATCAGGGCGTGTCACGAGCAGATGTAGACAGGGCCGTACAAGATCTGGGGCCAGAAAATCCGCTGGGAAAAGCAGAGCGCAACGAAATGGCGCGGCAAATGGCGGCTGCTCGAAGGGCTGCTGTTGCTCCTCCAGAGGCACTGCATGAAATAGCAGCTAGAAATCTAGAGGCTATAAATCTAAATCCTGACTATGTAGAACATAGAGGGCCTCCCGCCGGTTACAGGGGGCAGCCTGCCGCTCCCCCAACCTATACAGAAAAGGGGCGTGAGGCATTATCACGCAGCATTAGCAAAGGCGGGATTGGCTCAGAGGCTCCCGGCACTGCGCTTGCAAATAACAATCCTACTGCGACAACTGAAGATGTTGCTACTGTAAACCAACATTCAGATCGAACGGGTGGTTATTCGGTAAACGATCCGTACAGTGATGTGTCTGTTCCGGCTGGAATGAATATGGGGATGATTCCTGCGCTGGCAGGCACCGTAGCCGGGCTTGCATCTCCTGCTATTGGGCTACCAATGATGATGAGTGAATATCCTACATTGGGGAGAATGGGATGGAATGCCGCTAGAGCGGACACAGGAATGATAGGAACAGCCCTCAGAGGATTTGAAACTAATGTCACCGATCCTATTAACAGAGCATTTGATGTTGTCACCGCGCCGGTAGACAGGTTGGGCGATTTTCTTGGGAGTCGCGTCAGGGCTGGTGCGTCTGCTGTGGGTGACTTTATTGACGAAAATGTTGTTGATCCCCTTGGGCAGCGCACCACTGCTTTAGGAGAAGATATCGCCGGGGCATTCCCGGATTTACCGGATTTTTCTATAGGAGATGTCTTTTCCCAAGGTGAGACGCCAAGCGGCAGCTTCCAAGACCCCCAGGCAGGGGGCAATCAGGAGGTATTTGTTCCGCCGCAACCTGCGCCTGTAACGGAGCCGTTTGTTTCCGATAGTACGGAAAGGCAATTTGCGGATATTCCGCCGGAGATTCTGGCTAGGATACTGGCTAATGAACAGTTTGGCCGACAACGACAGCAGCAAGCGTTAGGTTTAGCGTGATGGCTACTTCTCCACTTGCCATGACAGGACAGAGCAACGCGGTGCCGTCGCCTATTGGCGGCTTGAACACTCGCGATTCTGTCGATCTGTTGCCGGAAACCGATGCTATCCGCTTGGATAACTTCTTTCCGGCCCGTTCTCATGTTCAGGTGCGTAACGGTTACGACGATCATGTCACCGGGCTGCCGTCCACTGTTCAGAGCTTGATGGTTTACGCCAGCGGCACGACAAGCACGATGTTTGCTGCGAGCGGCACTGCTGTCTACAACGTAACCAGTGCCGGTTCAGTCGGCGCTGCTGTCATCACCAGCCTGTCGAATGCCCGGTTCCAGTGGGTGAATATGACAACAGCAGGTGGATCATTCCTGTTCATATGCAACGGTGCAGACGCACCGCGCCACTGGAACGGCTCCGCATGGGCTACGCCTACTCTGAGCAGCATCACCGCTGCCAATGTTATCCATGTGGAAGTATACAAAGAGCGGCTGTTTTTCGTCCTGACGGATAGCCTGACATACGGCTATTTGCCGGTGAACAGTGTGGCCGGAACGGTTGCATCCGTCAATCTGGGCAGCGTGTTCAGCAAGGGCGGCAAGCTGATGGCAATCAGCACATGGACACGCGACGGCGGGTCCGGCCCGGACGACAACATTCTGTTCTACACGGATCAGGGCGAAATCGCCATGTACAGCGGCACTGATCCGTCTGACGCCACGAAGTGGAGCCTTGTAGGTGTTTACACGGTAGGGCGTCCCATAGGGCGTCGGTGTATGCTTCGCGTTGGATCAGACTGTTACCTGGTGACAGAGAACGGCCTTCTGCCCATGACACAGGTTCTCGGAACCGGCGAGGCAGCGCCCAACCGCGCTATCAGCGACAAGATCAGCAACAGCTACAACGATTCCGTCGTCAACTTCAAAGATGTCTTTGGATGGCAGGGAATCATCTATCCGAAGGGCGGCTATGCGGCGATCAATGTCCCGGCATCAACAGGCGGGGATTTCATCCAGTATGTCGTTAATCTGGATACGGGAGCGTGGGCTAGATTTACCAATCAGAACGCTTACGTCTGGGCGCTTTACGACAGCGATCTATATTTTGGCGGCAACACCAAGGTTCATAAGGCGGATAGCGGCACGGATGACGCCGGTGCTGCCATAGAGGCCGTCGCCAAGACGGCGTTTATATACTTCGGGGGCAGAAGCGGGCCTAAACGGTACACGGCAATCCGTCCCGTTATGGCGAGCGATGCCGATCTTGAGGTAAGCATCGGCTTCGATACCGACTTCCGTGACGGAACTACGACTTTCGTGCCCAGCACAACGTCCTCCATAGCTTCGGCGTGGGATACGGCAACGTGGGATTCGGCAACGTGGGGCGCACCCGTCACAACCCAGCAGGCATGGTTCAGCGTTGCCGACATTGGCTGGAACGCCGCCGTGCGTGTTAGAACCAGCACCACACAGCAGTCCGTGAGGTGGCTTGCGACAGACGTTCGTTATGAAGTGGGGGCGGGCTTATGATGAGCGATTACGTCTGGGAACTCCTTGCCCCGGCAACAGAGGCATTTGAAGATGTTGGACGCGCGGAAGTCGAGCAAGGCTTGGACGAAGGCACGTTTACGTTGTTTGAGGGGCTTGAATCAGCAGCAGTAACCTGTGCTTTCGGCGATTCTCTGAGAATAGGACTGGCTGGCGGGAATTTGACGGAGCTAAAACAGATAGAAAAAGAAATCTGCGATTTCGCCAAAGCGCGGAATTTCAGATTCGTAGAGATTATTGGACGCCCCGGATGGGAGCGTGAGTTGCCGGATTATAAACGAACAGCGGTGCTTTTAAGAAAGGAGCTGGGTTATGGGCTTCATTAGAGACATGTTCAGTAGCCCAGATCCACCGCCGCCTATAAACTACGGGCAGTTACAGCAAGATCAACAGGTTTTGGATGAAGACGCAGCACGACTTCAAACTGCTCTGTCACGTCCTGATCTTGTTACGCCGTATAGCACCACGACATTTCGGGAGACTGCGCCGGATCAATATCTCGGCACTTACACTCTTGCACAGCCCTATGAAGATTTGCGCGTACAGGAAGCAGAGCTTCAGCGCGGCTTGCAGGGCTTGTCAACCCAACGTCTCGGGCAGATCGACAGAGGAGCCTTCACTACAGCCGGGTTACCGGGAGAGCCAGCGCCGTTTACCTACGATCAATTCGGCGCACAGCCAACCTATTCAACAGCCGGTGCCAGTTATCAGTTGCCGGGGTTTTCTGATCTCAATACTTTCACCAGCAACGCCGCTGACGAGTTCTTCAATCGAGCCGTAGCACGTCTGAACCCGCAGTTCGACAGGGCGGAAGCAGCTTTGCGGACGCAGTTGATTACCAGCGGCATACCGGAAGGCTCTGATGCCTTTAATCAAGAGCTTGAGCTATTCCGGCAACAGAAGAACGATCAACTGGCCGATCTGGCAAGCCAATCCGTATTTCAAGGACAAACGCTGCAATCCAACATACTCGGCAACATATTGCAGGGCCGTGGACAGCAGCTACAGGAACTGGGCACTGAGTTTGATGTAGCGACGGGCCAGAGGGGGCAGCAAATTGCAGAAGCCCAGAATCAGTATGCGCTCGCGCAACAAGCCAGAGATCGTGCTATTGCCGAACGTCTGCGTGAGCGTCAGCAGCCCATGACTGAGCTATCGGCGATGCTGACAGGCACAACCCCGTTCAGTCAGGCAGCAGCGCAAGGGCCCGGTTCACTTGCTCCTGTAGCGGGGCCACCTCCGGCTGATCTCGGTGCTTTGGCGGCAGCGCAACAGGCCGACAGGCTTGCTAGGTTCCAAGGGGCGCAACAGGCACAGGCCACAGCGCTTAGTATACCGACGACATTGGCGGCGGCTTATCTCGGAAGGCCAAGATAATGGCTATTGATTTCATCACTGATCCTAATATTGCATACCAAGAAGGGCTTGCGGGTGCCTTTAGGAAGAGGGCGCTATCCCCGATTGAAGTCAGTTCAAATCCATATGCTAATGATGTATTAGCAAGAGTATTACAAAAGGGTGCTGATATCTATGGTGGTTATATAACTCAACAAAGCGCCGCTGATCTTAAACGTAAGCAGGAGCAAGCTCAATCTGACATCCTTTCCAGTGTTCTAGCGCAAAGCCAGATGCCTACTGGCCCGAAATTTACGATACGAAATGATGGTAGCACAGGGCTGAGATATATTCCTTCTGAATATGTCGCGCCGACAGTTGCCTTCACACCAGAGCAGCTAAAAGCGGCGGGGACAACATCAGCAGCAGCGCAACTTTCAATACAGCAAGCGCAGGAACTTGCCAAGAAGCGGTTTACGGATAAACGCACAATTGAATTGCAAAAGGCATTAATCGAAGCAGAGGATGACGAAACTAGAGACGCTATCAGACTGGCGCTTGATCCTGTAGGCGA
>NZER01000281.1 GCA_002690445.1 Candidatus Pacearchaeota archaeon
CTTTGAAGAGAGAACTGAGATATTCCTTGTTATGCAGGAGAAACTGCTGACGGGGGAAGAGAACGCCTCCAGCTCGAAATAAACATCCATGCGGAATGGTGTGGGGGTTGCAACTTTCATACATTTCCGTATGAATCTAATCAAGTTCCCATAACTGGGGATAGAAATAGGTTTTTTACCTGCAAAGAGGATGTATGGGAAGTCATTGATTTATTAATTAAGGAGGCTAAAGAATATAATGAAAAAGGCAAGGAGTTTGATATAGCTAAATCAGTCAATGCTCAGTTGCCTTTTTTTTGTTGCCGGAATATAGTACATGATAGAAAATTACAAAAAGATATTGAACGATATATTTACAGCGAGCAGTTTGGTATATCACCGTATCCGGGCAGTTATGGAGAGCAGCCTGCGAAATGGGTGGACAGGGCTTTTATCATTAAAAGCGCACTTGCTAAAAAACAAAAGGATCAGATAGATGCCACAAGAAAAGATAATAATTAAATTTGTAGCAAAAGATGCTAATAAGTTAATAAATGCTATAGACAGGCTTACTGCTGCACAAAAGAATTTAGAACAAGGCATAGTAAAAACAAAAGTTACAACAGGAGGCGCTACTGTTGCCAATAAAAAACTTGCCCAATCACAGCATCTTGTAGAACAGCGAATGAGTAGTAATGCGAAAACCGCCAATATACTACAAGGTGCATTTGCTACACTTCGTAATAAACTTCTTCTTCTTTCTTTTGCTATGACTATGGCTATTAGACCATTGCTCGATTTAATAAAAGCACAATCTGATGCAGAAGAAATAGCTAATAAATTCAATGTGGTATTCGGCAGACAGGCTGATGTTGTAAGAGAATGGGCTAATACTTTCGGACAAAGTGTCGGCAGGGCATCTTCAGAATTACAGGGTATGCTTGCTACACTTCAGGATACTTTTGTTCCACTCGGATTTGCCAGAAAAGAAGCAACCAAATTATCTATTTCATTAACACAATTAGCTTTAGATGTTGCCAGCTTCAATAACAAATTAGATGCAGATGTTATAAGGGATTTCCAAAGTGCCTTGGTCGGAAACCATGAAACCGTGCGAAAATATGGTATTGTAATAACAGAAGCACAACTTGCGGCAGAAGCCTTGCGTTCCGGTATAATAGAAACCAAACGGGAATTAACTTCACAGGAAAAAGTACAAGCACGGCTAAACCTAATAACCGCGGGTAGCAAGGATGCAATAGGCGATTTAGAACGAACACAAAAGAGTTATGCGAATACGCTCAAGCGCTTCAATGCTGAAGTTAGGGTTACACAGGAGGTGCTTGGTAAGGAGTTAATGCCTATCGCTGCAAACCTTCTTGAATTGATGACTAACCTTGTTATCCACTTCAGGGATACAGATGCAATTAGGAATTATACGATGTTTCTTGGTGGTGTTGCCCTGTCAATGTCGGGAATAACAGCGGCTACATTTACACTTGCCGGGGCATTTAAAATGCTAAAATTAGTAATGATTCGTAGTGGTGTAGGTCTTTTAGCGGCAGGACTTGGATATTTAGCAAGTAAATTCCTTTTTGCTGCTGAAGCAGTTACCTTGTTTGATGAAGCCCTTGATGGGGTTTCGATCCGGGCATTGCGGCCTAAAGGTAAATTAGCAGATTTAAACCAAGTAATTGATGATTTTGAAGCTGGACTGACAGAAGCAAATGGCATTATGGATGATAATATAGATCATCATTCTGAGCTTATTAAAGTAATAGAAGCTCATGCTGCTATGGAAAAATCAAGGCAGGATATATTAAACGAGGGGAGGCTGTTGGGTCTGCAATTAATTAATGCAGATAAAGATGCTATAGCTCTGGAAAAATTGCGACAAAAACAAGCATCTGAATTAAAAAGGTCAAACACAGAACTTTTGATTGTAAAACAAAAGCTTACATCTGCGGAAGGTCTGAGCCGTGAAGCTCTTGAGCTTGAACTTAAGGCGATAGAAGAAATAATTGCTTCTTATGCGACCTTGCATCCATTACAAGAAAAAATACTCAAAAGCAAGCAGGCGGATGCCGCAGTAGCAAAAGAATTGGCAGCGAGCGCCAAGATTCGTGAAGAATTGGTAGCAAAAGAATTGGCAGAGATGGAGAACAAAAAACATCTACTTAGTGATGTAGAAAAAGCTGAAAAGGCTGCTATGAAAACATCCATGTCGCTTGGAATGGAAGAAGAGACTCTGGCTATATTGGCTGCTCAAAGAGGTGACGTATTAAGGGCAGAAGAAGCTGCTGTAAAAAAGGTTGCTGATGCCGATGAACGCTTAAGTGCTGCGCTTGAAATAGGTATTTCTGCATACGCACGAACCGAAGAAGGACAGCGAGCATTAATACGGGCAGAGATGGATATAATTGAAACTAACAGAGAAATGTTAGATGGATTTATAGATGTAGATGCTGCCCTGCTTAAACTGGGGGAAGATTTTAAAAATATTGGCAAAGAAGAAGAGATAATGCTGGCAACTAAGGCTGATGTATATGCTGAAACCTATTCGGCTATCGCAGGTTTAGTAACCGCCAATCAAAATAGAATAATGGCTGGGATAAGAGAACAAAACCAATCAGAAATTTCAGAGCTTAAAAAAACAGCCAAATATAAACGCTCTAACGCTGCTCAACAGCAAAAGATGGAAGATGATATTAAAAAGAAACGAGAAGGCGGGCTTGTTAAAGCCTTCAGGATGCAACAATTAGCACAGGTTGGGCAAGTATGGATGAATATTGGATTGGCAGTTGTACGACAATTCGCAGATATGCCATTTTTCGCAGCGTTGGCAGCACAACCAGCACTTTTAACTATCGGCGGCATCCAGTCGGCGGCAATTATGGCTCAAGCGCCCCCAAAGATGGCACAGGGTGGCATGATTGGTGGCAGGCGGCACTCTCAGGGCGGCACTATGATAGAAGCCGAACAGGGTGAATTTGTTATGTCAAGAAATGCAGTAAATAGCGTTGGAATAGAAAACCTAAACCGCATGAACCAGGGCGGTGGCGGTGCTGTAACTGTAAATGTATCCGGAAATGTTCTTTCACAGGATTTTGTCGAAGGTGAACTTGCTGAAAATATCAAGGAAGCAATCAGGCGGGGTACTGATTTCGGTATTAGTTAATGGATTTACGCAAAATACCCCAAAAGATCAAAGAACAGCTTATCTATGATGAAGAAATTATTAATCATCGCTGGGATTTATGTCAAGGCTGTGAATTTCTAACCAAGATGAACAGGTGTAAAAAGTGTGGATGTTTTATGAAATTTAAAACCCGTGTAGCAAAGATGAAATGTCCTGTAGATAAATGGGGTAAAGCCTAATGGCACTTTATATTCCCGGCAATTTCAAAAATGATATTCAGGGCAGGGATACCAATCTTGTCCCTGTGGTTGATATTTCTCTCTACCCCGGTGATTATGATGCGGCTGGAGAGAATATGTATATTAGCACAAATAGTGGGTCTGTAGCTGGGAAAAATCCATTGCCCCTTTTATTAAATATTCCTTCGCTTAAAGAATCTATTGATATAGAAAAGCGTAAATATAAGATTTCAAGTGTAACGCTGGATATATCAAACGCCCCCTATAATGGGCAACGGTTTAGTGACCTTGTTGGTGATTTATCACTTATTAATCACGAATGTCGAATATTTTGGACATCTCCAAGCACAAAAGCAATACATTATTTCGATGTTTACCTTCCAAGTTCACCAGATGAAAAGGCTTTTCAAATATATTACGGGACTATTCGCAGATATACCCATGATGATGAAAAGGTAACTATAACTGTTGAGGACAGAAGCCAATCTAAGCTTCACAGGGATTTACCAGACACAATATTAGACCCCAGTGATCCTCTTGTTCCAGATGCCTATAAAAATAAAAGAATTCCTATAGTTTATGGTCATGTGGATAAAAGTCCAGGGGTAATAGAAGTTGCCCCACCAACAAATGATTATGGAGTTGACGCTGGAACTATAAACCTAATATTTGACAGTTCAACAGATTCTATTACATTCCCAATGAATATTAATCTATTTACCCATATAAATGACTATGTCGGAGTTGCTGAAACAATGGATGAAAGTGTTATTGCCGATGCTGGAACAAATATATTGGGATATCCTCATGAGGCAAGACAATATTATGGATCAACATTGGGTACAAATATTGTTCAGTTACTATCTAGCCCTAGTGATTATACATCGGATGATGATGCACACATAGAACAATCTGATTTTCAGTCCATATCTATAGGCAATCCTATTTCCGATGGCTTTCTTGCTGTAAGAAGTCATAAAACACCTACAAGTGGGGTAACTGTTGCTCCAAGTAGGCACATAAGTGAGGGGTCAGGTACTAGTGTTTTGTTTAAGTTTATAAATTCAGGGCTTAAATTCGGAGATTTTCCAATAGATATTGTCGGCACAATAGTAGAGGAAAATGAAGTTGGCGATTGGGGTGGAGGGGGACTGTTAGGGGGTATAACACATACCGTGAATGGTTTTGATTTGAATCTTAACAATAGCGAGGATTTAATCTTTCCTGGTATTGGTGCTTATGTACCTTCTAATTCCCACCTTGATACTGTGTATGTACAGATGCACGCAACGGCTGAATCTATAGGTGCAGATACAACTGAAGTATATTGGCATCAGAAGTCTACCTTACATGGTGCAAATTCTAATAATGTTGGTACTCCAGATGCCTCGGCTGAGATTAGGCTTTATTGTAACACACGTTTCGATTCGACTTATGAAGGGCTGGCGATAACGGGATATAACAATGAGTTAATTTATACTGCTCCAGGCGAAACTCCGGCTTTTGGTGCGACGATAGTATCGTCAGAAACAATAATGAGGGATGATTATGATTATGGACTGAGAATAGGAGTGGGTTTCTATTCATGGAATATTGGATGGTCATTTGCTGCTGATATTTGTATCACGGCGCTTTCAAAATATGAGTGGGGGTTGGTTAAAAATCCATTAAAACAAAAATATTATGCAGATGTATGGGGTAGACTTACACCAGCCCAAGGGGATGATCCAGAAGCACCAGCAATTATTAAGGATATTTTAGAGAAGGAACTTGGTCAAACAGTTGGTAGTATTCCATCCTATAATGATTGGAAATACGCCTTCACCCTTGATAAAAAAATAAATTCCAAAAAATTAATAGAAGAAATATCTTCTCTTAGTCCTTATATCCCCAGGTTTGATAATATGGGTAAGTTCAAGATGGATACGATATTAAAAGCATATCCAGATGGAACTGACAGTCATGAAATTAATGAAAATGATGTGATTGACTTCAGCTTTTCACGCACCAAAATTGAACAAGTTTATACCAAGGTTTCATTAAGGTATCATTGGGATTACGCTAAAGAAGATTTTTTAAGCTCGGTAGAATATAATATTGAAAGCCTCCAGGCTATTAGTGAAAATCCTTCGAATATAGAAGGAGATAAATATGAAAGAAGTTATTATGGATTTCCTACAAACAGTGCTGGTACTTATGAAGATGAAGTTGGCTATGATCGTGATGCAGATTCTACCCTGATAATAGAAGATGATCGTGGAAAATATATCGCTTATGAGCCTTACCTTTCAGTTGATAGCACAGCCAGTCAGATTGTTAGATGGTTACTTCTTTGGCACTGTAATCAGCATTTGGAGATGAAGGTGAAACTGCCCTTGAAATATCTGAGCCTTGAAATTGGGAGTATTGTAAATTTTAGTGAAATATTAGGCGGGGTAAAGCCTTACGGAATTAATTATAAGACTGGGGCAAATATAAATGGACAAGCTTTCTATAAATATTTTATGATAACATCCACCAATAAAACACTGGAATTTGTTGAAATAGAATGTATCCAGATGCACAACCTTAGTAATGAATTGACTGTCCATGGATGCACCCAGGATGCTGCCAGCAATACTATAAATCCTGCTGATTATCCAGAAAATACTACTTATATAGATGATGGTAGCTGCTGGTATGGCGACAATGAACTCATGGATGAATACTGTGCATTTCCGTCTGGTGGATTGGGTATTTTTTATCCAGAAGATGTATATGAAGAAGGCTTAACAGGTTGGAATGGCGATCCAATGAATGTAGAAATATGTACATCAAACGGGGGGACATGGCATCATAGTGCGCCCATATTTGGATGTATGGATGCAAGTGCGCTTAATTATAATTCAAGTGCAGTTTATGATGATCCCTCTTCTGCCTGTATATACCCTGCTTGTTATATTGATACACAAGTAGGGTCTGAGTTTGACAATATACCACTTATAGCCGGGGTAGGTATTGAATATCTTCAATGGTTATTGCCACCGGAATTTCCTACAGATTTTGTCCCACAGCCTGAACAAGACCCAAATTCCGGGACTTCGGGTGGTAATTGTAGTTGGTATATGAATCAAATAGAATTTGTTTGCGGCATATATGGTTTAGACATTACTGGTGATGGTATACCTGATGATATAAATAGTTTTTTAAATAATGTTTCTTATATATGGATTGTCGATCATACTGACAATACTATAAATGGATATATAGTTAATGATCTTAACCTTCCAGCCAATCCAATGGATTTTTCACTCCTTGATGATTTGGTAAATGGTGCTGTTCCAAAATATTATACTAATGATCTTAGTGTATGGGAAGCCACACCCCATACTTATACCACCGCAGAACCTGGAAATTTTGCATCTCAATATGGTCTATTTCCCTTTATCCACGACTATGAGCTTTGCACTTTTGATGAAGGGGTTTTTGTACCTGGTAATATATCTTCTGAGATAGAAAAGTATCTTGATACTCCACCACTCGAAGGGGTAAATATAGAAGATGTATGGTGTGGCAATCAAGTTGGTACTACCAGATATCATATTTCCCTGCCAAAAGGAAGTGTTGATTATAATACTTTTAAGGAAATGTTTGAAGCTGGCAATCTACGGTTTACAATGTGGGTTACATTTACAAGTGGAACTTGGGCATTAGACGAATTAAATGCTTTAACACAAGCTTATGATGCCTATAATGGTGCATTGGAGATAGAAGAAGATCATAGTGTTGCCGGTGTTGCAGGGGAGCAGACTACCCATATACCTATTGCTATAAATATTCCAACCGAAGACTTGCTTGTAGATTTTGAAGACGAATATCCTCTCGCAGTATGGATTAATGGGTGGATACGGATGCGTAGCCATCAGTATACTGAGTATGATATGGGAGAATGGGAAACTTCCAGGATGTACCGACTTAGTTTTGATATAGAACCAGAAGTTGAAGAAGGAAGCGGTAGTGAACTGGGTGATGTAAATGGCGATGGTGGGCTTAATGTTTTAGATGTCGTCTTATTGACGACGGCTATACTGTCCGGAGATGTTGAAGATTTCGATGGTTGGTCGCCTATTGGCTTTGAGCCTGGTACGCAAGCATGGGCTGCTGATCTAAATGGTGATGGTGGATATAATATATTGGATGTGGTGGCTTTAGTAAATATAATATTAGAGGGTTAAGTGACTAAACTTTATTATGGTGATGGAAAATGTTCAATTTCAGGCGAAGCTGCTGGAGTAGAGATTAACTACAAAGGTGCAATTAATATTGTTGATAAAACCCCGGACGGATTTCATATTATGACTGGTAATAATAAAATAATGATATTCCCCTTCGGGGTTAAGGATATTACATTAAATAATTTATTTGAATATACTGGCGAATTTAGAATATCATCGGTTATTGTATCAGATTGGCAAGGGAAAAGCCTATCAACTACCATCAAAAGAATGATGGACTATGTTGAATTATTGGACGGGAATGTAGAAGATATGACTATTCCTGTTAATAAATTGAATGCTACTTATAAACATCGTGCTAACCCTCATAAGACAACAGTAGATAAGAAAGTAATGGAAAATATGCACACATCCAACCATGACGGGGATTTATATCTTGGTGCTGATATTTACGATGGTTATTATCATGTTCATTTAGAAACAGGCAAGGCTATGACCGGTGATGTGCATACTGAAGATTCGCAGGAATTAAAAATTAAAATAATTAGAAAACCACAGCGTAGGATGGCTGCAAAACGTAGAACATCCATGCGTGATGGTAATGGAGGAGGATACTAATGGCTTATCAATCGGTTGGCACTCCGAGGTTTCTTGTGAATGTATTAGAATGGCTTGATTCTAATGGAGCTGCTCAAATAGATACTATATTTAGAACGATTCCTGTTAATACTGTCTATAGTGGTACTACTGATGAACTTAACTGGGTACCACCTACAGCAGACATTTCAGGATACGAAATACCTTCTGGTATTCTTGGTAGTAAATCTTTTGTAGCTGCTTTAGGACATACATTTCCCCAAACAGGTTCTGGTTTTGGAATTTATGATGGTGAGGGTAATGCGTATGATGCAGAAGCTACTGATGATATAGTTATTAATGACGGAGGGGGACTTACTCCTCTTTACTCTGGATTTACTATACGAAGTTGCGAGGGATTTCGCAGTCATGCTGGGATATATTGGAGATTCGCTCAAGCTGGCAGTTTAAATATAGGCTCATTTATTATTGGCACATACTATGATATGCCACATTCACCCGATCTGTCCCTTACTATGACCCGTGAATATGGTGGAACAAAAACCATAGAAACAAAAGGTGGTGCATCACTTTCCAATACATTTTATACAAAACAGCCAAGTTGGGGTGCTCATCCGGCTTGGGAATTGTGGGATGAAACCACAAATACTTATCATGGGAATGAGGGATTGTTAAGCCTTTCTGGACGCAGACAGTGGGATTTATCATTTTCATATCTTCAGGACAGCGATATATTCCCAGAATTATCAAGCATTGGATGGGTAGAAGCCGGCTATAGTGATACAGATGACTTATCTGGGAAAACGCTTTTAGATGCTGACAGCTTTTTTAGTCAAGTTGTTCACAGAACCAATGGTGGACAATTGCCGTTCATTTTCCAACCGGATAGTTCAAACAATAACCAGTTCGCTATCTGTAAATTTGATATGAATGAATTTTCATTCGAACAGGTTGCGAACGGGGTTTATAATATAAAGCTGAAAATTAGGGAAGTCTGGTAGAGCGCGGGTCTTTAACCGGGAAGCCTTGTACGGCAGCCCACAGGATAACCCTGTCAATATAATCCGAAAATTCTTCTATTGTAAATTCTGATGTTGTTTCTATTTTGAAGTTGCGCTTGCACCAGTAGTGTATTTCTTCCGGCTGGTAGCCTATTTGTCCGCCGAATTCCCGTAGTATTGACCAGTAATAGTTGTTCTGCGCCGTATTTCGTATCTTAGACGGCTTAATATCAATATAGCATTCCTGGCTATCAATCATATTTAAGTGTTCCGCCAAGCCCGTTTCATCGTGCCATCTTATTTTTCCGTTTTCTATTTTAGCCGTGAATCTCATACATGATCTGGAATTGGGGTTAAATAATCAAAGTCAAGTTGTTCAGTTTCATTCGGCGTTTTTTTTATATTAATAACATCAAGTGCTAAAGTTTTTGCATCTATTTTTGGTAACAAAAAACCCATAGATGTTTCATTCCCATCGACGGTTTTTCCGTGTGCCTCATAGTATTTATTTGAACTATGTAAGTCCTTTAATCGTTTTTTTAAAAAGATATAAAAAATATCATAATTGCCTATTAAATACAGCCATGAATTATCTTCAAAATAATCACCCCTGTATATCCCAGACCATTCCCATGTAGAAAGTGTGCCATCATCCTTTTCGCGACGCTCTTTGTACTCAATGAATAAGTTTGGCGATTTAGTAGATTTTTCATCAAATTTTATTTCTACGCCAAAACTATTTTCTCCTTTACGTTGTGTGCTTTGTGTTTTATATGGGATCATATTTACCCCCCATTCTTCGCAGAGTATTGGATATACAAAATTCTCGTATTTATCACCTCTATCAAAGCATTCTTTATAATTTTTATTCATACTTGATTGCCCCATACATCCCATCCTTTTGTTTGTTTTCTTGAAAATAATTCTATTTTTTTGCCGTGAGTGTAAAGCGTATCAATAATTTCCCTGAACTCTTCAGGCTTTTCAGAATGTTCCTTTCGTTCTATTGACTGAACAGAATTTAACAGCTTTGAACTGTCCGGCAGACAGCTTCCTTTGGTGCAGACAAGCAAAAACTCATGACGGACAGAATTATAATAGCCGAAGTTGTGTTTTATTTTATTCCAGATAAATGATGTTTTGTAATTAAA
>NZER01000282.1 GCA_002690445.1 Candidatus Pacearchaeota archaeon
AGACATAAGGTAAAGATTAAAGGCAAGCCAACTAGGGCCGCGCAAGCTGAAGCTGCTTTCCTTCTAATGGAAAAAGAATTTGATGCCCTGAAGGAAGTTAGCCGTTTAAGTAATCGTGCAATTCCTAGCTCAGGAGTAGACTTTGCTGCTGCCTCACCGAGATATGCGGAGACTGTAAAAGCAGGAGGGCCGTTCCTGTCCGAACCGAAACAAGTAGTTCGAAAAGGGTGGCAATGGACCGAGATGATGTCGCCCGAAGAAGGAGGGCCTTCCCTTCAAGAGGTAGATGAATCTCACCGATCAATTTACTACGACTTATTAGATTTGAATGGCAACGTAATGGGGTACATCCGACTTCGGAAGGATTACTTAAACGACGATACTTTATATATACAATACTTTAGTGCCAAGCAGCCTGACCCTCTTTCTTTTGAGTCTGCTGAAAATGCAATTGGAAGTACAGGAGTTAGAAATATTGGCAGACAACTTAAAAGACTTCATCCAGAATCTCAAGTACGGGGTCACAGAATTTCTGGAGCGCGCAAAGGCCGTCCTTCGGAGGATGACGTTTCGGTAACAGCTAGTATAAAAGACCTTGCTGCCACGCCAATAGATCGTCCAATACTACAAAAATTCTATGATGGAGTAAAGGAAACAGGTCTTGCAACTCTTTATCAGGACTGGTTCAAAGATGGGCTAGGCTGGTTACAGGAAAACATAGATGCTCTTAGAAGTGGGAACAGAGGCCCTGGTCAAGCAGATTTGCTTGGAGACAACGGAGCAATAGAAGGTGGCTCTAGGGTTCAGGCGCGCCTCAATGTCAGCACTTTTGAAGGAATATCAAACTTTAAGCGTGATAAAAGAGCACCTAGATTTAGAGAAGATCAAGAACCTATTGGAGCTATAACAGTTAAAGGTCGTGGAAAAGGCCGACCAACTTTTCATGCTCCTTATGTTGTTTTAAATCAGGTAAGATTTGTAGTTCAACAGGCAGCGGCAAGCGATACATTTAAGAGTGGTACTAAAAATGTTCATGCCTGGGCAGAAGGAAATCTTGAAAGAGATAGTGATCCTTTTACCTCAGAGTTTAATGAAGAAGGTGAGCCCGTAGGTGATGTTGTACCCATAGGATACAATCCTAAAACTAAAACTTTATTTGTTGACATGCGAAATGGCACCCCTGTTAAGTCGGCGGTACGAGCAACTATTGTAGGCGATAGAGTTTATGCCACAGGTGTTGAGTACTATACGCAAAAAGAATTACATAACATAGGAGTGAAGAGGTTATCGGAACTTGGAATTGTTATAGCTTCGCAGGAAGAAATTAATCAGCTTAATATTGTTAATGCTATTGCTGACAGACAACTTAATGTAGGCGATGATATTACACAGAGTTATTCCGAAGCAGAAAAACTTGAGATTATACGCTGGATACAAAGTTTAGTAGGAGAAGATGTTAAAGTTCGCCTGGAAGATGTTAATGAGTTGCTTGTCGATAGTCTTAACAAGAGGCGTGACGCAGGACTTACTAACGACAGCCAGACGCAAATCCTTGGTTATGCCGATCCCATAGAGAAGGTCATTGTTGCCGCCCTTAATCCTAAATACATGAATGATGTCGTAGGCGAGGAAGCTTTTCATATCGCCCAAAGACTTCTTCTCACCGACGAAGAGCTTGCCATTCTAAATGATCCAGCCATTGACTGGGTAGACATTGCAGAAAAGAACGGCATCGATCTCTCGGCTTATGACGACAATGTAGAAATTAAATCCTTTGAAGCCCAGGCCAAGATAGCTGCGCGTATAGCTAACGGGAAATCTGTGAAGAATTTCATGGGACCGGTGCGCAGAGTAATGACCACCTTGATAAGGAATATGCGTAAGTTAGCGAACTTTATCAGAGGTAAGGGATGGGACGCTGCAGTTAAAACGCCTCAAGAGATTATGCTTTCCTTTAGCAGAGGAGAGATGAGCCGTCGTTCAAAGAGGATGTATCCTGTAGGCCATAGCACATCCATTGATTATGACTTTGCCCAAATCAAAAGACTGGAAGAGAATTTTAAAAATCTTACTGAGGGAATGGCAAGTGCCGATATGGCTCATCAGATGGGAGCCTTGTCAGCAGCATGGCAATTCTGGTTCAATCATCCCACGGCAGTTGCTGTAAAGAATGTTTTCTTCCAGCCTATAGCAAACTTAGCTTTCAAGTGGAGTCATGCTCAGAATGAATTGATAGCTGATGCTTATAAGAATGCAGATACCTTTATAAAATTAACTACCAAAGGGCCTAACGCTCTCAAGAATAGACTAGCTGTCGAAAACTTTATTGAGGCCCTAGATTTTTTGGGTACAGAAACACCTAAGAAAAGAAACGGTGTATACTCTTTTACCATACCTAATCCCGAAGCATTAGATTTAGAAGGTAAACCTGTAAATCAGAAACTATTTGATAGAAGAGAATGGTTTCGAGATCAATTAAAAAGACAGGGCTGGAAGGTAGGCGAGACGCTAATTCTTAATAGGGAACAATCCCAAGCCTACGAAAGTTTTAGAAAAACTAATGATGTACTGAAGCAGAATTATCGTGAAGCCATAGTAAGGTTTTTCCTGAGAGATATAGAAGGTCTTGAAACGGCAGAGATTGCTGCTGCGCGTGGTGTCTATTCCACTGAAGGTTTGTCAAACTTTATTCTTTATAAACAAACTCAAGAGGATGCCGCTAACGCTAGACAAAATGAACAAGCTGCGCAAAAAATTGCGGATCAAATACAAGTCTTAAAGAATGTACGTAGTCTTATGCACCTGATGGATGCAAATCCTAACTATGCCCCGCGTATCCGTAAGCCTGGATCAGCCATAGTTGTTAAGCATGTAGCTGAAGATGGTAAAGAGACTGTTATAGATGTTTCTTCTCACGTTATTCCAGAACTTGTTAAAGGTAAACAGAAAATACCTTTTGTTACTGGGCGTGCCATGAACAGGATGCAGCAGGAAGTAGAGTATCTGAAGACGATATATCCGCCAGACAGATACAAGATCGAGATAGTAGAAGACTTTGGCATCAAGGATAAGGACGCACTATCAGGTGGGATACAAGCGGGAACTGTAAATGTTATCGAAGCTCTTCAATCTAATATGGGATTGGAAGGATCGGACGATATTAATTTGATTCTGTCTGCTCTTTCCGATCTTATAACTAAAAAAGATTTTGGTGCGTGGATTGAAAGACAGAGCCAAAGTATCACGGGCCATTATCGTCCAGGTAAATTTAACGAGCAGACCGGACAAAGGATGGCGGATGAAGGCTGGGAAAATCAAGGCTCTTACCTTGGTCCCGCACTAAATGACTATGTACAGAATATGAGCTTCCGTATTGCCTCAACAAGATTTAAGCCTGAGATAGTAGAAGAACTTCAGAAATTAGCTGATTCGCCAAAGTACAGTAAGCAGAGGGCTGCACATGACTACGGAACAAAATGGCTAGAGTATGTAGGTGATCCCCGGCAGAAGATGTCTACCTTAAAGTCCTTGGCTTTCCACGGCTTCATGGGCTTGAACTTCTCCAGTGCTTTTCTAAATTTAATGCAGATACCTCAAGCATTATTCCCGCTTCTGATGGCTATGGCCGGAGGACGGGTGGATCATATGTGGTATATAGGTGTTGCCTTCAAGGATTCAATGGCACTAATCAAAAGAAATGGTTGGAAGAGCTTGAATACCTACGGCCTTAACTGGGAAAAGCCTCCCAAGAAATGGCAGAACGAAGACGGTACACCCAATGAAGAATGGCTGATGCTCGAAAGATTATTTGCCAAGGGTATTGCCGCACCGATGAATGCACAAGACCTGGGCGCATGGTTACCTCCGCAATTTTCTTCCCAGAAGAAACTACTCAGAGGCGTCATGGATGCGTCAGGGTATTTCTTCGGGGCTGCAGAATTTACTAACCGTATGACTAGCGCTCTTTCTGCATACCGTATGGCAAAGAATAATCCTGCCGTTCTCAGACGATTTGGTAACTACCGTAAGCATACCTACTTTGCTGAGGCCCTAACACCAGAAGCTGAAAGAGCAGAGATGACACCAGAGATGGCTGCAGAGATGGCTATCATGGGGTCTCAGTACATGATGAATAAATTCAATCGGCCTATGGTCTTCCACCGTCTTCCTGGTGTCGGTGAATTCGGACCTATGGAATCCATTACTCAGTTCATGTCCTTCCCTTGGCAGTATCTAGAGATGTGGGGCACCTCCTTTAAGATGATTAAGGACAAAGAGACTCGCATGATGGGTCTACGTATGGCGCTTCTAATGGCAGTCACTATGGCCGGTCTATCAGGTGTAATGGGTATGCCATTCATGGAAAATCTTCGCAGAATTATAAGACTTCTTAGTGGTGGTGACTGGGACATGGAGTTCGAATGGAAAGAACTTATGCGTGAGGCCGGTGTAGGAGAACTAGGTGAAGACGTAATGTTTGGTGGCCTACCTTCTATTGTACCTCACTTTGCTATCGAAGGTCGATATCGTTTTGGTCAGGGGTCTCCTGTGCGCGACGACATCTTGATGGGGGATTTCGGAGCGATGCTGGGCCCAGCCTATAACTTCCTGTCTAATTCTATAGGTGACCTCGCCCAAGGAATAAGATCGGGCAAGAAGTGGGAAATAGCCAGAGCTTTGTCTCCCTTGGCCGGGGTTCGAAATGCCTTCGATACTATGACTATAATGGAAGATGGTATGAAGACTCGGAATGGCACCGTCCATCTCACGGCTGCTGACCTTACCCCTGCCAATCTCCTGACAAAAGCCTTAGGCTTCAGCCCAGCGGAGTATGCTGCCCGTAGAAATGAAGCTTCGTATGCCAAATATATAGGGGCTAAGGGAGACCCTGTTCGAGAGATCGAAACTCAAGCTCTGACCAATGACTATATTGCATACATTAATGCCAGAAAAGACGGCAATATGGATAGAGCACGGGATGCCTACACAGATTTTAGTGAAAGTTATCTGGAATATATGCAGGAGTACATGGAAAACCCAGAGGATATGAAGCCTATACATATCTCTACCATAGAAAAGCGTGCAATGAATGCTGTATATGGACCGCAAAGTAGATACTACTTCACTAGTAAGGTGCCTACGTTTAGGAGACCTTTACTTATGACTGGTGACCACGCTTTGAGAGCCTTCCGTCAAGACTAATAACTTGACTAGGTGTAATATTTATGCCATATCTATACTATATTTACTGCGGCAGATATACTTATGGCAGAAAAATTACTGGTCTATATTGGCTATGATTCTCGTGAAGACATAGCCTACGAAGTTTGCCGCCATTCAATTGTGCGGAGAGCTTCTGTTCCTGTTGAAGTCATTCCCCTAAATCATCGTGAACTTAGGCGACAAGGATTATTCTGGCGACCCTGGATTATTCGAGGCGATGGTCAGTTCATAGATGGCGTAGACGGCCTTCCCTTTTCAACAGAGTTTTCGCACACCAGATTCTTGGTTCCTGATCTAGCTAAGAAAAAAGGTGCTGAGTGGGCACTCTTTGTCGATTGTGATTTTCTATTTCTGGAAGACATCAAGAAGTTATTCGATCTGCGCGATGAACAATACCCTGTTATGTGCCGTAAATTTCAATTCCATCCGGCCAGTGATAAGAAAATGGACGGCATGATTCAGAGTTCTTACGATAAAAAATTATGGTCTAGTCTTTGTCTATGGAATTTAAAGCACTGGGCCACACGAGTTCTTTCTCCCGCAGAAATAAATAAAGAATCAGGAAGTTGGCTACATCAATTCAAGTGGCTAAACGAGAAAGAGATCGGAGAGATACCTGAAGAATGGAATTCAATTATCGGGGATGATGAAGTTCCTAAAGCAATTCATTATACCGAAGGTGGTCCTTGGTTTAAAAATTATGAGAAGACTCTCTATGCTAACAAGTGGTTTCAAGAACTGGAGCATTATAGAAACAAATGAAGAATAATATAAAAGTAGTTACTAGCTTTCATGTCAACTCATGGGAAACTTATGCTAAAAGATTTATTGAATCCTTTAAGCATTGGCCTAAAAGGGTCAAGCTTTACGCATACTATCATGATGGTGAGTTGCCTGCCGATGCGCCAAAAGCAAAGAATATTTTTTATCGCAACTTGATGCATGACAAGGAAATGCTTGCATACCGTGAGGAGCACAAGCCTCATAACGGTACTGCTAATGGATCGCAAGCTTATAACTGGCGCATGGATGCAATCAAATGGTGTCACAAAGTTTATGCTATGACTGCCATTGCTTCCGAAATGCGTATGGAAGATGACCAACCCGGCTGGCTTATATGGCTCGACGCAGATACCCGTACCACCAAGAAGTTTCCTACCAAGGAATTAAAAAAGTTTCTGCCGGAGGATGTGGAACTTACACATCTAGGACGTAAGGCAGCCGACTATTCAGAGACAAGCTTCCTTGCCTTTAATTTAAATTCCATAAGAACACATTCAATTCTCCTGGACTTGCGTGGCATTTATAATTCAGGAGAGGTAATAACTTTCAGGGAGTGGCATGATGGATTCATCTTCGAGCGTCTCTTAAATTTGCATAAGGCGCACGGGATGACAACTTTTAATTTATCTCCTGACTGTGAAGACTTACAAGCGTTTAACGGTTCTAAGCTTTCTAAATATATGGAGCATTTCAAAGGGCCTGAAAAGGAACGACTACATCCGGCAATGAGATATAACCAGCTTGTCGAATTGGTTAGCTTTTATAAGCCTAAGTCTCTTCTTGAAACAGGAACCTGGAACGGTAAGCATTCTTTAGAGATGTGTCGTGCTGCCCTCTTAGCCCATGACAGTCCGGTTCATTATACAGGCTATGATCTTTTCGAGGAGGGTAATGAAGACCTTGACAAAGAAGAATTGAATTCAAAGAGCCGGGTAAAGATGTCTGATATATCTCCCCTCTTTGATTCTCTTGTTAAGCAATTCGATGGACGCTTTTCATATCGTCTTGTCAAGGGCAATACAAGAGAAACTCTTAAGCATCACAACGTAGACTTTGCTTTCATTGATGGTGGTCATTCAATAGAAACAACAAGAAATGATTACGAACATCTGGAGGGTTCAAAGGTTATTGTCTTTGATGATTACTTTAAGAAGGACAAGGCGGGTTATGAACCCAAGGAAGAACATCAGGGAACCAATAAAGTTTTTGATTCCTTGGAAGGAGATAAATGGGTTCTTCCTTCGCAGGATATGGTTCTGGGAGGAGGCATTACGCACCTCGCTGTCCTCGTCTTGGAGGGAGAAGAACCACCTAATAAAAATCGCATAGCTGTACCTATCATAGTTAATCCTATAGATTGTGTGGAAAAGGAAGAGATATACACAAACATAGATGAAAATTTAAATTTGATTGATACGTGGCTAGGAAAGAAATATCACTGGCATAGAGAGACGGCTCTCGTTTGTTCGGGAGGACCATCTCTATTAGACTCAATTCAAGATATAAAAGAGGATATGATTCCTTCCTTAGGTATACCTCCCCGTCGCATAGTTTGTGTAAAGCATTCTTATCCTGTGTTACTTGAAGCAGGAATTGTGCCGTGGGCCTGTATAATTCTAGACCCCAGACCTCTTGACGGTACCAGCACACATGGTATAGTGCGCAGAACACTATTCGAAAATTTCAATGACAGAACTATATTCTTTGTCGCCTCTATGACAGAGCCTTCAGTTACAAAGTTTTTATTAGATAAAGGTGCTAGAGTTGTTGGGTGGCATGCATTTTCCCATGCAGTATCTCAACAAAAGATAATGGAAAATAAAATGCTCGTCACGGGAGGGACATGCGCTGCCATGAGATCGGTAGGTCTTTTCCATACCTTAGGCTTTAGGGATTTTAAACTGTACGGATTTGATTCATGCTTGGCAAAGGCCCCCTCTAAGAAAGAACAAAAGCTCAAGACAGAAGGAAGTCCTAAATTCCTTGAGGTCAATGTCGGAGGTAAAAGCTTCTGGACTACCGGAGAATTACTTGCCCAAGCACAGGACTTTGAGAAGTTGGTTGAGAGATTCGACGTAGATTTAGACATTGAAGTTCTAGGTTCTGGTATGATCCCGGAACTCTGGAAACTACAACAGTCTAAGAGAGAAAAGTTGCAACCATATGCGGAGTTTTTAGATGTCTG
>NZER01000283.1 GCA_002690445.1 Candidatus Pacearchaeota archaeon
GTTCATTGAGGCTTCGAAGGCGTCACCGTACTCTTTGACCCTCTCCCAGAACTGGGTGGAGAATTCCTGCCGGTAGACTTGGACGAGAATGGTTGCTGGGTGCCAGCTAGATGGAGCATCCACCTGAACTTCTAGGCCATGCTCCTTGGCCCAGACGACCAACTCCTCCAGTTTCTCCAGGTACATGCCATAGGGTCGGGAGACGAGGTACGGCCCTATCTGAAGGCAGTGGTCATGCCCTGGAATAAGGTGTTCGGGGCGGTCTACCCAGTAATCAAAGTCATCTTTGCTCCGACCCTTCCTGAACATCCTCAGATACTTTGCCCGATAGCGCACCGTCTGCTGTCCGAGCAATCTCTTCACGGTCATAGTAGCCATCTAGCCCTCCATTCCTCAGACACGCGCATATCGCCCCTCGCACTTATGGCACCGCCCTCGCCCGGCGTCCTTCCCGCCGTGGCCGCCGCCGAAGTACCAGCCGCACTGGTAGCACTTCGGGTGCTGGCTCTCCAGGCGACCAGCCTCCTCCCCCAGAGGCCCGAAGCCTGACCGCTTGCCGAGCCGGTAGGTCTGCTCTGCCCGTAGGCGCAGGTCACGGACCTGGTCGCAGATGTCGCATGTCGGCAGGGGGTCAGCCGGCATCAGGTGCCTCCTCCTGTGGCGCGGGCCGCTCGTAGCCTGCGGCGGTGAGGGCTCGCTCCCAGTCTCCGGCGAGCAGCACCATCGCATACCACTCTGCCGTTCCTGGCAGGTGCCTAGTTCGCAGCGCCTCGATGCAGGCCCACAGGGATTTGGCGTTCTGCGCCTTGCAGATACCCTCTTCGTCGGCCCACGACCTATCCTTTGAGCGCCTGTAGACGGCTTGGAGTTCGTCGTCATCCAGCAGCAGCTTCCTAGGTTCCAGCGACATCAGCTTGCCTCCTCCCCGAACTCCAGCGGCAGCATCGGTGCGCCAGCGGCGAGAGACGCGAGGTCCGGGGGCAGCGGTTCGGTGTAGCTGCAATACTTCAGCACGGGCGGCGCTTCTGGGTCATCGAAGTCCCACCGGGTGCCCGTCACCTGCTCGCACACCAGCTTGTAGTCATCCAGCACCGCCACGAGCGGCCGGCCGTGGGTCGGGCAATCGCGTAGGATGGTCATATGTGCTCGCCTCTAGGCATCTGGCACCTCCCATATCGGCCGGACGGAGATCTCGACCCGGTGCTCAGGGCCCCAGACCTTGAAGGCCGATATGTCGACCACCTGCCGATCGTCCTCGTAGAGCACTTGGTTCAGCCCGTCAGCCACGGCCGCAACGATGTTCACGGTGTCGGGGATCGTGGGACTCAGCGCGCCCTTCATCATCAGTCGCCTCTTACGGGGCCAACTCTTAGGCATCGCCCGGTGGATCCAGACCGTCATCGCCACCGGACCCCCGAACAGCCCCTGGCCGGCCTTGTTCCTCGCTTCGGTCCCTGCCGCCGCGACGCTGGCCTCGAACCCCTTGGGGTCGGGGCTGTAGAAACCGTGGGGGCCTTTGCGCGGCCTCGCCTTGCCGGCGGGCTCCCCCTCGACCACGAAACTGATGGCGCGTGGCTCAGTCATCCACTCCGCTCCTTTCCGTCGCTCTCAGGGGCCAAAGAATGCGCCCCAGGTGTTAACCACAGTCCGCCGACCACCTTCTGGAACCTAAGAATGTCCCGCTTGCGCCGAGTCGGGCTGGCACTTTACTCTACAGCCGCTCATGTTTCCTCCTCCCGCGCATCGTGGACCGGGCAGCCCACGGCGTAGATGAACAGGCCGTCGAGCCCAGCGCCGTGGTTGTTGTCGAGCACCGGGCACAGGCACCCCAGCCTCAGCGCCTCGTCGGAACCTGGGTTCGGCGTCTCAGCCGCGTCAGCCTTGGGCCTACCGTCAGTGGTCATTGTCCATGGCCAACCTTCTCCTTCTCTAGGAAATGCACCATCGCCTTTTGCTGCTCCGCCCTCTGGGCCACCAGTTGGGTCAGTTGGGCATCGGTTGTGCGTAGGGACTCTACGGCGCTCACGGCCTGCTCTAGCTCTCCCGCCACCGCCATGGCCTCATCCGCCTTTCGCCTGAGCACGGTCAGCAGACCGTCGAGGTTGAACTCCCTCAGGCCATCCACCCGGAAGGTGGAGACGACGGGCCCATTACGGCGGGTTGCTGCCGGCTCCTCGGGTCGAGGGGTATCTTTCTGCCTGGCCGCCTCGGCCGCTGCCTCTCCATGCTTGCGTGCCGGCGGCTTACCGAGGGCCGCTCGACAGGACTTACATCCCGCCTGATGCTTCGCCTTGCTGACCACCATCGCCAACTCCTGTCCGCACGCTGCCCTCTGGGTCTCTGATGGCGCCCTTGCCTCGACGGCCTGCGAGTTGAAGTCCTTGGCGACGCTGTTAAGCCAACGGCCAGCGTGGTCGGTCCTGATAAGCGCCAGAGTGGTAAGGCTGCCCGTGACCACAAACCGGGCCACCCCGTTGAACTTGAACTTCTTTCTCAACGCCCCTGCGTGCGTGGGGCCTCTGGATGTGAACTGATACCATGTGCTGGTAGGCTTCTGGTTAGTCATATCGTCTCTCCCTTCACCTTGGCCCCTCGGCTGAAGTCCTCCCACGAGACCACCCAGTGATAGCGCCCTACCACCCACCGCTGGAACCGCTTCAGGGCCTTGTCCCGGTTGTTGTAGACCATCGGGTAGGGCAAGCATCCGGCATCCTTCATCCGCTGGAAGCGGTACAGGAGTTCCTCCATCGTCTCACCCGGCGCGTATCCTATAAGCATGTAGACCATGATATGCCCCGGCGGCACGCCCGCTGCCACAAGCCGGTCGAAGCCCTTGAAGAACAGCTTCTCTTGGCCGAGGTTGTCCCAGGCCGTATAGATACGGCGTGCTTTGAAGTCTGACCCGTAGTACGGAACGGATGCAATCGCCTCGGCGGCAACGTCAGTAATCATCCGAATGTTGATGCCCTGGTTGAAGTTGACCTTGAAGCCGCCCTCACGGATTTCCTCCAAGCGGGCCTTCCATTCGGTGTCTGGTTGCCCGAAGAAGTCGTTGTCCAAGAGAACCACAGCCCTTGGACTGCCTTCTCTCCAGATGTCATAGATGGTGTTCGTACTCTTGGGCCTGCCCTCTTTCTTTGGGACGACGCAGAACCCACATTTCAGACGGCATCCCCGCTGAGTGAATCCGAGGCTGAACTCGTAGTCGGGGTAGATGGAGTAGTCGTAGTGCTCGTATTCGGACTCCCCGATGTGCTCTTCGACCGTTCGCCAGTCCCCTCCGGTTCCCGTACCCCCGACGAAGGCCTCTGGGAAGGCGTCCTTCAGTCGCCCGATAACGGGCTTGCTCCACTCGAAGATGGTCGACGCGTACACCATGTCGTAATCCGGTTCGAACAGGTTCGGCTGCGGACCGCGCTCGAGATAGACCGAGTGTCCCTGCTCGTGGTGCCAGTGGGCGAGCTTCATCAGGGCCAAGTTTGGCAATTTGCCGTCTATGTGTGTCAACCGGACCTTCATGTCTTCACCTTCGCTCCTCGCAGGATGTCCCGCGCCCTCGCTACGGCCTCTGAATGCCCGTTAGAGCCCCGTGAATGCTCCTGGAGGTGCAGAACCCCGTCTCGCACCTCTACCGGCAGTGTGAGCCAGTGGCGGTAGCAGCAGATGGCCCCGTCGTCGCCGAGGGGCACATTGCACTGACGGCCGGGGCAGGTGTTCACAGAGCGCCGCCCAGTTCGGCGAGCAGCTCGTAGATCGCCTCCTGGGCTCGTTGTATCCGGGCCTGCAAATAGTTCAGGCCTGCGGTGTACCCGGGTGGCCTCACCTCTTTCGCCTGTCCCTCTGCTAAGGGCCCGCGTGGGCCCAGGACGCGGTCTCTGAGCTGGGACAGCGAGATCAGGCTAGACTCTAGCTGTTCCGCTGTCCCTTCTAAGCTGATGATCAGCTTCTCTATTTCCCGTTGTTCCTGTGTGGCCATGCCGATGTCCTGCTCCATATCCATGTCATCCTCCCTTGTGTTGCTTCCGGCTGCTCATGTGCCAGCCGGTCCGCGTCCAGTATCCTGGCCCTCCTAGAATCCATGTGGCGGGATGTGGCGGGATGTGGCGGCGGTCCCGCCATATCATTTCGGCTCCTGCCGATAGTCCGAGCAGTTCAGGTAGACTGTGTCCACCACTTCGTCCCTGTCCCACAGCCGTGAGGCTATCCGCTCCCCCACGTTCTCGGCCATCTGCTCACTGGACAGGTTGGTTGTCACCAACAGCCGAGTGCCCTGGCGATACCGTTGGTCGACAAGCGCAGTCAGCTTTTCCTGGGCGAAGGGTGTCGCCGCAACCACACCGAGGTCGTCCAATATCAGCAGGCTCGCCGCATGGCGCATATTCATCAGGCCGTGCACGGTGTCGTCGCCATCGCTATTGAACGTGCTCCGCAATTCGTCAAGTAGGTCTGGCACGTAGTCATAGCGACAGGTCCGGCCCCGGTGCAGCCATTCACGGGCCACGGCCTCAGCTAGATGGGTCTTGCCGGTCCCCCAAGCTCCTATCAGCACGAGGATGGCCGGGCCCTCAAGAGACACGAACGCCTGAGCCGCCTTTACCGCCGCCTCTGCGCCGTCGCGGGCCTGGAAGCCCTGGAAGGTACGCGGCGTGGACTTGATGGCCCGGTGGGGCAGGTTGGCAGCGTTCCACCGCCTGCGGTCTACTGAGTCAGCCGCAGCCTTGACCTCGGGACAGCGGCAGCGGGCAGCCAGTGGATCCTGGCCGGACTCCCTGATGATCGCAACGACCCGCTCGTCCGTGATGTCGAAGTAGCCACATGTTTCACACTGCGCGTCGTTCGGAAGCACGGTCATCCGGTGCATGAAAGAACGAAGGGTCTTGCTGAACGGGTTCATCGCTTCCTTCCTTCGTATTTCAGGCGGTCCTCTTCGAGGATCTCGGCTTGAGTGCGGGTCTCGGGCCCGGCGCCGTTCCGGTCGAAGCCCTTGTTGACGCGGTCCTGCAACGCCCGGGCGAGATTCGTGTAACCTCGCAGCGTCTTGGCCTGAACCTTCCCGAGCGCAATCGCTGACATCTCCATGTCGTCGTCCGTGATTCCCTTGCGCCCTACCCACGCGATGAGGCTGGCCTCATGGGGCGCTCCGCGGGTCTTCCAGCCCTCCGTCTGCCGAGCTTCCATCAACCAGTCTGGTGTCGATTCTGGGGAGAGAGATATAGAGAGAGGGGTCTCGATCTTATCTTTCTTAAATCCCTCTGCTCCCCTCTCCTCCCCCTCCTTTGAATTGCTCCCGCCGTCAGTGGCGGATGCTTGGCGGATGCTTGGCGGATGCTCTACTGTAGCAACCGCCGTGGGTGGCGGGAGCGTGGCGGATGCTCTCTCCTGAGCAAGCGCCTGGGGTGGCGGCTGCTCTCCGATGGATTTAGGGTCTTGTTCGAGGGGTAAGCGGTACATGGATCCCTGGAATTGATTGGCCCTACGCTCACGGATCAGGAACCCCTGATCGCGGAGTCCGGCGATGTAGCGCTGGAGCGTTCTTCGTGGCATCTCGCAGTCCTCGGCCAAGGACGCCTCGTCGACGTAGACGACCCCGGTCTTGTTGTTGGCATAGGTGGCCAGAATGAGTAACACCTGTTTCTGGTCCCGGGCCCGGTGGCCTCGAGTGTCCCTGGCCCACTTAGTCGGCGTCACCTAATCGGCTCCAATAGAAAAGCCCCCAACGGCAGAGGTTCGTGTCTCGGCTGACAAGGCTGAGGCCACGTTTAACCCCGTTGGGGGCTTGTTCACGAGTATACGTGACATTCAGCCTTGTCAGCAACCCTTACGCTACACAGGTTCCTCCGGTGTGTCAAGCACCTTGTGGGGGCCATGATACCAACAGGCGCTACACATCTCGTAACCGATCTCAAAGTGAACCGACTTGTGGCCAAGCCACTCGTGGCCACAGCGGCCGCAGCGCCGGGTGGCCGGCCCGAGTGGGCGCCCGAAGGGTCGGAGCTCACCGCGGGCCATGCGGTATAGGTTGTTGCATCGCCTAGAGCAGAAGGTACGGCGGTAGACGAGCTGGCTGGGCGCTCGGTAGACCAACTTCCCACACTCGTTGTGGCATGCTCTCCATTTCCCCTTTGGGACAGGTGCCCTCCGCGGGGCATCCACACTGGTCGGCAAGCCCGCCCGCTGGAGTATCTGGCGCACCCGCTCTCTGCTGACACCGAACTCCTCCGCCATTGTGGTCGCGGGCCTGTTGGGATCCCTGCGGCGGGCCTCGATCACCCGCTCAGTCGTAGTCATGGTCACTCCGCGTCCTTTTCTGTTACCTGCGGCCAGGATTTGAACCTGGTGCCCTGGGTCCAGCGCCAGCGAGCGCCGTATGCCCAGGCGGGGTGTTTGGAGAGGACGGTCTCAGCAGCCGCCCCGCTGGTATTCCCCTGCACGTTCCCACCGTGCTGCCGCAGAGCCGTCATCCCTAGCCAGCTAGCCGGATCTGCCCGGCGAAGCCCCCGGCGGTGTGCCAGCCTTCAACTAATGCTGGCGTCCCCCAGCATTGGGAAGGCGCTTCGTTGTACATGAATTTCACGATGTCCCACATCCGTGCGGTGCTCGTCTCGTCGGCCCGAGCGAATGATTCCTTAAGGTCGTTGTCTAGGACCGCCTTGAGGAATCCGCCGGGGATGAGGCCGTGCTCGATATACCGTTTGACCCCACCCCGGAGGTGCTCTGGCAATAACTCGTAGTTGATTCCATAGTTCTCTTCCCTCACTGCCTGACCTTCTTCTGTCATTTCATCACACCTCCCGTGCGTCTTTCTCTCTGCGCTCGTTCGCGCCCGTGGCAACGGGATCGGCGCCAGGCTCGATGCCCGTCACCTGGAGGGCTTCCTTGGCGGCTTCGGCCAGGACCTGCTCTTCTGCGGTCACCATCTCGGCCGCCGCGATCTCGTCGCGCCGGTCCTGCTGCTCACTAGCCTCGGTTGACGGCACGGGCGGGTAGCGCTTCGTAAGCTCATCCACCAAGCTGTCGCTCATGTCGAGCACGTCGTCCATCTCGAATCCCTCGGCGTCGACTGTGCATTCAAATGTCTGGATCCCCTTCGTCGACGTCGACACGTTGATGCGGTATCTGATTGAACTCGTCTCTCTAATTGCCATTGGTCTATCCTCCCTTTCGCCGCTCTGGGTTCTCTCGACGCTATGCGCTCGGCTCGACGCCCCGCGACTCGGTCCCGAACAGGTCAGCCGCCAGCTGTTCAGTGTTAGGCTCAGGTTTGGGGCCGGCATCTTCCTTCGCCAGCAGCGCCTTCGCCCCCTCCGTCGCCGAGATGTGGTCCGCGGTCGTGAGCTCCGACCACTTCCCGTTGTAGTGCTCTCTGACCCACCGGGCCACGTCCAGGCGCTCCCACCCGAGTTGCTTGAACGTGTCCATCAGCACCTTTTTGGCCTCGGCGCTGATGGTCACGTCCAGGTTGCACCAGTTCTCGCCGTCCTTGTGGGCGGGCCCGGTCATGTTGCCCTGCTGGAACCACTCGGCGTCGTGGAGCGGGCAGGTGGTCAGCCAGGGGTGCTCGCCGTCTACGACCCCATCGGAATCGGGGACTACACCCTCAGAGACCGGGGGTACACCCTCGGAAACGGGGGGTGCGTCCTCGATCGCTGGTGCGTCGGCCACCTTCTCGCTCTCCGGGTCGCCCACGATGACCTCGAGGCCGGTGCCCTCGAACAGCGTGTCGGTCTCCTCGGGGAACCCGCGGCGTAGCGCCTGCATGATGGCGACCTTCTCGATCATGGTCCCGGGCATCGACCTCCAGTTGGCCTGGGCCTTGTTGTACTCCTTGAACGACACGCGAGCCGACGGTGGCTTGGCGAGGTCAGGTCGGTCAACGTCACACCACCCGCCGACGAGTGTAGAACCTGGCGGCATGAGTGACCCGGCGACCTCGATGTGCTCTCCGTCCTGCTCGACGATGATGCCGGAATCGTACCCTCGGAACGCCGGATGTCGGGTCCCTCGCTTCAGCAGGGCGGAGATGCCCACGACCATGGCGGCCGGTTTGCCCTGCTCGTACTTGAGCAGGTAGGCGTCGCCCACGAACGGGTTGAGGCCCTGCGCCTGACAGAAGAGCAGGAACAGGTGCGCCTCCTTGTCGGTCGCCTTCGGGCTGATGTACTGCTGTATGTCCTGGCGGGTCAGTGGTTGCTCGGCGGGTCTCTCTGCTATTGCCTTGTCGACCATTTTTCCTAGCCTCCTAGCGACGTGATGTGGTCGCTTGATGATGATTGGGTCCTCGGGCCTACACTCGCACCGCAGCTTCCAGACTCCTTTCTCGTGGCCCACGACGGGCCACTTGCCGCACCGGGCGCACTCGGACCGGTCGGCGATCTCTGTCAGCTCCTCGAACAGCTTGTCGTTCCCGACCGCTTCAGTGAATGGCATCAGCGAGACCACCTGCGCGGTCCCACCCTATATGGCCATATGGCGAGAAAGGGAAGTCCTGGTATCAGTCGGATATAGATGCGGAGCACCAGCCTGCCCTTCCGCCACGTGCGATACCAGAAGACGCCCCCGCCCCCGTGGATGTCGCGGCCTGCGCCATCTCGGAACGTGTGGCGATCCCGCTGTATTTCGATGTGTTTGATTTTCATTCTCCCTCCTGTTCCGCAGCTTTGAATCCCTCACAATCGCAATCGAGGCGCAGGCACCGGCCCGGGCCGTGGTGATGCCAATAGATGTGGTTGCACTCGCAGAGGGTCTTGCCCTTGATCTCCATCATCTAGCCCTCCCGTTCAAAACAGGCCACCACGAAGCTCGTCCCCTCCCGGCTGAGCGTCGGCAATGTTAGCGTCTGGGCCATCATAGCGGCGTCCCTCCCTTCAATCTCGGCCCTGACGTCGCCGGGATCGTGGTCGCCGCTCATCAATCCCTCGTAGCAGTCGTTACAGAGCCAGTAGGGGCCGTCTCGGAAGTCCATCGGGCTGGCCTTGTTGGCGCAGCGGTTGATAGCGCAGAGCTGCGGGTCGGCGTGGAAGGCAACGCAGTGGCAGGGCAAGAGACAGGGCGGGCCGAGGCGAAAAAACCCGTCATCAGCCGCATGCTCCTCGACCCTGTGGCCGCAGGTGCAGATGGTGGTGTTGCGGGTCCAGGGCTTGCTGGTCATGATTCTTCTTCCTCGGGGTCTCGTGCCCAAACTTCGTAATCAACCTCCAGACCCAAGTCATGGCCCACCCTCTTTATCATGGTTTCGAGGTCTGTTTTGAGGGAAGCCCACCCTCCGGCCTCGGCGTTCTCCCCGGTGTTGGTCAGCCAGTCCGGGGTCACCCGCACCCAGATACGAGCTTCGCGCCAAAGGCCCCTGCCTTTCTGCTCTGAGTCACAGGCTGCGCAACTGTCAAGGTCATATTGGCGGTGAACCCCGCAATAGATCTGTCTCTCTCCGTATCGCTCCTCAAGGTACTGGTTCATGGCCTCTGCTCCTCTACGTCGACGTTCTCGGCTAGCGTCTCGCCGCATTCCATACAGACCCTGTTCCAGCTAGCGTGGTCGTGACAGGCGCCACAGAAGCCATAGTACGGGCTGGCGGCGCAGCAGGCGCTTTCTTCCTCGGTTTCCTCATGGGCGCAAGTGTTGGTAGTGGTCACCCCGTCACCTCCTGGCCGTCCCGTGCGGCCTCGTAGCGAGTGATGGCATCGGTTAGCGCCCTTCGTAGGATAGGCCCGAGACAATTGCGGTTGGGCTCAACTCGAATGTGTCGGCGTGCAGGGTGGTCATGGCGCACACCAGCATTCTTTCTGGGCGGTGCGGCATAGACCGTGGTCGCGGGTCTCTGAGGGCGTCCACCACTCCATTTGTCCACAGTCTGGGCAACGCACTAATTCGGCTCCTGTCTGCCGTCTGTGCGCTCCTTGATCCGGCCCCCAGCGCCGGCCTCGGGGACCACCACGACGAGCCCCAGGCGGTAGATCCACTCACGCAGGGTACGCCGGTCGAGGTCCAGCGCTCGCCTCACCTTCTCCACCGACTTGAGTTCCTCCGACATCTCGGTCAGCACGGTGGCGATGTCCTTGCCCCGGGCCTGCTCTATCGCAAGCA
>NZER01000284.1 GCA_002690445.1 Candidatus Pacearchaeota archaeon
GATATTCCATCTGCAAAACCTTGGTCAGTAGCTTTTAATGTTAAAGTATCTGTATCTGAGGTTATCATATTTGTATTAAGATTTAAATTATCAACATCTACTGCTCCAAAAGTTCCTGTACCTGTTGTTGTAAAATTAAAAACTCCCAAATCTACATTCGCTGTTGCTCCTGTATATGGAACAAACCCACTCCCTGTTGCATTATCAACTAAGTCACCAAAAATATATAATTTTCCAGAACCTTGTTCTAATGGATTAATGAGCATATCACTTCCATTATAATAAATACTTGCATCATCTCCTGCACCTAATAATAATTTCTTACTATCTGTTTTTATTTGTAAATCTCCAATACTAACTTTAACATTACCATTATTTTCAACTTTAAATAAAGTAGTTGCACTTCCACCAATTCCTGCTATTATATTTGCTTCTGGTTGTTTTTGAATTTGAAAATTCTTATCATCAGGAAATCTAAGTGTTCCTGACGAAGTTCCAGAACCCATAGCTACAGGAGTTCCACCTGTTCTATGTGCAATAATTGTTGCTGTTCCTCCTATAGTTGTGACTCTAACAGAACTATTAAATAATCCCCAACTAGCTGTTATGTTTCCTGTTGTAATAAAATCATTATTACCTAAATCAACATTCCCTGTTGCACCTTCATAAGGAACAAACCAACTTAAATTACTATTTATAACATAAGCATTTCCATTACCCAAATCTCCAACATTAATATCTGCAGGAGTATCTAGGTTGTCCCAGAAGTCTGAATTATTTACAGAACCAGTGTTGTTGTTGAATGTAATTACCTCTTTAACTCTTGTAACTTTTGGTAGATCTGGATTATCAAATTGAAAATCTGCAGAAACAAGAACTATTGAAAAAATTAGAATTAAAAAAATAAACTTGAGTTTCATAATATCACCTTAATTATATATAACATTAGATTATATATAAAGTTTACCAAATATATTTAATATACTAAATATATCCGATATATCAAATATATCATTATTTATAAACATTTCTATTTCTACTAAATTAAAAAAAAATTAAAAAATTAAAATCAGAGGTTTACAGTGATCCTCCTCCACCTACTCCCATTGATTTGGCATTTCTTATCAAAAGCACTAATGCTCCGAACAAGAATACTACTGCTACTATCAATAAGATGGTTGGGATCTTAGAGGATATGTTATCAATACCTGCTGTGAAATTTCCTGTCATTCTATTAGTTGCATTTACTTCAACTGTAGTTGATTCTGCTCCAAGTAAGTTAGCATCATTAAGTGTTTGAACTACTACTAAGATAACTATAACACCAATGATTAATCCACCTACTCCCATTACTGTATTACTTACTACTCCTCCAGTCTTGTTTTTAGGAGTTATTCTTCTAAGCATTATTTCATAATGAACTTCCACCACCTACACCCATAGACTTTGCATTTCTTATTAATAGCACTAAAGCTCCGAATAAGAATACAACAGCTACTATAAGCAAGATCGTTGGAATCTTTGAAGAAATATTATCAATACCTTGAGTAAAATTAGTAGTTAACCTGCTTGTAACATTTGCTTCTTCAGTTGAAGTTCCTAACAAACTTGCATCATTTAAAGTTTGTATAACAACTAACATAACTATAACACCAATGATTAAACCACCAACACCCATAACAGTATTGCTTACTACTCCCCCTGTCTTGTTTTTAGGGACAATTCTTCTCATCATATATTTACCTCCTTTCATTGTTATTAACTTATAAAAACTTTATGTAGTTATACTTTAATAAGGTTAGTATACAGTGTATACAAAATTAAACTTCATTCCTATTCCTATCTAAAAATAACCACAAACCACTAAAGATAGTTACAACAACTATTATTGAAAGAACTTCTAATTGTATAAAACCAACATTTAATGTTAAAGGTAGTGCAACCATTAATGTTGCTATCGCTGCTATTGTACTCCACATTGGAATATCTGCAGTACCTAATCTTCTTTTTTGACTTACTGCTCCACCAATTAAAACTGTTCCATATATAAATACTAATAACATTGGAGTAAAAGCAGGCACAGCTGTAATTACACTTACTATTGTATCATCTATTCCACTTGTTAAGTTTGGTGCATCATATATTGTCATTTTAGTCTGGATTCTTTCCTACCCATGATTTATATACATATCTAACAGCTACAAATACAAGGAAAGATATTAATGCTGTTAATACTATTCCAAAACCAGCATTACCTTGTTCATTTCCAAATATCTTTTTCCAACCACTATTTAATATTCTTTTAACAGTTCCAATGGTTTGGAATACTCCTCCCCCTTTAAACACTCCACCAGTCCTTGTTACCTCACTGGCTATTGTTATTTCACTTTGTGAAAATGAAGTTGAAGAGGAATTTACATTTAATCTATAAGTATCTAAATCTGATTGCAATCCTGTTGCTGTATTTTGTAAGTCAGGATCATCATTAAAATCAACAGCAACATCATTATCAGTTCCAAAATTACTTACATAACTTATTATTGCTATTGCAAATAATGCTGTTAATACCAAAGCCCCAACAAATTTAATTTCTCCCATTATGATCTCTTAGCCCCCTTTATTAATACTAATACAACAGCAATTACCAACCATAATATTGTTGCTCCTGCTCCAATAAATGCACTTGTACCTGTTCCTATAACATTCATGGTTATTGATAATACTGCTCCAATTAATAAGAAAACTCCTGTTATCATTGGATTATCAGATAAACCTACACCAACTAAAGTTAACATTAAAAATAATCCTAAGAATACAATACTTGATCCATATAAGTCTTTTGGATCTTGTGCTAGATTAATATATGCTTGTCCTACTTGGTTTCCATCTTTATATAAAGTAGTTACAACAGAACCATTACCTAAATTAACAGGAACAACACAATTTAATGAACCAGCAGAACTAGATAATGTATCTGAACATGCTTGATTAGTTCCAAGATTATCATACAAAGTTGCATTTAATACCATTGTAGAAGGTACTCCACTAGGTATTGTAAATGTAGAACTTATTGTCCTTGTTGATCTATCATATGTTAAAGTAAAAGTTAAATCATTACCAACAGTATAATCATTAGGAGAGATTGTTGCTGCAAAATTATTAAGATTAATCTCACAAGTTTCTAATGAAGGATTTTGACATTCAGCAATTATATTATCAAAGGTTGCTAGAAGTTTTCCTTTTTTAGTTACAGTTATAGTATAAATAACATCATTTAAAACAAGATGTCCTAATGTTTCTCCTTTGACATCTGTCTTTGGAATTTCTACTGTTTTAAATTGTCCATCAGAAACATATTTTCTCTGTATATTTAATAAGGCATCTGGTACTGCTATAAAACTGTCATCTTTGTATGTTATTTTAAACTCTTGTGAATCAGCACTTTTTAAATCTAATAAATCTATTTCTTTTGGAACAGAACTATTTGTCAATGAAAAGTTTTGAATATTATAATATTCTGTTGCATAATCTAATGCAAAATATTTAATTGTAGAATCCAAACTATATCTTGCACTTCCTAAATTACTCTGCAAACAAACTCTTGCATTACTAACATTAACATAACTCTTTGAAAAGTTTGCTACTGTTGTAGTTTCATCTAAAGCATTGATACTTAAATCTATTTCAATAGTAGAATTAGCTGAAAGTAAAGTTTCATCTGCTTCATCTCTTAATGTTAAATTTAATATTGGAACTGTAAATGAACTGCAATCATCAATTCCAAAATTATTAACAGTTTGAGTATTTGAAGTGGTATTAATATTTGTACCATCTTCTAATACTAAACTCCAAAAGAATGTTTGATTTGCTTGTGAATCCACTCCAGGAATAGTTATTGTATTTGCTATTGAATAATTTGTTCCTGTTGAAGTTAATGAAGAAGTGTATGCAGTATTATTAAAATAAAATATAGAACTATCTATTACTCCTCCATCTAATTTCATAGTTAAATTTAATTCAAATCTTTCATCACTTCCTTCTGTAGTTTCATTAGCATATGTTTCAGTATTTACAGTAACTAATTGAGGTATTACTGTTCTATTAACTCCTCCTGTTATTTCAACATCATCACTTCTAGTTAAAGAACATCCCCATAATGTTGAAGTTAGTAGTTGTTGTGATAAGTTAAATACAGTTTCATTAGTTGATCCAGCTAAATCTACTGTTAAATTTCTATGGAATGTTCCTGTTCCATCATGCCAAAAGCTCATATTTTCTATAGTTGTCCCTTCTAAAGTTGCAGAACAATTAAATAATAAATTGTCTATAGCGATTTTTGCATTATTTGCTGGAGAATTTAAATTAAGTCCTGTTGCTGGGTTAAGAAACAAACCTCCTCCACCATTCCATAAATCACTAACTTCTGTAAAATTTAAACTTTTATTAAATATTGCTAATTCATCAATCCAACCAACAAAGTCCTGACCCCCTGTTGGGTTTTGACCTAAATAAAATGGAGAATTAGTTGTTGTATAAACTAAAGTCCAATTACTATCAAAATGAGTTCCATTAACATACCAAGAAACATTACTTCCATTATAAGTAACAGCAATCATTTGTGCTGCGATATCATCATTTAATACACCTAAATCCCAATTATTAGCTGCACCATTACCTTCAATTTGATAATCTGACTCAGCACTTCTCATATTTAAACTCCATTGATCATTTGCAGATTCTGCACCAATAGAAATCATACTATCTGTTCCACTTACTGTAAAGTTTCCAACCCACCATACAAAAGTTCTTGCATCAGCTCCACTTATACCAGAATTAAATTGTGATTGAATTATTGCTGTTGAATTTCTAAAGATAGCATTTCCATTAATTCCTCCTGTTGCATTAATATTTCCAACAGTAAAATTATTCCCTCCACGATTATCTATTGCTATGTTTGTCCCATCTTCTTCAAAAGCCCAATAGTTTGTTAAATAATTATTAAAGTCATTATCAGACCAAGCTCCAAAAGTCAATGAAACACCCATAAGGTTTACCATTATAACCATTAAAATAATTAAGCACAGAGGCTTTAAATGAATTTTATGTGTAGATTTTTGCTTAAAATTTGCCATTTTTCATATAAATTCCTCCTGTTGTAGTCCACTGAACAAAACTATTCCTGTCAAGAAAACAATTATTGTTAAAATTGCAGGAGAATATAAAATCATATAACTCAAAATTGTATGTTCTTTTAATCTTGAAGCCAGATCATCAGTACCATCATAAAATTCTTCATACATATTGCTAATAAATATTGCTCCAATTATTAAAATGAGGGCTAACATAAAATAAAATCCTATTAACCACTTGCTTGGTGCTGCTCTTGCAACAAAAACAATTCCAAAACTTCCAATTAACATTAAAACAAATAGAACTCCAGTTAACCAAGTAAAACTTTGAATAATATTATTCAATGGAACAATAGTTAAATCTGCTGCTTGTGTTAGATTAGCTCCACCAACTGTTCCAAGATTAGTTAACTCTGGTACTGCTTCATCAAAAACCCAATTTACAACAGAACTTCCAATTATCATTACAAATCCTGCAAACAGAATTAAAAATAATGCTACAAAAAATAGTAGTACAATCATGATGTTTCCTTTTTTATTCTTTGTCATCTTTAATTCCCTCTCCAACAATGAACTCTTTTAATCCAGGAACTCTAGTCATAGCTAAAGTTATTCTTCTATCACTCAATACTTTCCCTCTCTTCATCTCCTCCATTTTAATATCATTTATCATCTTCTTAAATTCAGGAGAACTTCTTATTGAAATTGATTTTTTGCTCATGGTGTTTGTATATCAACCCCCCTTTCAATCATTTTCTTCATCTCTCTATCCCTAAAGATATTAATAAAAATAAATATAAACATTACAACAATTCCTGGAAGAGTCATACTAAACATTATTTGATACATTCTAAATAATAATTGTCCAAACATACTACTACCTAAATATGCTAAAGCTATATTAGAAGAAGTAAATATTATTCCAATCAATATAATCCATGAAACAATCATTAAAACTGGTTTAAGATGTTTCAAATGATTGATACTCATTAACATTCCATAGTTATCAGAGTTATTTCCTGTTGGTATTTTAGGTATTGCAAAGATAGTTATTACAAAAAAGAAAACTAACATTGCTAATAATCCAATATAGTATGTGCTTCTTGATGATGTAAATTCAAAACCTGTTCCTGTTACTTCAAAGTTATAAGTCCATGCTGTTTTAGTACCATCTAAATCTCCAAAACCATTTACAATATATCCTCCAAGTTCTGTTGTATTACAAAATGAATAATTATAATAAGTATCATCTTTAGTCATAGGAACATTAGCTAACAACAAGGTTCTGTTTACTGGTGCTAATACAGAAGAAATATTATTGTATGTACAATTCTCACATACTTGAGGAAGAGTAATACAATCATTTCTTCTAATAGTTCCTATATCTTGTGCTGCAGATATTATAGGTATAACTAATAATATTAGCATTACTATTGCTATCTTTGTTTGTGGTTTCATTTTATCCAAATATTCCTCTAGACTTTCTTCTTATTGGTTTTCTAACAACAATTGTTGTTCCAAATATTCCTCTAGACTTTCTTCTTATTGGTTTTCTATCAACAATTGTTGTTTTAACAATTTTATCACCTTTAATCTTAGTTCCTTTATTATGTGCTCTTACCCATGCTTGTGCTTGAGAAAGTTTTGTAAACTTATTTCTATCAACTATAGTATATCCACTTTTAAAATGAAATTTAAATTTTCCTTTTCCCATTATTAATTATACCTCCTTTCATTTTTATCCATAGTTCATTGAATTCATCTTCTTAGCAAGTTTTGGATTCATCATACCTCCTCCAGCATTTCTATTTTCTGTAATATGAATATGTTGTCTTAATGTTCTTCTTTCTTGTCCAGCATAAGCTCTTAGATATGTTGAATGAACAGAGTCTTGTATCTCTCTCATAATAATATCAAACCTTTTTAATTTGTTTTTCATTATTTGTTCTCTAATCTTTTCAATTTCTTTATCAATAACTTCTTCTATTTCTCCAATAAAACCTTTTTCAATATCTTCTTCATTAGCTTCCTTACCTACAAGTTCCAAAGCAAACTTTCTTAATTCTGTTTTAGATTTTATTCTTGCTAATAATGCTAACTTACATTCTTCAAATGTGGGATACTTGAATACTTTATCATACTCCATAAAGATAGAATCATTTAATGAATTAGAAAAATCCTCCATCTTTTCATTAATAGTATCTTCATCATAATTAGAAAGTAAAGTATTCTTGTTTAAATAAAATAATAATGTATTCATAATTAAATATATTCCATGTTCTGTTAATATAATTTGGTTTGGATCTTCTGGTGTTGACCAATTCCTAATTCCAAATTTATCTTTCTTCATTACATCTCCTCTTAATAAATGTTCCATTGTATCTAATTCATCAGTTAAATCTAACTGATCTTTAATCATATTCTTTTCTTCTTCTTGCAAAGCTATAGCTTGTTGATTTGCTTGTGCTTGTAGCACTGCTTGGTTTGATTCTGCATTTCTTAATGCAGCTTCTTCTTCTGGTTGCATTTTTATTTTTTAACTATTGTTATTTTAAACTTTTTTCCAGGTTTCTTTTTTAATCTTCTTTTAAATATAGCAGCAACTTCTTCTGCTTTTCTTTTAGTTCTAAAAGTTCTTGGTTTGTTTGTTTGTTTATTTCTAACAAATCTAACTCTACCTCCAGTTGATAAACCTTTTACTCTAAATCCTCTTGCCATTATTTCATTTTCCCTCCTTTCATTTCTTCTTCCTCCTCTTCTTAGCTTTCTTGGCTCTTTGAATTGAAACTGTTTCTCCAACAGTTGATAATCTTCTACCTCTTCTTTCAACAAATGTTCCTGGTATTCTACCAGCTCTAAATCCACTTGGAGTTCTTATACTTCCAGTTCTTACTCCTCCTGTTAATGGAGTAATTCTAAATGTTGCTGCTAATGTTCTACCTGTAATTCCTTTTCCAATAGATATTGATTGTCTTAAACTACCAGCACCAACCGGTCTAAACACTCCTCTTCTTCTAACTTCAACACCAAATCTTGCTCTTGGAGTTCTAGGAGCTTTTGATGGTCTTAATCCAAAACCAAAAACAGGAATCTTTGGAGTAGTTCTAGGCAGAGCAACACCCAAAATAGGAGTTGTTATTCTTTGAGTTTGTCTTGTTCTTAACCTACTTCTCAATATAGTTCCTTGCCTTAATCCTTGTTGTTGTCTAAGAATACTTCTTTGCCCTAATATAATTTCTTCTCTTTGTTTTGTTCTTGGTTGTTGAATTGTTTTTGTTCTAAGTTTAGTTTTAGTTCTAGCTACTTCTGCAATACCTAATCCTTGCTTACCTAAAACTCCTAAACTACTAATTCTATCTGATACTTGGCTTGGAAATTTAGTGGTTATGGTTTGATCTTTAAATTTTGGTTTAGGTTGAACTAAAGTACTAACTGTTGGTGCTGAAACAGAAGGAGAAATAGTTGGAGTTTTAATAGTTTTAACAACAGATCTAACTGCTTCTTTTTGTATTGCAGCAGCTTGAGTTCCAACATCAGCAAAGGTTTGTTTTAATGAAGTCTTAGTAATTTGTCTTGGTGAAATAACTTTAGCTCCCACTCCTCCTGTTGGAGCATCTGAAACCTTAATAAATCCTCTAACATTAACATTCTCTGTAGGAAACCTCCTAGCAAATCCTGTTTTAGTTAAAGCAGTAGTAGTTTTATCAGTAGTTCCTGCAAATCTAAATAATTGTTTCTCAGCTGAAATAGTTTGAGTAACTCCTGTTATATCTTGAGCAGTTGGTTTAGGTTGAACAACTTTTGTTGAAGGAAACTTTATTGCTTTTAATGATTTAGTTTGTTGGACTATCTTAGGTGAAGGAAATTTTAATACTGGTTTAGAAATAGATATTGGTTGAGTTATTGCTCTTGCTTCTACTCCTCTTCCAATTCCTGTAGAAATTTGTACTTGTTGAACTGGTTTAACTATTTTAGCTTCACCTAATCTCCTTCCTGCTCCTATTATATCAATTTTAGTAGTTACCCCTTTACCTCCAATCTGTTGTATTCCTTTACCTTTTGTTATAAAAACTCCTGAATCCAGTTTCTTAGATACTTGTTTTGTTAATGTATCAACTCTAACCCCTCCTACTTTTGTTTCTGCAATTACACTAGTCTGAGTTGCTGTTGGTCCTCTCTTAGCTGCTGCAACAAATCTTGTTTGAGCTTCAGGAACAATTTGTCCTGTTTTAATAGCTGTTGATAATGCTTGAGTTGTTGTTGGAATTAAAGGAGAAACAGCAGCAAATCTTAAAGCTGTTGATAATTTAAATTGTACTGGTGCTGGTTTTTGTAAGAATGATTTAACTCTTCCTTCAGGAATTTTCTGTTCAGCCCTTTTAGAAATTATATTAACAGGAGTATCAACAATTTTATCTAATTTCTTACCTGCAGGAGTTGTTGGAAATGCAAAGGAAAGAATCCCTGCTTTTTCTGATAATGTTCTTGGATCTTTTGATTCAACTTTCTTTGTTAATTTAATATCAAACTCTTGTATTTTAGTAAGTTCTCCTCTTGCTCTTTTCTCTGCCTTTCTTTCTTCAAACTTTCTTAATTGTCTAACTCCTGGAGCTTCTAATAATCTTTCCTTAGCTCTTTCTCTAAATGTTTTCTTTACTTCTCTTTGTTTTTGAGCTTTAGTTTTTGTTATTCTTTCTAATTCTAAAACTCTTCTTCTAGATTCTTCTTTAGCTTTCTCTTCTGCTAATCTTTTAGCTTCTAAAGCAGCTGCTCTTTGTGCAGCAATCCTTCCTTCAACATCTGACTCTCTAATTCCTCTTCTACCAGTAGCAAATCCTAATCTTTCTGGTCCACCTAATTTTTCTAAACCTTCTCTTTGTCTTCTCTCTTCAGCTGATTCAGTTTCTCTTAGTTTTTCCTGTAACTTAGAACCTTCAAAAGGAGTTTTCTCAACCATTGATCACCTCTTAACCTCTTTATCCTAACTCTTCCTTAATAGAAAGCACACATTTATTTTCATCAATAGAACATAAAACAAACTTTCCTTCTGGCAATGGTTCTGTTAAATCAGCTAGATTTTTAGAACTAATTTTGATATTTCCAAAGTCAACTTCTTTATAATTATCAACAACAATGTAAATTGTTAGAACAGAAATAAGTAAAGTGAAAATTATTGCTATTGTTAAGAGTTTCATTTTGTATACAATGTATACAACTCTCAAGTTTATATATCTTTTGGTTTTTCAGCACTTTTACAATGAATTTTACTAATTAAATCCTTAGTAACATTTAACATGTTTGCAAGTTCTGTTTGATTCATAAATTTTTCTTCTAAACAATGATTAATTAATAAATCTCTTTGTGCTTTCCAATTA
>NZER01000285.1 GCA_002690445.1 Candidatus Pacearchaeota archaeon
CGATGATGACCCAACCATCGAATACTATGGTCAATACAAAATAAAGGGTGGAATAGCTTTCCCTTGGAAGAATGGATGGGAAGATAAAAACATTGAAAAGAAAATTACAAAACAATTTCGATTAAATACCAAGAAACAAAACCCCGAAGAATATGTAAAAGTTTTGGTTGAGATTCCAATGAGCGACAAGAAGGCTCTCGCCCAAAATAAGGGCGAACGCTTTTATACCAAGAGACTAAAGCGCAAGAACCTCTCTCCTAGAGATGTATGGGAACAAAAGCGAGCAGAGGACTCAAAGCGTAGAAAATTACTAGAACTTCAAAAAAAGCCTTGACAACTCCACAGGGGAAGTCTAGAGTAGTGGGACAATGAATCTTGAATCAGCACTAGATACTATCCATAATGCCCTTGAGGGGTATGCAGAGGATTGCGTTGGCAGAGACAACGAAGAAGCCCTACAAGAGCTTGACAAAGCATGGGCGGTAATACTAAATAAAGTTAAGGATATTAAAACTAAAGAAGAAATCCGAGACAATTATAGAAAATACAATGGTTGGGGCTATTAAAATGACTGATTTTGAATCTTACTTAGAACAAATAATGCAACAAATAAGGGATTTGCGTGACGCAGATTTCCATGTGTGTCCTGCGGATTCCGATGATTCCCAAGAATGCACTTGCGAAAAGTTTGATTTAGTCATTGACAAAGTAGACGAACTACGACAACATCATAATTATCCACAATGAATAAAGAAGAAAAAGATAAGTGGCTTCATATTAAAGACCTTGAGGCAGAGCTTGACTATTATCACTTGTATGAACCCAAGGACAGAGCCTCCATTCATCGCTTACAAGACAAGATAGACGACCTTTACGAAGAAATGGGATTCCCTAAAAAGCTTCCCGATGTACCCACATTTAAAAATGACAACTAAAGAAGCATTTCAATTAGTGTTAACTCTTGCACAAGAGAAGTTGCATGACATATACGAAGAAGAAACCTTTGAGTTATGCGGTGAAGAAGTACCTGTTGCAGACGCACAGGAGGCTCTTTCAATAGCATGGGATTTTAAACAAGACTTAATTGACGCATAAATATGATAAAATTTGACAAAAAGAAGTGGGAGGAAAATGTTTCTCTTTATCATCTTGTAGATATAAATACGGGAGAAACAATTGAAACAAAACACTTATCCCATGACGATGCAGGGCTACTCAATCGTGTTTATACTAGAGAAAATCGAGGGCATGAGTGGAGGGAGGCTGACTGGAAAAAGAAAACAGGGAGAAAGAAATAATGCGAACAACTGAGCGACAATTAAGAGAAAGCGAACCAACGATTGACGATATGCGTCACGATTTGGCAGAGCGTGAAGCGGTGATTATGGATACGGGGGATATTGTAAGGTTGCTTAAAAATGGTTTTGAAGGGCTTGATAATATGCCCGACATAGAAATTCGTGACGAGTGGAATACTCTTTTTGGGGAAGAAAAGAAATGATTACAAAGAAAATAACGCAAGACCAAGTTGACAATTTAGGTGAGAAAATAGTTGACTCTTGGGACATGGATGATTTAGTATGTTATGCTAGAGATAAACTTGAGCAATACCTTATAAATTTAACTGACGAAGAATTTATGTTAGAATATAATGCTTACTTTGACGAGGAAGAATAATGAAATACATGGTAGGAGTAAAGATTTATAATTGTTTTGAAGTCGATGCTGACTCAGAAGAAGATGCAGAAATACAAGTGAGAGAAATGGACTTGTACGATACCTTTGCTGATTGCGACTATAATATAACTTATGTAGATAAAATAAAAGAGAGAGATATTCCTAAAGAAATGTGTCAAGACCTTTTAAATATAACGCCACAAGAGTATAGCAGAAATAAAGAGAATGAGTGACAAACACGAATACGAAGTAGAATTTAGGTCAACCACTTGGCGAGAGTATATTGTGTGGGCTAAATCCCAAGAGGAAGCCCAAGAACTCGCTTACGATGAACTTCATCACGATTGCGATGTATCTAAGGCGTGGGGAAATAATGCCGATGTTTCAAGGATTTCGCTTGACGACAAGGAGCTTTTCGTAGATGATGGTACGATAGCAGTTCAAAATGAAAGCGTTGATGTAGAATGAATAAATATCGAGTTGGATTATACGAGGAAATTGGTGGGTGGATTGTAGTTGAAGCCGAGAGTAAAGAGCAAGCAAAAGATATTGGGGAGGAATTACTCAATGAGCATGGTTGCGACAAACTTTTCTATCCCCAAGGGGATTTAACTAAATATTATGGCAATCATAAGCATGGAGACAGGAGCGTGGAGGGTTGCGAAGAAATAAAATGAGTGATGACTTCAATGAGGCAATAGGGAATTATTTTACCAAAGAGGAATGGGACGCATGGACAAGGGGTGAGTTTAATTTATTTGACCACTTTGTTAAGCGCACAGGCATGACTAAAGAAGATGCTGACCGCTTGCGCAAGGGTGAGCCTCTCGAAAAGCCCTTGACATTACCCAAAGATTGCCGTAAGCTAAAGGTATATGAAAAAAATAATACTTGATGTGTTGAAGGATGTTTCTAAATCCCAAATAAATCTTCAGTCCGAAAGTGCAAGACAAATGATTGCTACTGCTCTCGAAAAGGAATTGGTCAAATATTTTGGAGAAGAAATAGAATCAATCACAACAGGAACTTTTAAAAATAAGAAAAAATGAGTGAATTTAATCCATTTGAACGATTCGAGGGCGCAGGGACAGAAATAGTAGAACTTACCCAAGAAATCCATCAAATATTAGATGCGGCTATTGACGAAAATTATTTTGGAGCGGGGGAACTTGAGTGCATCCAAGGGCAAATGACCGACCTTATCAGACAGGGTGTGTTTTGGCTTCAACAAGAGAATCAGCAAAGATTTATTTACGATTTAAAAAACTTTTTGACATGGCTAGTTACATTTGTGGAGACAAGGCAAGATGAAAAAGGATAAAATAAGAAATAGGGTGTCTTATTCTTTTTGGGCAAATATAGTTAAAAAAGTTGATTGCCCCACAAGAGGCGAGGCTATTTGCGCTGAAATATATAAACAAATGGATGACAGATTTCTCTTTAATAGTGAGCAACAATCTAGGTGGGACAAAGAATCTATGGACTTGGCTCTTGCCGACTTCAAGTCAGCGTGGACTAAATCCAACATACGCCTCTTCAGTTAAAAAACTTTAAAAAACCCTTGACAAGCTCTTGATGCCCTGTCATTGTGGAGGGGCAATGAAGAAATTAAGTTGGCAAAAGAAGAAAGACCAATACGGATTCCCTTATTATGTAATGGTGACTCCCTTGGAATGGTTGATAGTTGATTCTTGGACAGAATCTTATTGTCACAAGAATGGCGCTAATTTTCACGGCAGTCCAATGCCTTACGATATGGAAAATAATACCCCTCTTGTATGGAAAGCAACAGGGGTGGGGGGATATTTCAAGGATGTCGAGACTGCAAAAGCCGAAGCGTTTAATACATATAAAGAAAAAGTGGTGGAAACATTGGGGGTAATGAGCGATGCAGTTTAAGGATTATCCTGTCGGTTGGAGTGAAATAGAACATTCGGGCGAGCTACTTGAGAGGTGGAGGACTTTGATTTTCATGTTACCTACTGGCAAATATAAGCTCATGGGCTATCGCAAGAACCCTTATGGGCGCAGGAATGGGCATTATTACTGGTGTCATGCAGGTTTTGTCTCGAAAAGTCTTGACAAGGCACAGGAGTATCTATTGGATAGAGTTCGTACTGAAGCAATGGAGATTGTAAATTTTGTAGATGGATTAAAAAATGACTAAATTAGAAGTATTTGAGAAAGTGCGTGAGGGTTGTGAAATGCACATGAATCAACTTGATAATGATGGATATTGCGCAGAAAGCGATGACTATGTAGTTGCACTAGCATTTTTTGAAGATTACCTAGAAAAATTAAGAGAAGAAGAAAGAAAGACACATGAATAATTATTTTAAAACACAACGCATTCATTGGAACAATTTTGCGCCCGAAAATATTATCTTTAAAAGTAATAATATTACCAAGAAGTTAATGCCCAAGGAAAATATCTTGTCTTATTCTACCAAAGGTGATAGGGATGCTCTCATGGCTAAAAAGTCGGGAGCAACTGCTCAACAAAATCAATGGGGTTATACAACTTACCAAAATAATAATCATGTTGCAGTTCATGTTAAACTAATAGATGTGAAGAAAGATTTTGTGGGTGCAAATATAGACTTTGTTGACCTTAGAGAGAAAAAGGATAGTTTGGGAGGGCATTGTAGTGGGCTTGATGTATTAGTCTACATCCAATCGCACCACAACAAATATACATGGAAAAATACAGGAACAGGTGGTCAGGCTAATTGGCAAAGTGTAAAAGTTAATCCAACCCCATTGCCCGATGATGACCCGAATGGATATATGATTGCATATGGTGGGCAAGGAGACAGCAACCCAATGGAGCATCGTGAGTTGCTTGAGATTGCGGATATTTCGGAAGCAGTACGCCAGTTCCTTATAAACATGGTATTGCCCCTTAAAAGAGGCGAGCTTAACACAAAAGCCTTGACGCTTGTGGCTTAATATGCAAAACTTGAAAATAAAACCGAAAAAATAATAGCAACTCCCCTCTATACTATATGAAGCAGAAATTGTATGAGTACGAATTAGTTATCCTTGATGAAGATTCTGATGAGGAAACTATTGCACGAAGAAAATATTACTTTAAGGACGAAACTGCGGAGGAACATAACCGACAATACGCTTTGTCTGATGTGCCAAGGAAATTGGTTAAGGTTAAGGGCGGTGGGGTTGTAGAAAAGCCCGAATGGTGGAGTGGTAATATTAAATAAAAATCACAAATTTCAAAAATAAAACCGAAAAAATAAGAACAACACACCTTTAAGTAAGAGTAGGGCAAATTATGTTACCATTTAAATCACACATGACAGATGAAATCCTTGTGGAGTATACAGGAGTAAATACGGACTTGGAAAATCTTTATAAAATAAGCTCTCATCCTCACAGGAATGCCTTTGGAGAACTTTGCGGAAAACCCAAGAAGAATAAAAGGAAAAATAAATTTACCGAAGATGACCTTATGTCATTCAAACAATTAGGTTATGCGGTTTGTTACAATAAGCTTGACGAGCATGGCAAGAAGGTCTATATTCATCACAACATGAGAACTTTCAAGGAGAAAAAAGTATGAGCGACAAAGAAGCATATCTAATCATTTTGGAGCAAATAGAAGAAGATTTACACCATGACCAAATAACAGGTCTGTATGAGGAACAACTCACAGAAGCATATAATGTATTGCTAAATAAATTCACGGCAATTATAAAGGAGGGCAAATAATGAGCGAAAAACAAGAATTAGTTGAAGTCACTATCGGTGATTATGGAGATTACGAAATTGAAGTCATTATCGACAACGGCAAACGCAAATACGCCAAATATTTCGATAACGATTACGAAGCGCAACAATGGATTGACGCTCAACCATTCAAAGTTACTTGCACAAATTTTTCATAGGAGTTAATATAATGGACAAACAAGAATTGGAGAATACTCCAAACTATATTTTATATACTCAAGCGTTAGGGGATATTGATGCGACTCTTGACAATATTAAAGATTCACTAAATAATACCGACAACGGGAGTTACTTTGGCGAAATAAATACTACTCTTGATAACTTAGTTACTCAAACTTTTGAATTAAATAAGACGATGAATAGCATTGCAAAATCGCTCAGGTTAATTTCACAGAGAAAATAAGATGAGTGAAAGATTAGATGAGTTGCTTGAACAAGAAGATATAGAGATTCTAAATGGGATTCACGATGACGAGATAGTTTATGTTAGTGCTTATTATATTCTTGACAAGGACGGCAAGCGAGTCTACGATATGGAAATGATTAGGCAAGAATTTGAAGAAAATATACTAATTTTAATTGATTTAAATAAACAACGAGGAAGGTCAGATGGAAAAACTACTTGAGTTAATTGACAAAAAAATTCAAGAGATTGAAAATTACTCAATCGACACTCAGGAGAACGAAGAACGATACATCCATGAGATAAATTGCCTTATGGAAGTCAGGTTTTTGCTCTTTGGAGACAGGAATCTAGTGGTTTTTTAAAAAAAATGAAAAAGGGTGTTGACAGGGCATACGGCATCTGCCATACTTCAATCATACTTTTAATTATCACACACAAACACACAAGAAAATGATTATCACACAAGATAAAAACAAGCAAGTCGTGCAGTCGCATGACTTTGATTCTGTAAATTGCACGATTGATGCAGAGGATATGCGTTATGTCGCATCTCTCTTGCGCAACAATTATTCTAACCCTTCACTTGCGGTTGTGCGTGAAATTAGTGCCAATGCACTTGACGCAAACCTTGAGGCAAATGCCTCACGCAAGGTAGAGGTTACTGTACCCTCTCAACTCAACCCTCACTTTGTTGTAAGGGATTTCGGGGGAGGTTTAAGCCAAGATGACATATTTGGTCTTTATTCCAAGTATGGAAAATCTACCAAACGAGACTCCAACAATTATATTGGTGCTTTCGGAATTGGTAAGTTTGCCCCATTATCGTATGGGAATAATTTTACAGTAGTTTCCTATCATGGTGGAAAGAAGATTTCATATAATGTTTTCGTAAATGAAGATGACGATACCAAAATCGTCAAATTAAACGAAGTGAGAAGTCATGCGCCTACTGGATTATCTGTTGAAGTTGCCATTGCTGATGACGATGTAGATACTTTTAGAGACATTATTAAAAATTTCTTTCGATTCTTTTCGGATGAGGAAATGCCGAAATTCATTGGAGTAGGGGAAGATGAAAAGTTTTTCCCCGACTTTGAGGTCGTTATGGAAGCAAAAGATGGTTCTTGGAGAATCCTTGAGGATGAACAAGACTATTGGGCGAGAAATCACCATGAATCTCATGCGATCATGGGGAGAGTTCACTACCCTCTTAATGCCCAAAACATTAATTTTCAAGCAATGGAAGGTTTCGATGATTCGGACAATCAATCCGTAAAAAAAGCCGATAACTTGCGAGAGTTAGCTAACCAAGATAATCTTTACATTCGCTTTCCTATTGGCGCACTTAAATTGCACCATAGTCGTGAATCTTTGGAGTATAACAAGAATACTCAAAAGGAAATTCTTTCCGTTCTTCAGAGTGTGCGTGAAGATATTGAGGCTATTGCAAAGGAAAAACTTGGTGATGCCGAAGATTTATGGGATGCCAAAGTTAAGTATGCACAAGTTATTAATGCGTTGCCACATGGTTTAAGAAATATCTTTGCTAATTCTTTTGAGTGGGATGGGATGAAAATTGACTCCCCTTCTATTGATAGAAATCATAAATATCAAGATGAAGTTATTATAACTGATTACTTCAAGCAAAATGATGCCGATGCTACGGATGGGTACAAGGTACGCTCACAAAAAACTCATCGTATTCATCCCGACAAGAATACTGTACTCTATATCCAAGACAATAAGAGTTATCATGGCAATAATATGCGAGCAAGGACTCTCTTTAACGAGGACGAGACTTTAGAAAAAGTTACTGCCGTTTATTGGAGTTGCGAAGCAGGAGAAATTCATGTTTACGAAGATATGGGTTTCAATAAAATCAATAAGGACAGAATTGGTATACTTTCTAATGTCGAAAAAGCTAAGTTGCAGTCCAAAGGGAAGTCGGTAAGCGGAGAAAGTCGTGCTGATGTACCTGTTTTTGAGCTTGACACAGAGGGGAAGCATAGATATAAGAGTCGCAATGCGCTTTATTGGCTTAATTGCAACGAAAACATTGACGAACTAGAAGAATCGGAGAGGGAGTTAATTTATATTCCTATTGCAAACTATAAAATTGTCAATGAAAATGGCACAGGGCAAGAAGCAACATTGGAATTAGATACCTTTTTGCGTGATGTTAAAGGGGTTGAAAATATCCAAAAAGCCTTACATGACCAAACTCCCATAGCGAAAACAGGAGTGGAATTTGAATCCCCCCTCATTATAGGTGTACGCAGAAAAGATTGCGGTAAACTTGACAAGGCTCGTTGGAGTAGTTGGGCAGATTACAAGAAGAATTTTGCGAAATCATATCTCGTAGACCATCTTGACAAGGTATTGGAATCCGAAAAGGCAATGGCTTTCAAGGAGCAACAATACTCTATGGATGAGTATAGGTGCATTCATCAGTTGGTAGAGAACGGAAAATTTCGTAA
>NZER01000286.1 GCA_002690445.1 Candidatus Pacearchaeota archaeon
ATGATGATGAAAGATATAGAGTTGAACTTGTGCCTTCTCCATCTGACACAATTCTACCAGTTGAATCTATACCGCTGTTTGAATTTGAGACCTGAAGTAAGTCTTTGTAACTATTGGCTATTGATTGCCCTGTTAATGTTGCCATTTTAAAACTCCTTTAAACATTTAAACAATATCTTCCCATAGGCGGTGTTCATTCTGCCAGGTATCTATTACCGAATTCCACAGATCACGGACAAGCCGCGCCGTCTGAATGACATGGGATTTTAATTTGAGGCTTAGACTCAGCATCAGCCGATATAGCCAATTACTTTACCCGACGCCAACGTAAATCCATCCCATCTACCAAATATGGTCATACCCTGGGGAAAAGTTACGCCATCTATTGCGGCACCCCCATTAGAGTCAATCGCCGTCCCAGTTCCTGCATCGTCAGGATATAATTGCTCTGTTTCCGCAATCAATCCACCACTCGCCGATGCAAACACGGTGTCTTCGATAAATTGTATTGCCACAAAGACGCCCATTGAAGTCGTTACGGCAGTCGTACCAGTGACAAGGATAGACCCTTTTTGACCAAGGGCCGCATTTTGCGCCTCTTGTACTGAATATGTATGTAAATCAGCCATGTGTTGCTCCTGTTAATCTTTTATGTAAAACACCAATTCCATATTATCAATGAAAAACGATGGAGTGGTGTTGTGTGGATTATCTTCGCTTGGAATTCGTTCAGCGATGTAAACGTTTGTCGATCCTGATGCATTTTGATCAGAATGCTTATTCATATAGATTGTCATTTTATCACCTTTGTTTCAGGCCGCCATTTAAGGACTTGACGTGTCCGTGAACAGGCCGTTGATTAATTATAACCGAGCCAGTAGCTCTTTTTTGCTATCTCCTCGGTCATAATCGACGTCATTATCTGCAAGATACTCGCGGATGTCGTTAATCTTCCACGACATTGTAGGGCTTTCCTTCTTTGATGCTTTTATTTCAACCGCCCCGTTCCTAAGGAGATCGCTACAGGTGTCTTTTCCACCACCAGTGGAATCATCAACCTGAAATGTCTCGTCTTCATTCGACCATTTAAATGTTCTCATAAACTTCCTTTGGATAATGGGCCGCGTTTAAACGGCCCATATAACCATTGAATTATCCAGCTATCCGCTGGCGTTTGTGAACTTATATCCACGTTTGTTGTCAGAGTCGTCAAGCACCTTGACCCCATATAACGTATGGGCTACTACCTTAGTCCCCAGATAGTCAATGTCAAACTGCGATTTCACGTCGACCCCACGCTGTACTGCTATAGCGCAGGCACTTTTGTGATAAATCACGCCTGAGACGTTTGTCCCTCCAGCAGACAAGCTATTAGACATTAGGACAGGCATTCCCATTAATCGACCCACAACGCCCGTAAGGGCTGGGCTATTACTTGAGTTAAAGCCTGTGATGTCAGCCCTGACGAAAGAGGCACCAAAGGTGCCAGCAGGGTTAAGCATATCAGCATATAGAGTCGGATTAACGACAAAATAAACATCTCCCGATGTGTAGTCGACGTCGTTTTCGCCAAGATTAGCAATGGCGGCTTCAAACTCTGCCGCAGTGATTTGATCATCTGTTGTTAGCGTTGCGCCCTGATTAACCGTAATCAACTGGGCCGCAATGTCACTATCCACCTGTTTAGCCAGGGCGTATGCCATAGACTGTGCGTAAGCACTTACGAGGTCATAATTACTTTGAACCTGTAAAACGTCCGTGAACATCTTGGCGGCGTAATAATGTTTATCAACGGTTAGTTGTGTTTCGGTTTCAGCAGGGGCTACATAAGAAACTGCGGCTCCGTCTGTGAGGCTTGATGCCGTCATTTTAGCGATTTCAGGAATGTGGATAATTTTACCCTTGTCCTGAACGAGTGAGGAATAATCCTCGATTGTATTTTTGAAAACTAAGCGTTCCTCAAAATATTTATAGATTAAATCCCCCCATAATTCGGGGATAAAATATTGAGTTACGCCAGTATCAAAAACGGTTCCTGATGGAGTTGCCATTTTAGTTTACCTTTGTTTTACTCGTAGCCTTTCGTTCATAGCTCTTCAGAATATCGCCGAAATTATCCCGCTTATATTGATCATTCTCGCCCATAAATGAGTCGAGATTGTAATTAGCGTTTGTGCGCCCCTGTACAGCCTCTGCTGGATTGGAAACGTCTGACGATTGTTGCTGATTGACAAAATGCTCGAGTTGTGTTAAATCCATTTTTTCATAATGCACTCTATCATCTTCAGGGGTATTCTCAAAAATTTGATCTAATAGCTTTGCCTTTTTGTCTTCATCGCGTTTGCCGAATTTAGCGAGTTTTTTTTCATACTCCGCAATCCTTGTTGTTTGTTCTTGGATTAATTCGTCTTTTTTGCCTTCCGCGATCATCTTGGCCTGCCGATCTTCTTCCGATTTCAGCGAAAGTTTATCGCTTTTGCCTTCGGCGTCCTGCGCTCTCAATCTCATAGATTGGGCATACTTTTTTTCCTTATGATACAATGCCTCGTAATCCACGTCGCCCTCTGGCTCCGTAGTCTGAACATCCTGTTCATCAACATTTGTAATTGTCGTTTCTTCAGCCATCTGGCTTATCTCCCTCTTTTTTCACGGGTTAAATATAGGGTGAAATGTTTTTTTAATAATACTCTTTTTTTCCCTTGCTTATTGTTGTTATAATTGTTATCTTTGTTATGTGATTGATATAAAAAAAACAAAAACTGGGGTGAGTGATATGAAACAAAACACCTGGGAAAAGACCCCGACGGGAAATTATATTGCATTATTCCCTACTTACAAGGCCCGGATTTCCAAGATGGAATCCTACACATCAAGAAAAAATAATAACTACAAAGGATACTATGTAGTCAATATTTCTTCTATCGAGCTTGATGCTGATGGATGTGCCTTGTGGGGTAAACATTTAGGTAAACGAGTAAACTTAGACGATGCGAAAGCATTAGCAGTAGGGGGTGAATAAGATGAGACAAGAGATAATCGATTCAATTAACAACATGGATAGGGATGCGCTGGTTGATGTTGGATATACCTTCAACATTGTAGATAGCAAACAGTTGGCGGATTATTTCGATGATCTATTAAAAAACTCTTTTTTTAAGAAATTAAAAAGACAAATAAAACAAAGAGCATTAGCGGATGAGAACATTGCTGAATATGTATTATTATTTTAGGGGGTAAGTGATATGAAAAAAACAAAAGTAGCAAAGACCATTGAAAGGTTTTTGAAAAAATACGATCTTGATTATGATGTCAGAATCTATTTTAGCGGTAAGTGCTGGGACTATGACTCAAGCGGTAAAAAAACTGTGATCGAAGACATTAAGGCATCGGATTATTTTGAATATGCTAATGACGATACTATCAGCATGACTTTTGAGGGGCCTTTTTATGAGATCATTAATGAGTATTGCGGGTATGCACTACGCGATGAGTGGGATGCTTTAGATTTTGATGGGTATTATATGGAGCAAGGCCACGCTTGGAATGGAGTATTTTATAAAGAATGAGAATAGTAACTAACATAAATAAACTGCACAAGAAATCTGAACTGGTTGCCGTTAAAAATATCTCAAGGGCCTTTTCTCAACTGCTTACAAGGACTATTCATCAGCGCAAGGGGTCTGTCGGGTTTGCTGGAAATCAGGTTAGGATGAAGGAGAGCGTATTCTGCGCCCTGATCGACGGCAAGTGGAGACTCTTCGCCAATGCTGACATTGTCCATAAAAGCTGGATCAAAAATTCAGGAGAGGAAGAATGTCTTTCCCTGCCGAATAAAAAATTTCAAGTAAAAAGATATAATAAAATAACCATTAGATACCAAGATGCCAAAGGCGAAACGCTCAAGGAATCCTTTGAAGGTTTCAATGCCCGAGTAATACAGCATGAGATTGATCATCTTAATGGAATTTTAATTTCTGATAAATAGAGGAGTAAAAAATGAAAAAGAGAAAACCGAGTAATAAGAAGTTGACCTGGGGGCGCAAACTGGCAAAGACATTTGTTAAGCCGCACACCCACCGCATGATTCACATTAGAGACGCTGATGGGAAATCATACCATAGATTATTCATTGCCGTAGATAAGAAAGGGCGGGTTTCGGTATTGCATGACGATGAGGCATGGACAGTGCTGATGGATAAATATAAATGTAAAAAATGGAAAACAGAGGGTGGATTAATAATAAAATAATAAATTAAAAAGTAGTAAATTCAAGCAGTAAATTTTAATAATAACCAAGGAGTCTATATGTCTGTCAAAGACATTGTGGATACTTGGGACATCGAAGAACAGCTAATCGATGACTTCTTGATACAAATGAAAAACATAAAGTCTGGTTTTTCTTGTAATCTATGCAAGCATCTTCACAAGGGAGATTTAACTTGTGACGCTTTTCCCGATAGAATCCCAAACGACATCCTAAGTAGTATTATCGATCATCGCAAACCATTCCCTAATGATAATGGGATAATGTTTGAACCTAAAGATGGCGATCAAGGATAACCATCGATAAATAACGCTGGCATTCCTTTTGGCACGTTTGTGTTATACTGTGTCCATATATCTAACAACTCGTCAGATATTAATTGATGAAATGTGGCTATATTTTGATTGCCATGCGTTGAAATATAAATAGGGTCAACGAACCTTCCCGACTTACCAAAAAATCTTGCTATTGCTCTTTCCATTGCTTGCTCTATAGGCAAATCTGCAAAAGCCCCAGTGACTTTATAACCCGCATCTTTATAGGCTTGTATTTTTTTAATAAATTTCTCCGTACTCTTCATTGTTGCGTCATAGAGTATATGTCTGTTCTCTTGCATAGCTAATCTCCGAATCCGATTGACTACCTGCTTTGATTCTACATGGTATAAAGCGGCACGCCATCTCAACGGCACGCCGTCTGCTTCTGCTAATAGTCCCTTAACCATATCAGCGTCAATATGAACATATTTATCCCGCCACCCTGGAAAAGCCTGGTTTAACATTGTTGATTTACCCGATCCTGGGTAACCTCCTGTGGTTAATAATTCTTGGTTCCCCTTTTTTGCAACCTTGCCACCATTGACAATTTTTCTCACAATATCATCATGGACTTTTGCTCTGGCTTTTGTCAGCTTTCCATTAACGGTATGAATATCAATAGACTGTTTTCTAACGCTTAACTTTTGTCTTGTCTGGTTCATTCTTCTAATAATTCCTGCCCTCGTAATAGGCGCAAATTTGCCACCCACTCTTTTTTTCATTTGCATTGCTGTCGAAGAATCTAATTTCATAAATTTTTTATATGAAAAGACATGTTCTTTTTTTACTCCATATTCTTTCATATAGTAAGATTCTAATTCTTTAGTGGACTCAATCAGTTCAAATCGGCTCCTTTCTGCTTCCACCAATGGAGATATTTTACCGCTGGGGTCAAGGATGCAATAACAGCTTCCTTTGCAAGCAGACCATCCAGAGCCAGGTGTCCCTTGATCTTCCCATTCTTTCATCGTTTGCCGCTGACCTCCCAATGGGCTACAATCCTGACAAATTTTATGACCAGCAACAGTCACCCAGACAAATAGGGTTTTATCGTCTGCGTCGTATGCCTGATATGATCCCGCTCTACCCGATTGGTTTATTCCTTCAACAAGCGAACCTTTAATCGTGTTTCTTATCTCTCCAAATACGGGGCCACCCGTTGCCATATCCGATGCAAGCCCTGCGCTGATAGCGGCGGAGGACATTCCAGCCGCCCCCTGTGTTTGAACGGCTTTGTTAACCCTTGAATCAAAAATATCTGCATCATACAGCATTTTGCCCATCGTTCCTTCAAGAAGTTCCCTTGCCTCAGGAGGAAGCTGGGCCAATCCCCTTAATACGTCGTCAAAGTCGTCGCCAAATAAAGCAATTAATTCATCTATCGATGGCATTATTTTTTAATTGACTGAGTTATGTTGATTAAGGTCGTACTTACGAATGTTTCATATTGTTTCCCGCCTTTTTCCATCTCCTTGGTTATCCCGAACCATTCGCGTTTCGGGACTTTCTTCCCTGGAATCATTGACTTTCCTCCCGTTGTGAATCCTTCATTGTGATAAATTCCGTGTTCATTAATCATAATTACTTTTGATTCCATACTGCTTCGAGTCGCTGGCACCATTTTTGTAGCCCTTAATGACTTTGATGTGCTAAAATCGCGACCAGATGCCCCAACAGTCCCCATTTTCATAGTTGATAATGGCGTGAATCCGTGACCTCTCCTGTTTCGTATGGGAAGGGTTGACGCGGTGCTTAATTTGGCGAATTTAGAGCCTTTTATGTCCGTCTGGGTATCTATACCCCTCTGTATTGATTCATTCTGATAGCGCGCCATGGCGGTCAGCGTTTCGGCAATAATACCTACGAGTTTATTGCCAGCCTTTTTAAAGCTGTAGTTTCTACGGGTTTTAATCACTTAAAAACCTTTTTCTTCCCACCGTGATATGTATATGCATGTCCTTCGTCGATCAACGTTTGATTCACGGTTTTCTCATGGCTCTCTACTTTTAAAACTCCCAATACGCGGCCATATTTTCCTATGCCCATAGATTTGACCCTGAATTTTCCACCGTCATCGTTCAACAGCTCCTTAGTCCTTGCTTTTGCCAACAGGCCTTTTTTCTTTTCTTCCTTGTTCCTGGTGCGGCTCTCCCAGGTATCGACACCGTGAAAACGGATGCGCTTCTTGATCCAGACCGTCATTCCTAAATCAATCATGGCGTCAACCGTATCTCCATCCACTACCCTAACCAGCTTTGCGTCGTATTCGTACATCACAAACCCCTGCCGTTTATGCGACTGATGGCCCCCTTGATTTCCATTAGCACATCCGTAACGTCGTTTAATTCTTCCGTTAGCTTTTCGTGACGGCGCGTCTGGTCTGCCGCTTCTGAATTCCACCGATCCACAAGTTTAATGGTGATGGACATCGTATTGTCCAAAACCGCCTCCATTTTGCTTATAGCCTGCTGTATCTCGTCCAAATTCTCATTCTGTCCTCGCTGGCTCTGCATCAAATTCAATATAAGATACACGAACAATCCAACAATAATTGCTACCGCTCCATATTCGGCATATAGAGAAAACATTTCTTCCATTTTTCAATCCTTTCTAAAATATTTATCAATCATTTTTTTCCCCATATATAGAACAAAAATAACGCAGACCACTGTCACAGCGTCAACTATATGACTACCGCTGTCGCTTTCTATTGATCCAAGTGGGGTTTCAATCTTTATTGATTTGGCTTGAGGAGGCTCCGATTGCTCAATAAATAATGTGTCATTTAGACTTTTTTGCATTATTTGTTCTTTTTGCCAAACGCAAACCCTTCTTTATACGACTGTATGAATTTCGGCACCGTCTTTGCAAACTCAAGTTCAATAAAATCAAGCGCATATTGACGAGGATTTTTAATAACCTCATCAATGTTGGTCTGCGGGATGTCAACCTCTATATCATTAAGTCGCTGGAGTTTGCGTAAGTAGTCGATTAAATACTGATCGTTCTTGCCCTGCTTCTTCTGTTCCTTCGGCATTTACTTCCTTATTTTCATTAACCAATTTCTCGGCCTCTTTCTCCGTAAGATGCTTGTTGTATTTAAGCATCAAGTCTTTCTGAGTTATTAAATTATTGGAAAGCATAAACGTATCTACGGCAATCTGATCCTGTGCGCTTATCGGATAATCGGGTTCATGGAATTTCAGACCCATTTCATCTGGCAATTTGATCCCGTTGGCTTCCGCAATGATTTTTTCGACCCTATATAGTTCGTGTTCGTACATCTCCCACAATTCCACGTCGTCCTGGTAATCTTCGAATCGTTCTAAGTCCTTTATTTTTAATGCGATACCGCTCGACGGCCTATCCGACGTTCCATCCTCCGCGAATGTGATCCACAGGTGATTGTTCTGGGCCGTCAAATCAAGAATGGCTTTAACTAAATCAATAGCGTCGCGCACGTTGGCCTTCGGCGATTTAATGTCCATTCTCGCAGGCTCTGGAATAACCATAATCTCCGACGAACCCGCTCTCATTATTTTTTCCTCTTCATACATCCCTTCGATAACGTATTGGCCGAACATTTGAAACCTCATCCCCAAAGACGCCTCGGTGAGCAAGATGTTTATCTGTTCATTGGCGGCGCAAATGTCATAAGCCCCCGTAACAAAGAACTCGTTCAAATGATGCTCTCGGTGAGTGAACACAAAGGGCATGACCCCGTAATTGTGATCCTGTTCGAACGTAGCATTCCCGTCTTGATCGTAAATGATGTAATGCATATCGTCCCAGTAACAATAAGACAATTTGGTGACGTCGCTGACGTCGTACACGTTCTGAACCATGGGGTACGTTATGGCATACGGGGTGAAAGGATCGGTGTCGAAATACGCATCGAAATAATACACTGGATTATAATTGAAATGCGGATGAGGAGCCTGTTTAAACACCACTTGCGTGGCGATAGTTCCCACGAGTCTGGTCATTTTTTCCATATGTTTCATTTTATGAGGTTTTTTAAAGGTCATTTTATCGTATTGATCGCTAACGTTTCTGGTCGCTCCTAAAGTATAGATGCGGCTCATCCTGTCGATCATCCTACGGGTAACGTTAAATTCCGACACGGGAACCTCCCTGAACGCATCCGCTGAAAATCTGTCCTCTATATATTGGGCAGTATTGTCCCCAGCATAATAATCCATTAATTTATATATGGCCTCCCTGCGATCCCTCGCGTATAGCTTTTTTTGATCCTTTAGGGATTCCTGAATAAGTTGTTGTGCGGTTTCAATCATAATTGTTCCACCCTGTATTTTTGTTTTCTAATGGGATAACGCCCACATAGACCATAACGCAAACTATCACATCCATGGTCGTGGTATCCATCCTTTAATGGCTCATTTTTCAAATTACTGCCCTCTTTATGTTCAGGATAGCGATAAGATTCTAAATCCTCCACTATCCCCGTGCATTTATGATCAATATGCAGTCGCATTTTCCCGTCTGCGCTCATTATGAATTGGCGCACGTGACTGATGCCCGACTGCACTGATCGGCTGTACTTGTCCCTCCTGCTTATAACGGGCCAACCCGTGATCTGCCTGAACAAATCAGCCTCGCCCATTCCTACTGACGATTGCATTTGATAACCTGCTGGATCGCCAAAGACTCGGGCTATTCTATACTGTTTAGCCTGTATAGCCTCGCAAAGTTTAGAGATTTTCAGGTTCTTTTCGTGTAAAATTTCATCAATAATAAAAACGTGGTCGTCGCCCCTGTTGCCGATCTTCGCCGTCTGGAAAAATACGCAGGCAGGCATTCTATACCCAAAATCCAAACTCAAATAGACGGGGAGCATGGGATTATAGGGATGATCCCCAACATGGCTCTGCCTTGAAAAGTCGTTATACACGCGACCAGAGAGGGCCGTGAATTCACCCTTAAATTCCTGGTCATACACTTCCCTGGTGAGCGTCTGTTTAGCTTCTAATAGGTCGGGGTCGTCTTCCCCCAGCGGAAAGCTATGATGATTCTCCCATGACGGGGAATTGAAAGATTCCCATTGTTCCGCCCTCTTGGCATATAGGAAGTATTCATAGAATGCATCATAGCCTTCTGGGGTTGAAATCATCAGGCATTTGCCTTTGGTATCCGAAAGGGTTGGGCGCAAATACATCTCAAACATCTTTTTGAGATTCATTTTTGACGCTTCATCAATAACCACAAGATGGTTTCCAGCACCAATGCAACTTTCGGGATGTTCCGCGCTTTTACCCTCTATGGTTGACCCCCACTCAAACTCAATATACTGATCATTGAGCGACTTTCTAAGGGTTGGCAGGTTGTGTTTAATGATCAAATCGTCGTAAACGATCCTGAATATCCGCTCGGAAGTGGAATATGTTGGTGCTACGATCCATACGTTTTTATTAGGCTGAGAGACTAAAGCCTCGGCCTCTCTTGCCGCCGCCATGGACTTTCCCCAACGCCTCCCACAGCAAGCCACGACAAACCTAATATCCTCGAGAGCCTCGTGAATTTTGCGCTGTCCAGGGTGAGGGTTGTAGTCTAAAAATTCAAACCATTTGGATTTATATGCGGTTAAGTCGCTCATATTGAGCTTTTAATTTACTTCGAAATGTTTTTTAAATATTATTCATTTTTTACTTGACTTTAATTGTTATAGTTGTTAGTTTTGTTATAGATATTATGAAACAATCAAACACATTCGTAGTCAAAACAGCCAAAGAACTTGAAAAAATCTGTGAATGGAGAGTTCAAAGAAAATCAGATTTAAGATATAATTATTTTTATACAAGAGAAGAAATGCAGGTCTTTATGAAAAGACAGAGAAGCGAATGGGGCGAAAGATTTTCAAGAGTAGAAAAGAAAAATTTAAAATACAATCACTGGCGCAGATATTTTCATAAAAGAGGAGCGAAAAATGAGTAAAAAAACGACCAGAGAAGAATGGCTGAACAACATGGCTCGTGAATTAAAAACCAGAGTGTTTAAACGGGCTGGCTTTAATGTTGATCTTAAAAAGGTGAAAGTGTCCTGCGGTTTTCCATCAACAGGTTGGAAGGGCAAGCGGATCGGTGAATGTCACGGCACCCATAATAATGGGAACAATGAGATTTTCATCCACCCTAAACTGTCTGACAGCGTAAGGGTTGCGGGGGTACTTGCTCACGAGCTTATTCATGCCTTTGACGATTGCGAGAATGGGCATGGCCCAGCGTTTCGGAAAGTAGCCATAGCAATAGGGCTTGAAGGTAAGATGACGGCGACAACGGAGTCTGATGAGCTTGTTAAAATGCTTAAAAAGATCATAAAAAAGATCGGTAAATACCCTCACAAAGAGATGACCACACCAGGACGCAAAAAGCAAGGCACAAGAATGCTGAAAGTGAGCTGTTCAAATTGCAATCTG
>NZER01000287.1 GCA_002690445.1 Candidatus Pacearchaeota archaeon
CATCGCTTACCGCGATTTCTGGTGGAGCGTGGAACTCTGCCGTAATAGCTGAGTTCTCATCATTTACGCGTTTGTCAAGGACAGAAGGGGCGTACACAAGCGCGTGATAAGTCCACTTTCCCGCCTCGGAAGCGCGAACCTCGGGAGGGGCGAGCATGTTAAATTTGGTTGGAGGTCCGTCGCCAAAATCTATGTCCCACGTTCCTGCGTATTTATACCCAAGGCAGTCTTCTAAAAATTTGGTTGTTTTTTCTCTGTCTTTTACTCTATATGCTATATGGTCTAATCTCATAATATATAATACTCCTTTATTTGTGTTTACTTAAAGACTTTACATAAGCCATTATTGCCTTTCTCTCATCATTTGTTGTCGGTAATGGGGCCATTGCGGGTAATGAGCCTTTAACAATTTTGGCAAAAGGTTTTTCTATTGATTCTAAAAAATACTCCTCATCTAAAACCACCTCTTTAATGGGTCCGCCTATGCCAATGTGGACCTCTCTTTTCTTTCCCCAAAAATCACCCATAAATTTGGGAGACTTTAATGCGTCACCCGCTGGGCATGGTACAGTCTCTTCCGTCTGGTGGCACAAAGAACAACTCTTGCTAATAAAAAGCTCTTTGCCTTTTTTAATGTTGTCGTCTGCTTGAGCAAGGCTAACAAACACTAATAATAAAATTGGTAATGCTATATTCATTTATCTCCTTTAATTAGTTTCGCCTCCTCTGCGTTTTTATAGAAGTCTCCCGTGGAGTGGTCTCCAATCCCCGCCGCTTTATTACTCAGTAGGTCTAAGGTAAGCTCGGCCTTGGCTACGTCCGCTTCTGCGGAGCTCTTAAGCATAATATATAATTTATTGTTCATAGTTTTAGTAAGGTTCTCAGCTTGCTCCAGTTATATTCCGCTTCCCTATCTGTATTGAAACGATGGTCTGGGCTGCCGGATTCAAAATCTTCGACATGGTACTCATTTTTGTCCGATCTTGACGTGGTCAATAAGATTTCTGTTACTTCGTCTGCATTATTTTCTTTTAGCTCGCTCCTAAGGCTCGCATAGGGGTTTACCAGACTCATAACTACGTGCCCGTTCGGATTAGACTTTTTATTTAGATAGGTTGCAACTGCATTTGCATTTTTAATATTTTCTTCTCTGCCGTCTACTCCATATTTATCAGTAGCTCGTAGAGTAAACATTTTTCTAAATTCATCACCGTCAATAATGAACGGCGTATCAAGGTGGTCGGCTATAAGCTTACCAAGAGTAGTCTTCCCCGATCCCGGTTGTCCGTATAATACATAAATCATCAATAACTATTTGCCCTTCTTTTTTTCCCGTTTTCTTTTCTTCTTCTCTGCTGGCGTTAGCTTTGCTGGTTTTTTCTTTTCTTTTTTTCTTTTTTCTTTATTTGCCATGATTATTCTCCTAGTGGGTTAAGTAAATTTGCTGGTAACTCATTTATTTCGATGATCTCCCCGTTTTTATCCGTCTTAAATCGAAAGGCTGTTTTTTCCTCCCCCGTGGACAGGAATATTTTTTCTTTGACAATAACTTCCTTGAACGGTTTAATTTTAATTAATTTAATTATGCCTTTTGTTTCTCCCTCGTCCCTTTTGGAGTAGACATGAACGGTCGCGATGTTCTCCCCCTCCGTCACCCCACGAAAGGAAACGATCTCCTCGTTAAACTCTACGACTTTGCCCACCGTATTCGTTGATAGGCTATTGTTTCTTCTCTTGCCTAGTGCGTCATGGTCTAGACTAATCAAGCTGCCTTGTCCTCCTTCTCTATTGTTGAAGCTAACGACATGCCCAGACGCTGCCTGAACGTAAAGGTCTAAATCGTCTTCGCTGTTTCCGTCCCACGTAAGTACTACTTCATACAGTACATTTGGCGGGCGCGACTTTGTTTTCTCCTCTTCGGTCTTGAGGAGAAAAAGGATGGCAACGAGCATCAATAGGCAGCAAAACAGCACGTCGATGAATGGCTTGAATGTAAAAAATTTATGCTTCCTCATTGGTCTAGCTCATCTTTTAAGATCATAAGTTGTATCTGCAGGGGGATACTAAATATGATACCGCAAATGGTTGTGTAGAACGCGGTGTTCAGTCCGACTTTCAGTCCAGCTACCACTTCGCTAATGGTCCCCGTGTCTTTGAGGCTAGTCTGCGTGGCGATTGTGAGTCCTATGATCGTCCCAAGTAGCCCAAGAGAAAAGAAATGTTCGGCAGCAAACCAACCTATGTCCGCACGTTTGAGTAACTCTTCTCTTTCCCTGCCAGTCTTTACCCTGTCTGATAGGTAACACAGTCTACCCGCAAAGGCAGAGAAAAAAAGATACAAAAGTATTATTACAATAGATATATGTGAAAGATCGTTCTCGACTATGAGACTTATTGCCCCTCTCTGCTCTGCTAAAAAAAATGCAGTCAAGGCAATCGCGTTGAATAAGAACCATTTAGTAAAAGTTTTCATATTGATTTTATTATTTATTGATCCATGTACTCACTTTCTGAGCAGTCTGATCTGGGTCTGCAGGCTACTTCCATATCTTTACGCCTCTGCTCACAGAGATTCCACTGTTTCTGTGCATGCCTTGTTCTGTACTCTTCATGGTTATACTCTCCTTTCAGAAGGACAGTGGCGCAGAGTCTTAATCTGGTCCATAATCCCATTTTTTCTGGATCAAACATCCTAAAATGAGGATAACATCAAACCATATTTGTTGCAAGCTTTAATTATTGTTTTTGGCGCAAAGGATAAACCAGTCTGCGTACGCCTCCTTGGCCTGATCAATTACGTGTGTTTTCGCCGCGATGGGGGTGGCATTGTGCCAGAGTTCGTCATCCCTAATCATAACCATCTCACCATCCTTGAGCGCACGACGCATAAAGGGCTCTGAGTTTTTGCCTTCGTACAGTAATAGTTCTCCGCCCTGTGCATTGCTCCTGCTCACTCCGATCATGGAAATATAATTAAATCCATCTTGATGAACCCCTTCTGGCGATACTCTTGCTGTGCCGTCTTCTTGGGTGATCACTCTCATCTGGTGTATTTCTATTTCTTGTCCCCCAATTAATTCAAACCCATTCTTGAAGGCGAGGCAGATCTCCTTCATTCCTTCACTTTGAAGCGTGGACTCCTCTATTTCTTCGAAGCTGCGAGCTATTCCTCCTTGGTGCTTGTTGTAGTCTTCACTCTGCTTAAAATCTCCATGTTCCAGCCTCTCTATTACGGCTTCTTCCTTAGCATTCCAGAAGGAGGTGCGAAGTTCAATTGTAGAATAACGTCGAAGTCTGTACTTGCCGTCTTTATGATTTGTGTGGGGCAAATTGTCGAATGACTCCTTTAGCCCGCCGATAGAGTCTCCTAGCTGATTGAACTGTAGTAGTTTCATATTCCGTCTCCCATACTTTTCTTTATGAAAAATCTAACAACAAATAAAACAACGATAATAAACACGCACGCGATAATAAACTCTACATAATTCTTTGTCGTAGCCTCTTCTCTCTGTTCTTGTTCGTAAGTAGGCTGCTCAACCGTCGTGGTATTTTTACTCTTCTCTTCGCCATCTTTACTTGGGTATAGAACTGAATCTGGGAGGATTAAATCAGGTACGATCGCGTCCGCCGCTTTTTTCCAAGCAGACGTGAAGCATCCGGTTATAACCAAGACAGAAAGAAATAGTAGGGCTAGGGTGATCTTATTTATTTTAGTCATAATATATCGTCCACATTTTTTATGCGCCCCCTTTCGGGAAAAAATTAAGTTTTTTCTTTTTCTTCTATATCTTTCTTAACTGGTATAACGCAGGGTATGGCTCCGCCCTTCTTCCAAGTCTTCGCCGTGTCTGCCAGCATCTTGTTGAGGTATTTTTTTAAGCCTTTTTTGTGGGCGCGCTTCTTCCCTGTAGCTGCCTTGTACAGGCCAATGAAATCTTTTGTGTATTCAAACTCCACGTCGGCTGAGCCGTCTGGGTGACCGTTTATCTTAGTCACTTTTATACAGTCTCCAATATTAATCATCTTAGCTCTTCCTTCAGCAGTCTCCACCTGTCGCTGTCTATTTTTTTATCTCCATTATTTATCTGCTTAACCATGCTTACCACCTCTTCAATAGAGTCGTAGATATAATGGTGTGGGAGCATACCCATCATCCAAAGGGGAGTCTCGCGCTTTCCTCCTTCCATGGAGATAAAAATTGGCTTCTTCATCCTGACCGCTGTCACTATCTCCTCTGCACTTCCCCAGCTTGCTATCTCTGGCAAAAGGTGGGCTATGATAAAGTCACTCCTATCGACAAGGTTTAAATCATAGCTACGAACGAGCTTCATCCTCTCCGCTACGTCATTAAAGTAGCCATGCTTCTGACAGTGATCCAACGAAAGGCGAGTGTCTTCGTCTTCCTTTACATCCTTTACGAAGGGCTTTTTGTAAGGGTTGAAAATCCTAATCCCAATTGGGCGGAGCTCCTCTTCGACGTACTCCCTCCAGTCCCTGCCGCTAGCGTATTGCATGTGCCCCACTAGATATGTTCTTGTTTTGTATAGGATATTCATATAAGCTGACCGCTATAGGTATGGAATTTAGACTCGCACTCGTCTAGCGTCCTTTCTTCATACTTTAACTTGTTTATGCAGTTTCCCATCTCCTGTCTCAGCCTGCGTTTTTCCTTTTCGCACTTGGGAGTCTCACAATTCTGAATGTTCTCGAACTCTTGATAGATGCTATCAGTTTGTTCTCCTAGACTCTCAACAGTATTGTTGAGCAGTCGAAGATCTGATAGTATCTTTTTGATTTTCATTTAGTGGACTTTAATCTTATATTCCTTGTCGTTTTTGCGACTTAGTTTCTCTGCGTAATCTTGGGCGTCAATTTTTCCTTGAGTAGTGTGGGGGAAGGCCCCCTGTACATATCCCTTGTCTACGCTTACAACGATATATGCTTTATCTTTTTTAACTCTCATGTCTCTAATGTAAACTGTATCCCAAAGAAAATCAAGGATAAAACTCTATCTTTTCGTGTATTTAATATATACAAAATGAATATTTTAGACAAGAAAGTCGAAGAACTACTAAACATGTCGTCCGTAGATCTTACTGTAGCTTACTTTGAAAATCACGAAGAAGCGTGTGTGATTGCGAATAAGTCAGCAGAAAAAATTGTAGTATTAATGTCGAACAAGGACTACACTAAGCTTAAGTCTTATAGCGTAAGCTTAGAGAACTGGCTCAAAGCCGAAGACGAAGGTCTTAATAGTGAGCAAATCGTTAAGGGCCTCTCTGTCTTGAGGGCATTCGGGCGCAGGCCGGGACAGAGATATATTTCAAAGGGAGACGTCTTTCAGCAAATTGATATGTCCGAAGTTGCTCTCCATTTAGAAATAACATCCTGAATCTCTTCAAGGTTTTCTTCTGAGGTCTCAAATCTTATTTTACACTTGTGGCGGTACCACTTTCTGCATTCATAGCCTTCAACTACCTTGTTGGTCTCCCTAGGTGTTCGTATTATGTGCCAGTTGCGATACTGTTTACCACGGTTACGAGGGTAATCTTCTCCGTACAGACCCAAGAGGTGATCCGATATGCTCTCGCTCCTGAAGGCTGCTGAAAAGCCAGAGAATCCACCTAGTGCACCAAGGCTCTGTTTGTTGTAGCCTCTAACGAATATCCTGTCGGCGCATACGATTTCAATGAGTAACTGATTCTCATTTGTCCAATAAGAGTTCACGAAATCTGTCCCATTTGCTCCGACGATTATCTCGCTCTCGCTGTACATTTTAATTTGTTGCTCTATGGAGGTCTCTATGTTGTTCGCCCATCGAACAAATTCATAATCGTTTTCGTCACAGAAATTCCTCAGCATCTTCTCCAGCTTTTTGTCGTCGAGGAACCTTAGGGTGGTCTCCTCTCTCGGAACATAAAGAAGTCTCTTTTTTATCTTAGGTTTAATTCCGTAAGCTTTAAGGCAGTGGTCTCTGAACCCATCTACTGATATCTTGGGATACTCTGCCGTGTCTCCGCCCCAGTCGTCGCCATGTCTAGTTATCGTACCTACTCTGCGGCGAAAAGCTGCGTCTAATCTGTAGTAATTATCAGTGCTTAGCTTGTGTCCCGACCTCTTCTGTGACCACTCAGTATATTGGTGATCTCCGTCGGGGTATCTATCTTCTAGCATTTTTTCCCACTCCCCTTTGTCGGTGTAAATCGTTGAATTAAATACTTTATTCAGGAAGTTCTTATGCCTCTGCGTCATTTGTATCGGTCTCTTGGATCTTTTAAAATTCTGTGCGTAAACCAAGAGTTTATGGTCGGGGTCATGCAGTAGGTTTTTTTTCTCTAGATAATAATAAATCCACAGTGCTCCGTCTCTGATGAAGTGGCCATAATTTTCGTAGCAGTGGTATGCTTTCTCTGCGGAGCAGGTAAATGATATGAGCGATTCACTCATGAAGTTAATCCCTTTTTAGTTCAAGCTCATACAGATCGCTTTCCGTTTCATCTATAGAGATAGCATAAGCATTGGCTGCGTCGTATTTACTGTCTCTAAGGTACTTTCTACTGCTGTTGCATGTAGTTTGAAAGAGTTTACATTTGTGGTCAACTTTAATTTTGGGGTAATATTTTTTATGAAGTTTACGGTATATTTCTTGATCACTCCTAGGTCTAGAAGACCTAAGCGTAAGGATGTCCTCAATAACTGCCTTTAAGAAGTCCGTTTTAGCTATCCAAACTCCAGAGTTCAGGTAACAAAAAGGACTTTCTTTTCCGTAAGCCTCTCTCTCGAAAGCAGCCAGCTCTGGGTTAGTGGGGTAAGAGACTAGCTCTCCGTTAAAAAGCATATCGCAGCCCTCGGAGAAGTGCTCTTCGAACGTATCAATTATTCCGTTCGCATCTTTAAGTAGGCAGACATCATGAGAATCTATGCCCATCGTATATTTCGTACTGATGTTAGGAAGATAGTCTGCCAGAAGACCAGCCTTCATGGTGTTCCTCCAGCCCTGTGTCCCCCGACCTTTCATGACATATGGGACCTTGAAATACTTCAGAGTTTTTTCTAAGGTAGTTGTGCGCTCTCCATAGGACGTGCAAATAAAATACGTCGCGTCCCTCATGCCGCCGTCCCCTTCATACTCATTTTCTTTTATGAAATCAAATACTCGAGTTCTTAGCCTCCTGCCCTGAGGATTTTTAAGATAGCTTCCGTTCATGTGGAATATGAATGGGTAAGTGTCGAAAAATTTATTTCTTAACTTTATCATAACTCAATTCCCATGTCTTTAATTTTCTCTATGTTGGCTTCCCAAAAACCAAGACCATTAGGGGTTCTCCAGACTTTCTTTCCCCCAAAAAAATGCGAACCATAGACCTTTTCTTTTCTTTCATTGACAACATTAAAAGATCCGTCTGTATTTTGGGAAAATTTACAAAGCCTGCCCCACCAATTCCAATAGTGGTGATCCTCGAAGACGAATGGGTTACAGTTTTTGTGAGCCACCCACTCGTTCACCGCGTGCTGCTGCCTCCAGCTCACGTCTCCCGGACTGCTGCCGCTGCTTCCATCTGGAAAGTTGGAGGTCATGTAGTCATATATCTCTTCGACATTAAAAAAATTATTCGCCCCTACTCCATAAAGTCCACCGTTTAAATGACTTTCCTGCTTCCTCTGGTAACCGCCATGGCCCGTACCAATAAAGTCGTTGCCCTCTAAGTGTTTATAGAACTCCTTGATTGGTTCAAATAAAAACAAATCTGTATCAATATATACATAAGGCCCGTCCTCGTACCAGACGCTCATCATATAGTTTCGAACAAAAGGTGTCATTCCTACCCTTGGCTTTCTAGGAATCGGAAACGGCGTAGGCTTTAGCTTTTTCAGAGTAACGTTATCAAATTTTTTGAGGAACTTCTGGCAATGCTCTGAAAAGATTTCATTTTTTTTCTCCCAACCGTAGGTCACTACGATCTCACACTCTGACATGTAATCATAGTTATGTGCTAGCCACACCAAGAACATCTTGTAATAGTTATCTTGTCCGTGTGTATAGTTCGCTATAGTAATTATTTTCATTTCATTATCTCCCAAAGTTATCTGACATATATTTTAGTTTAGATTTAAACGGGTCAGTTCTGTAGGTGTTTATAGTTGCCCCGTTAAATCTGAGTGCTATAAGTATTTCGTTTCCTTCTGTGTATGGGTTGACTTTGCCTCTAGATATTGTATCTAGGTACTCCCAAGTATTTAAAAATCCATTTATTTTATGTTCATGAGCGTTTATATACATTATCTTTTCGCTTACGGGCCTCCAGTAGTGCCATAGGTTTACTGCAAATAGTTTAGTATAGAACTCATATTTTTCTGGATGATTTTCTTTGGACAATAGTCTCCTGAAGCAGAAGCCCTCCCCTTTATCAGTGAAGAACTTAGTGTTCCAATTGTTTATTTTAATGTCCGAATCAATATAAAATATCTTCTTGTACCCAAGTTCAAACGCATTTCTTATTGCTTCATTCTTCTGGTGAAAGTTGAACCATCTGTTCTTCCTTCCTTTCCTTACGTCTTTTAAAAAAATGGGATCAAACTTAAAGACTTTCTTGGCTCCGCACCCGGAAAACATATCAGGATTGTCCGTCGTTATGACTAAGTCTAGGTCCGAGATCATTTTACCGAACTCGGGATCTGATTGTATATTTTTTAATAAAAAAGAATTATATTTTTCGCCACTACTGAGCAAGGTCACGCTGCATTCTTTTTTTGTTGAACTCATCTAGCTTTTTGGAGTTTATTACTTTTTCTATCCACAAAAGTAGCCTATCAACGGGCGGATGTCTATACCTTTTTTCATCTAAGATATTAAAATGACCCGAATCCAAAACGTCTTTGGGTAATTTACTCATTTTGATTCTGTTTTTTATATAACCATCCGAGGAAGACTCTAACAGGTAGCAGAGTGTGGAAAACGGGTTCCAATAGTGAGCGTATCTAATAAATGTCCTTAATCTGTACCCTCCCCAAGTAAGGTGGGGGACATTGCATAACGAAGCAAAATGGATGGGGCCACTGCTCTGACCTACTACCAACCTAGACGAAGCAAGGGTGTTCGCCAGCTCGCTTAAAGGAATACCTCTTAGGTCACTGGCCCCGTCGGGGCAATGCGAATCTGGCTCTGCCCCAATAAATGCTACTCTATATCTCGAAGACAATTCCCTAAATAGAACGTCGTAAGCCTCGTCAGATAAATTGACAGACATCCTCCCCTTCTTCCTTCTCGCATGTATAATCAGATCGTAAGTCCACAAAGAGGGGGCGCCGTCATCAATTCGTAGGGCCTGCTTGTACTTTCCGTATCGTACAAACGATTGTTCATGTCTAAAATTTCCAGACCCGCCCCTAACGGAAGCTCTACAAAAAGATTCAGAAACGTGCGTCATGAGGTCTAGGTTCTCCCTAGTCTCTTTCGAAAATCCCATTAGCTCCGCCTCCTTTATCGAGAGAAAGTCTGTGGCGAAGTCCTCATATAAAAATTTCATACTATCCCTGCACGCTACTATTACCTTCTCATATGGTACGAGTCTGTCTGCACAATACTCACTTAGTTTTCGCGCGTAACCCTGAAAAGAAAACAGTTCATGACCGAACTCATGAGAGTATGGACCGACAAAAAGGGTACTAAGCGGCAACTTACGATTGAAGACGGGAGACTTGCTTAAGGGTAATTTTATGACAGCTTTATCTCCCGACTTGATCCATTTAGTTTCCTTATTAGACATTAATCTTTATTTTTTTTGGCCCCATGCATTGGAAGATTTCGCACCTGTGATCTACTTGAATCTGGGGATAATACATGAAGTGTAGGTGGTGAAAAATGGTCTGTTCATTGGTGCTCATGAACTCAACAATAAAATTATAATATTTCTCCACCAAGTCTACGTAGTAATCTCTTTCGCATACAAAACCCCCCGTGTTCAAGAAGCAGAGTTTTGCTCCGTTGTCTTTAAAACAATCTTGCCCATAAGTCTTGAGTCCAAATCGCTTAACGTCTCCATAGTTTGCGAAGTATTTGTTCGTGTCTGAGTAATGCTTCGAATGTCTAATCCTCATAGCAAAATACATACATTTAGACTCTGCGTTATATAATAAATTACAATCTCTTTCTTTAAATATATTTAATTTTTTTTCTGGATTATCTGTAAGAAGCACGTCGGACTGATCAAAGAAAAAGAAATATTTCTTGCTGGGGTTTGACTTTAAATAATTATATAGAGTCAACGTTTTCATCACTGGACAAAAATCTCCCCAAGAACGATGGAGTAGATATCTTCTCGGAAGCTCGCTCATGGGGTGAGCCTCCCTTATGGGATTAAAGTGCTTATCCTCTCCCAAGTTTATGTAATCTAGCCCTAGCTTTTTGCAGCATTCCATTAACATCGGACGAGGATGGTTATCAAACGTATAGATGTCACATTCATTCAGCTGGTGGCTATGTTTGGAGTTCGCATCTAGGGCCCTGTAGATAGGAGACATCTCCTCCTCAGAATATCTGCGCATGCTGTGACCATTAAAATGGAAGGCAACAGAACTCATAACACTTTAATATCCTAGGCCGGGGAAAGGATGGGGTCTCCTAGTTTAGCCGCTTCATGCAGTATTCTCTTTTTAAAATCTATGCCCGCCGCCTTTTCATACTCTGACAGGGATCTTTCTCTACCGAGCCCGTAAGGACCGAAGTCTCTAGTGGGCTTTTCCATTCCCAAGAGCTCTCTTAGTGCCTTGTGGCTCTGTTCGTGGAGCCCAGAGTAGGAGCGCTTCTGGTCTGACCAATGACAAATTCTATCTTCTCTAGTATAGTTATGGTAGACTACATTCTCAGAGGGATAAAATATGTCCCAGCCGTTCGTCCATGATCTCACTGCCAAGCTTATTTCGTCCCCAGCAAAATATAGGTTAGGGTCATAGGGATACTCCTTAATGTGCGAAGCTAGGGTAAAGTAAAAGTGTCCAGAAACCCACATAGACTTTCCGGGTACGCCCGTTTTATCTTGGTCTTTAACCCTGTGCTGTCTGAAGGATATTGTGCCGCCGGGATTGAACCTAAGGCAGTACATCTTAAACAGGTCGCTCCTGTCGAGGTACTCCCTCTTCTTCTGGGAAAAAGTAAATGGAGTGCAATAGTGAGATATGATGGGTTTTTTAGCCCCAGTCTTATGGAGCATCTCCTTGAGCTTAGTGTCCCATCCTCTGCTAAATCTCATATGGGAATCTAGTTGCATTGTATACTCCGCGTCACCATCAAAGTATAGCTTCTGGATCATGTGCCTAGCGTATCCTAGTCCAGAGCTCGCATAGAATGGGGCTCTGATAACTCTAAAGTTGTCTCTATCATAAAATTCTAGATGACTATTTTCGGGTCCGTACTGATCAAATATGCCAAATATTAATTTAGAGGGATCATGACTTTGATCCATGCAGTTTTTAATCGTGTGGTAAATGTCCTTATCTCTGTAGCTGGCTATCTGTATGAATATCTTATCCTCTCCACTTGATTGCTTGGTTTTATTGCTTGAGGTCTTCTTTGCTTCACGTTTTTTTTCGTTAGGCGGAGTTGCCATTTGCTCTTTATGAAAAACATCTTCGATGAAAACTAGTTTGGGATCTATAGTTTTCTTTCTGTAGTCTACTCCGCACCAATCTCTGTAGTCGTCTAGAGTTCTCTTCGTGCCCAGCCCGTATCTCGTGCCCGCCTTTATTTTTCCGTTTATTATATCATTAAATTGTTGCACACCCTCGTCTGCCATTTTTTTCCAATTTTTATGATCATCCTGTCCTTTGTGATTATTGTGGTTCTTGTGCGCTCCTTCTCTGTAGAAATGATGCCAGATATAGACCTTGTGTGGTTGAAAAATATCCCACCCTCTCGTCCATGCTTTTGCCGCGAGGATAGGCTCATCGCCAGTGCTGATTATGGCAAACTTGTCATCATAAGGCATCTCTTCTATGATCTTGCCAGCCGAAAACATATAGTGCCCAGAAATAAGACACGAAGGAATGCACTCTCGAAAATTATGTCTCTTCCTCATTCCTCCGGAAGTAATTATTAGCACCCCGTTGTCTCTGAACTTAGATGGATGCATGTAGGTCGACAGACCCTTTTTAACTTCCCCGCTTTTTTCTGGATAGTAGGGTAAAGTGCGAGAGGTGACTATGGGATTCTTTGAATTATATGTTCGTTTACATCTCTCATGTAAGTTAAGTAAGTGCCAGTCCCAGTCTTGGGCGAACCTCATGTGAGAATCTATTTGAAGCTGAAACTTCTCACCTTTATAAAAAGATTGGCTAATTTTTCTAGCCCAGCCCATGCCCAAGCTGTCTCTGTAATCGTATCGAGAGTAATTTAGGCCAGCTATGCCGTCAAACAGCTCGTCTTCGTTTTCTCCCATGTCTTTGGGCTCGTCCGGCCCATATTGCCAGCAAATCCCAAAAGATATTCTGCTTTTATCTTTAGCCTTTTCAATAGCGTCCCTTACCGTGGGAACTAGTTCCTTGTCTCTGTAACCTGCAATGTTTATAAATATATCATTCATAACTTATCCATTTATTTAATTCTACTTTAGGCTCGCAGTCTAATAGCTGCCTTAGCTTGCTTATGTCTGCTAATGTATCCCTTGCTTCACCGGGTCTTTCTGGGATGAATTCGTATTCCCCCCCAATTAAATTAACTATATCAAGGACACTACTATTCTTCCCCGTACCCACATTGATAATTTCGCCAACTGCGTCTTTGTTCGTGGTAAATGCTGCACTGGTGTTGGCGTTAACTACGTCCGAAACGTGTGTATAGTCTCTTGTTTGCAGTCCGTCTCCCACTACCGTCATCGGTATTCCAGCTTCTTTTTGTTTTTGAAACAGACCAATGACTGGGGCATATTGACCCCTCGTTGGCTGTCTCTCTCCGTAAACATTAAAGTATCTGAAAGTTACCGTCTCTAGATTCCAAAGATCGTTGTACATCTTGCACAAACCCTCTGCCGCGACCTTGGTTACCGAATAAGGATTGAGACAATCCGTAGGCATATCTTCTTTTAAGGGGATACTATTCTTTAATCCATAAGCAGAGGAGGTCGAAGAGTACATTACTCTTTTAACTTGAGAAATCCTAGACGCCTCTAGCACGTTTAGCGTGCCGATATAATTCGTCTTTCCAGCCAACTGGGGCTGGGTCATACAGATCATAATTCTGGCAAGCGCCGCTAGGTGAAACACGTAGTCTGCCTCATTAAAGACTGGAAGTATTTTGCTATAGTCGCAAATATCTAGGTTGTTGTATTCCGCTCGGGGGTTGTGATGAAAATTGTCATTGCTCTCTGCGGAATAGTTGTCAATAACTCTGACTTCGTGCCCTAGGTCTACCAGCTTGTCCACTAGGTGTCCACCGATAAATCCTGCTCCACCTGTAACTACGGAAACTTTTCTTTTAATCACAAATAAAGACTAGCACGCAAAAAAGTAGAAGGCAACTACTTTTTTTTGAGATTACCGCCTTTATCCCTGTACTCGCCCTTCTTCGTCGCTCTCTTCTTTCTCTTCTTCTTGGGGACTCCATCTTTGCGACGCTTTACGTTCTTTCCGGGGTAACTTTTCGCCTCTTCAAAAAGATCTATTTCCGTGGTTCCTTTTGATTTGCGCCATTTATCATAACAAACCGCAGCGCGCTGCTCTGGATCGGAAAACTCTTTGTTCATAACTGAGTCTCCCATGCAGCTAGACATGAAGCTGTCTTTGGATTGGTCGTCTTTTGGTTGAGATAGTGGCATGATTAATTATACACTTATTTATCGCAGATAACACCTTTCGTCCTCTGGACAGACCCTTTCCGTCCCGAGTTCATTAAGGAAAGTGACTCCCATTTTATAATACATATTCGCCTGCCACGTATCAAAGTTCTTGCTATCTTCGTAATACAGTAGCTTATCTATGTCTACCGCCGTTAATGCAAGATGCATACCTCCAGAGTCTGTATTCAAGATCTTATGACATTTTTTCATAATGAAAAGGATCGTATGAAAATCATAAACGGGGCCAGACCCCTTTGGTGACAAGCTGCCTTGAAAATTTTTGTCCCACCCGCCGAATGGCTCCCCCAAATTTAAGAAATTAAAGTCACTGTACTTTTCTTTCAAGCAACGAGGAACTTCGGCTAAGTATTTAAATGTCGGAATGCGCGGCAGCTCCTTGTCCTGCTCGCTGCCGATGGGCCTAACGTACCTTGGTCTACTGGGCTGGTGAGACTGGGGCCTACGAAACCAGCATATGGTCTTATCGTAATTTAAATCAAGATCACCCAACCTGTTCCACTCAGGACGTACTTTGTCCCAGTTAATCTTGGCATATGGGACCCCATTAGAAAAGTGTTTAGGGAGGTGGTCTTCTCCTTGGTTTTTGTCGAACCAGTTGTTCATCTGAAATGCGCCTTCTGGAATCTTTTTCTTGCCGGGCTTGTGGAGCTTGATCCTTTCTCCCCCGTAGAGGACGCCAGCTAGCTGCCTAGAAACGGTACTCCAATCGAACGAGTGTTTTGCGCCGTGATAAAAATGAATTTTTCCGCTCCTCGAATAATCTATTGCCTTACTCATCATGCAAATCATATCGCCCAGACAATATTGTAGGCGATAGCTTTGGCGGCGGAGGAAGTAGTTATTCTCCTTGACTCGGATTTTTTTGACTTTCTTTTTGTTCCTCTTTTTCATATGTAAAAAACGCAGCGGCACCCTAAGGCACCGCTACGTTCCTCCACCCCCTTTGGTTTTACCCCTTGGCCTCAAACCAGTTTTAGGCATCCTAATCTCCGACACGGACAGTAGGTAATTTCCTGTCTGGCAAGGTTAGATTGGGGAGATAATCCACTTTGCGGATCATAAAGGGAAACATCTTCTTGGTAGCTTCTTTCTCCGCATTCTTAGCTTCTTCCTTTTCTCTGGGGGTATTTTCGACGGGGATCTTTTTTAAATCATCTTCGCTAGGCATCGCGACCTTTGGGTCTAGAGCCCACATAATTTTATGCTTTTGGCAGTAGTTAACCATCCTGCGAACGGGAACAATTAGGTTGAACCCCTCCCCTGCTCCACGGACTAACATGCCAATGTATCTAGCATCTCCGTCTTTCTTAAGGTACACTCCTCCTCCACTACTTCCGGGGAAGGCGACACAAGTCGTCTGATCGAAGATATGCTTATTCAAACTTTTAATAACCCTGCCATGCTGAGAGTAAATTCCGTCTGTCATACTGTTCGCTCCAAATTGACCGAGCAGTGAACCAACGTGCAACAAGTCCGTGCCCAACGGGGGGATACTTTTTTCAAGATAAAACTTTACGCTATCCGTAACAAAGTTAAGCTTACGGACCCTAAGTAAAGCAAGGTCGTGACCATCTTCGCTTTCAGAGTACTTTAATACCTCTGCATCCATTTGTAGGCGACCGACTGTCCTGCCGTTCTGTCTAATTTCTTTTATAACTACTGGGTCTTTGAATTCCACCAAGACTTTGGGAGAACCGTTGACTAGAACCTTTCTCTCGGTCCGCAAGTTGTCTATGATGTGGCCAGCTGTCCAGACTAAGTTTACTAGGTTCCCGTCTTTATCTTTTCGGGTAAAAATAACTCCCGACCCCTCGCCCGCAGACCATTCTGCCTCGGCTCTGATGGTAACAGATACATTTTGTAAGTGTTCTGCCGTAGTGGGTTTCTTCTCTGCCCCAAACGAAGATATAGTAAGGGAGAGACCGAGGAGTAAAGATGCTAGAGTTTTCATAATATCTAGTTGTAATCTATTATAATATGAAGTAACATTCAAGTAAAATTTTTATTTTAAATGTCAATAAACTTAATAGAACACAAGCAAAAAATGCTAGAATCTTACGGAGCAGGAGCAAAAGGCACATGTTCCTACAGCGTAAACTGGTCATCGAAATACCTCAATGATGCAAAAAGATATGAAAGCGTATTGGATGTGGGCTGCGGAGATGGGTCATTCTGCTTACAATGTGCCACTTCTGGTGGAAAAATACAAAAAGTCTATGGATTAGACCCGGCTAGTATTGCTAATGGTCACGTCAAGGCTCACAATAAGATTACGTATTTAGATTCTTGGTCTCATGAAATTCCGTTGCCAGATAAGTCTGTTGATATAATCGTTACCTGCGAGGTCTTAGAACACGTTCCAGAAGAGTTCGTGCATAAAACTCTGCAAGAATTTCAAAGGGTAACTAAGTGTAAAATATACGGTCAAATTGCTACTAGACTATCTGGAGAATGGTACTCTGGTTACCGAGGGGACGGAGACCATAAGGGGCAGGTTAACGCTCACCTATGCGTAAAAGACCAAGGGTGGTGGTTGGATAGATTCAAGAGGGCGGGCCTGAAGATAGACAGTGCCCAAGAAAATCTCGGACAGGGATTTTCGTTTGTCGCGTCTGTTTAGTTCCAGCTGTTGATGGGGATTTTGTGCGCAGAGAAAAACGCTTCTATTTTCGTCTGCCTTTCTATATAATGATGGCGCAATTCTGGCAACATATATCTATCGTGCCACTCTATCCATAATTCTTTTATATGCATGTAGCTGCCGTCATGTATAATTTTTTCTAAAACGTCATACTCTGCGGCTTCGATATCTAATTTAAGATAAATATTTTCATATTTTTTAGACAACTCAACTAAAAATCTGGAAGCGTCTATGGACTCGACGCTTGTCAACGGGCTAGCTGGCCAATACATAGTGTTATGATCTTGGATAAGAGACAGTCCCTCCGAGGGGTTGGTTAATGAATGGACATTCTCTCCGTAAAGTTGTATCATGGAGTCTTGAGTGAATAGCGCCTTATTTAAAATAGTTATCTCTTGCCCGCCATTCGCTATAGACTTCAGTGTATTGATGCACTCCTTGTTAGCCTCTATCAAAATGTAATCACATCTATTTAAATTAAATTTGTCCAGCCTTTTGAATCCAGTAAAAGCTTTGCCCAAGTGCGCTCCCGCATCAATAAATACATTCTTTGTCTCCACATTGTTATTTACACAAAAACAAATAGGGGCTATAATATAACTAGAATGGACAGAGGTAACTACGCACCAAGTGCTTTTGATTCAGTAAGGAAACTGGAGGAAATTATTGCTGGCTATGCGGGGAGTCGATACGCAGTGGCCGTAGACTCTTGCACAAATGCGCTGTTTTTGTCATGTATGTACTTGAACATAAAAGGAAAGGAAGTCACCATTCCTAGCAGGACATATGTTTCTGTCCCCTGCTCTATAATTCACGCTGGAGGCAAGGTAAGGTTCGAAGACAAAGACTGGGAAGGAATCTACCGGCTGGAACCATTTCCCATAATAGACGGCGCAAAGAGATTTAGAAAAAATATGTACGTTCCTGACTCTTACCACTGTCTGTCTTTTCATATTAAAAAACATTTAAAAATCGGGCGAGGAGGAATGATTCTGACCAACGATAAAGAGGCCTATGAATGGTTTAAGCTAGCAAGGTTTGACGGAAGAGAAGAGTTGGCCCTGCACAAACAGGAAGACTTCAGGGTGCTCGGGTGGAACTATTATATGACTCCAGAACAAGCGTCTAGAGGACTATGGTTAATGAGTATGATGTCTGACTACAACGAAGATCAGAGCGAGGATCCGCCTTATCCGGATCTATCAAAATATAAAATCTACTCCCAGCGTTGATCTATTCTGTCTACGCTCCATAGATCCCCTATTTTGTCACACCTTGCAATTAATTGTTGGAACCCATCTATCTGTAGGCGAGGATAATATTTATGCTCCATGCATCTTAGCACCTGTTGGTCAGATTTACATTTTGTTGTGATTTCTTTTAAGCGAGGCTCGTGAGACAACATATCTTTATAAACATTTATTACAAAGTCTATCCTTCCAATGAATAATCCAGCGTTAAGGTTACACTGTCTTCCTATCCTGCGAGAAATATAAGTGAATTTATTGCGTTTATAAAGGTTATGTTCTACTGCCCCTTCATCATATTTGTCCCACATATAACCTTTGTCATAGTTAGTTGAGTTATATAGTAAATCACAATTAAAATATGAAAGAAAATTATTTAAAATATTATGCGGGCTATCAACGAAAAGAACGTCTGATGAATCACAGTAAAGAACGTACTCCTTTCCCTCCGTCTTTTGACTCTCAATATGTTTTAATATTCTTTTCCATTTAAGGAAGTTGTTCCATGGAGTAGTTTTTTCTTTATTAAATTTAACGACCTTATATTTCTCTGCACTTACTGAGTGCTTTTCCATTTGGAGTTCGAAAAAAGTTTGATCCTGAAAGTTGTCAGCAGTAAGTAGCAGAAGGTTGTCTGGCACAATGAAATCAAACTGCTTTAACGTATCGAGTCTCCACCGAATTCTCCTGTATCTGTGGGACACTTGACGATTGTTGCCTTTACTAAAATGTGGGTTAATAACTTTATGTATCGCTCCTATGTGTCTCTTCATCTCATAAGGAAATACACCTTAAAAGAGACCCCAAGCTGACCCGACGTGCGAATTGAATCGCTCTAGGTCGAGTATGCCTCTGGAGTATGCGTCTGCGTGAGTAAGCCTTCCCATCAATTTAAACTTTAAATCTACCTGAAGTTGGGGAAAATAATCAAGCTGTAAATATCTGAGAATGAGCTGGTCCGAGGGAGAGCCTAGTGGAAATTGCGGACCCTCCCACGGCCTATCGAGATCTTTGTTTAGGGCCGCTTTCCTTATCTCTGGATCGTCCGTGACGTAGTTAAGAACGTTCTCGTATATCTTTATGATGTAATTCTTTCTTCCTATGTAAACTCCAGCATTCAGGTGCACGTTTCCGCGCTGCTGCGCATACTGCCTCGTTCTCATGGACTTTTGATTTCCCTCCCAATAGTGCCAGCACGCCCAGTGACCACCGTTGTACAATAAATCACAATCAAATTTATTTAAAAAAGAGCTCAAGATATAGTCGGGACTATCCAAAAACAGTACGTCGTTTGCATCGCAGAATAGAACATACTCTTTACACTCACTGCTCTTTAAAAAGTCGAGATGGTATCTGAGGCGAAACACATTGCTCCAAGGCGGCCTGTCTGGCATGTTGTTCGGGTAATTTAAGTCATTGTTAAAATTCTGATAAGACTCATTTAAAATAACATCCATCTCTTGCTTAGTGAAGGTGGGTTTGAGTACTTTATAGTCATTGCAGTTGTGGAACGCCATTTGTTTTTCGAAAAGGCTTCCCTCTGTATTCTGCGAAGTAAAGATAGTCAGGTTATCTGGGACAGAAAACTCAAATGGCTTGAGCCTGTCAAACCATGAGTCATTTCCCCCGTCATGAAGTAATGATAGCATTATTAATCGTTACAATCCTCTCCGGTTATTATATCGCACTTTACCCTTCTGTCCTCAATAAATCCTTCACTATATAAGTATTGAATTACTGCGCGTTCGGCCCCTTCGGTAACTGAGCCTTGGGGGTCATATATCCTTACAGCTTTGGACTGCCAGTCTTTCGGCACTCCGCTCGGCTTATCATATACCTCTACAAAGAGGGAATTAATAAGAATGACCATGGTGATATTAATTTTTCAGGTTGTCTATCTTCTCTTCTAGTCTGTCGAATCTATCATTCATACGCTCAGAAAACATTTTGAAGTCTTCTTTGCTAACGTACTCCTTCGGGAGGGAAAGGGCTAGTTCGTTATGTTTCTCTCTTAGTTTATCTATATCAGTATGATGATTTCTCATCAAGTCGTGGTGCTCTGATTTAATTTCATTTAATGTTGCGAGTATCATCTTAAAAACCCAGCCCCCCAGCAAGGTTACGATGCCAACGGCGATGTTAACAAGAATTTGGTAATCCATACTACTAATTACACCAAAAAATAAGCGGACTCTATAATGAGTCCGCTTTGGATAGGTTTTGTTGTTCTATCTTAAAACACTATACATTTTAGCTCCTCCCCAAACCATTAAGGACCAGCCGAGCCAAGCTACGGGATTAAGCCATCCTAAGACTAGACCTAGTCCGGTGACTGTGAGTAGTCCTCCGAATAATAGGTCTTGATCGTCCCAGTTAAATAATACCCAGTCTTTTAGTTCGGTGAATTTGAGGGAGAGTTTACTCCAAACACCCTGCTTTTTCTTAGTTTTTCTAGAATTTCTCTTCATAATATTAAGTTGTTCTCTTGTCTAAGTTATATACACTATATAACTCATTGTATTGCTCTTTATTCGTGGTATAATTAAGAAGATAAATGAAAAAAATAAAGGCCTTTTTGGCAAAAACTAAAATGAGATCTGCGCTTTGGTTAGCTGCCATATGTTTATTCATAGTGTGGTCTATTTTCGGGTATAAATATCAATTTACATATAATAAGGGTGTAAGCATGGAGCCTACCTACGACAATGGAGACTGGATAATTATTGAGAAAAGAAGCTGGCTACCAAAAGACTGGGCGCCCGACAGATTCGATGTAGTTATAATTTATGATGAAGCCGAGGGAGAAGATCTAGCAAAAAGAGTCATAGGATTAAGCGGAGATACGTTTGAAATCAAGGGCGGGGTAATCTATATAAACGAAAAAGAATTAGAAGAGCCATTTGGAGAAGGAAAGATAGGGTACTATCTTGTAGATGAAAACGACAAGAATTTAAGGTACTGGAGCGGGCCCGAGCAGGGAGAGAAGGTGATACAATTCGTAGATCAAAAGAAAAAAAAGATTCCAGAGGGGCAGGTGTGGGTTATCGGTGATAATAGGATAGCCTCATGGTACGGCTTATTAAAAATAAAAAATATAAAAGGACTAGTTATACTTTAAATATTATGGAAAAAAAATTTGAAACAATGTCTGACAGTGAAGGAAAATTTTCCTTCGGAATTAATTGGACCGACTTCGCAAAGAACAAGGTAGATGAAAATATAGTGTCTACCCATGTAAACGACGCGCTTGGTCACCTTCTACGCATGCCGGGATTCTTAAGCGCAAAACCACTGGAAGGAAAAAGAGTGATAGACATAGGATGCGGGTCGGGGTTGTCCTCTTTATCGTTCTACGAAAACGGGTGCCGCGATATTACATCTTTCGACGTGAACGAAGACAGTATAAAGGCAACTAATATAATAAAAGAAAGATTCTGTAACGACGAATCGAATTTAAAATGGAGCATAAAAGAGGGCAGTATACTAGATGAAAATTTAGTATCTGATTTAAGGTCTCAAGAAAAGTATGATTTGGTATACTCTTGGGGCGTGCTTCATCACACTGGAGACATGAGGAAAGCTATTGATAATACATTATCCTTGTGCCAGAGTGGTTCTATCTTGTGGATGGCTCTATACATAAAGGTAGATCAGCCAGACGGAGAAGAAATATATCAAAACGATTTAAAATTAAAAATAAAATTTAACGAAGCGTCCGAAGAAACTAAAAAAGAAATGATCGTCTCGCGTTTGAAAAAAGTATATAGCAATAACCCCGCGACATGGACTCGGCCTTATGACAATAGGGGGATGACTCCCATAAACGACGTGACCGACTGGCTAGGCGGATATCCATATGAGGTAGCAAGAGCAAAGGATATAAAAAGACTGCTAGAAGCGAATGGCTTCTCGGAGATAGAGGTACTAAATGAAAATCGAGCTTCAGGAACAAACGTAATATACATATATCAAAAAATATGATCAACTTTCCCGCCACAAATGGTCTTCCAATTTGAATGAAGGCGGTAGGAGTGCTGCCGCCGTTCCCCCTATCGGAGAAAATACTTTCGTACCATCTTTTAATCTTACGGTATCCATCCTGTACTTTGACCACGCGAGGTCTGGGATAAACAGCTGGTATCCTCTTGACTCAAGGATCCTCCATGCGAAAATTAAATTTCGTGCCCCCTTACTCAAATTGTCATCGCTATCATAAAAATCATGAGCTACAAGAACGAACTCTTCTGCCGCTACGCCCAGCAGATCTTCGACTTGGTTGTTGGGTAAATCTGTATCAAAAAAGGCGAAGTCCACCTCTTTTCTTCTATGCTCTAGTTCTGCGACCAATCCAACTGCGCCCATTGTGTAGCGATAAATAGATGAATCGTGCGTCGCTGATGAGGTATAGGAATTAACGGGATCGCAGGTATGGACCTCTCCTCCGTGGGTCATCGCTGCATCCGCTAAAAACTTACTGGTCGTACCAATAAAAGTACCCGCCTCAAAAATACACTTGGGTTTAAATTCCTTAACTAAAAGATAAAGTAGCCAGCAGTCCTCTTTGCCCGTGCTTCCCTCACGCATGCCGATCGCGTTGTGAAAATCATTCAGGCGAACATAATTGCCCAGAAAGGTCTCCTTATGGTTCATGTAAAGGTGGGCGACTAATGACCTTATGCTCTTCGATTTATTCGAAAGTGCATCGGAAAAAGATTCAAGTAGTTTTTTCTCCTCTTCTGCCCTACAGTTGCACGGGGGGTGCTCTTTGCTACACTCCCTGCCTTCGTAATTTAGTTCTTCTTTGCTTAATTTCATATTTATAATGGTACTCCCAGTTGGACTCGAACCAACGACCCTCTGTTTAGAAGACAGATGCTCTATCCAACTGAGCTATGAGAGCAAAAACCCTAGGCGCCGGTTAGCTACTCCGGTCCTCCTACTGCAGAAGGCGTGCAAGCTCACACTACGCCTAGGATAATTACATTATAGCACGCCCCCTATCTTTTTCCCAGTCTTTTTCTGACCTGTCTACTTGCTTGTTTCTTGCTACCGCCGCCTCTACAATATAACTTTCTGAGTCGCTTCCTTGAATCTGATGTAGCATGGAAGCCATATCTTTCGGGAAACAAGTCCCACCAAATCCGCGCTTACCATCTGGCCCCGGTACAGCACTATGACCCACACCGATCCTTTCGTCTCTACAAGCGAGCTCTCTGACCTTACGATAATTAATACCCTTCCCCCTGCAGAACTCTTCAATCTCGTTGAAAAATGATACCTTCGTAGCAAGGAAACAATTTCTCGTATATTTAGCCAGCTCCGCTTCTTCCGTGGTGGAAAACGTCATGTGCGGCCTGTTTTCTAGTACTCCGTGGTTGTGAGCCGACTCAAATAATCTATATACCCTGTCTCTCACTTTATCGTTTCTTCCGTTTGTCCCGAGTATCCATAATTTTTGGTTAAGAAAATCATGCTTCCAATTTTGTTCCGTCAAGAACTCGGGCATAAACATTACTCCTAGCCTTCTGCACGTGCCCACTGGCACTGTAGATTTAACGATAACTCTTTCTTTATTGTACCCCGCTGCGGCTAAGTCGTTTACGACTCCTTCCACGATATGGACGGCACATTCTCCGTCGCTTTTCATGGGCGTCGGAACTGCCACGAAAATAAAGTCGCAAGACAGTAGCTCTTTAAAGTCTAATCCTGATGGCCTGCACTTATCCGGGTCTTTGTCATAAATGAGAAAGGGGACTTTTCCGTGCTCCAAGAGAGCTGTGGCCCCTCCGACGTATCCGTTGCCAATGATTCCTATTTTCATTCTACTTATTATACCTCATTAAAATTCATAGTCAAAATATTTTAAATCCTCTTTATACCTTTCTGACACTATGCTTGTGGACTCTTCATTGTAGTATTCTTGATAGGGCTTGTGCTCTCTTTTATTTAGGTGCGGTAACTTTCTCTGCTTAATGGAAATATTGGAGCATACTGAATCAAAGTCCTCCTGAAGCCTTTCGTACCTGCCAATGAAGGAAGCCCTCTGCGTCCCGTCAGGATTAAAGAGGCTTTGTCTAGGGTCTAGATAACTCCATACGTGACTCTTGGCGAATTCATTATCCGTTTTATCTATGTAATATAAGAAATCTAAAAAGCTCTGACACCATGGTTTGCCGACCCAAGGACACTTCCACGCCGAAACCATTCTCTCAAATGGATTTCTAACAAACCCAAAGGAATAGTAGGATTCATCAAAATCACTAATCCTCCGCTTTCCACTTAGCTTCTTTTCCGGGCGACGCCTCTTCTTGGGCTTCTTGTTTTTCTGCGCACTGGTCTTTTTTGGCCGGGCGCAATTCGCAGCATAATAAAATATACTCTGCTCGTTTCGTAACTCGTAATTTATACTTGTTCCCGCGCACTTAGCAACATGTATAAAAACTGCCTTCATTTTATTAAAGCCCACTGATCTGGCTTGCTCCTAGTCGGTCCAGTATTTACCTCAGAGGTGACTACTTTTAACTTCATCTTCTTCGCAAATTCATTCACCGCTCGCCCGACATCCTCTGCCCAATTATAATCGTCCCCACATATAGCCCCGCCCTTCTTAACAAGCGGGTAGTAAAATTCCAAATCTGCTAAGACAGATTCGTAAGCATGGTCTGCGTCTATGTAAACCCAGTCAAAATATTCCTTGGGAAAACTTACTCCCCTAGAGTGAGTTCTGTGTATAGTTACTCTATCGTCGCCCTTAAAGAGCTCTTTCATTCCCTCATATATTTTCTCCATGCCCTGATTTACAAAATGATTTCTGGGCCTCCTGCCCCATGTGGTCCAATCCTGCTCGTCTCCCGCCCACAAATCAACCAAGTGTAACTCGGAGGGGTTTCTTAATAGGATCCTCTCTGAGAAGTGCCCCTTCCACGCTCCCGCCTCAAGGCAAACCGCGCCCTCTTTTATTCGGTTCAGTGCTGCCCTTTCGCGCTTCTGCGCCCAGCCTATGCCGACATTTCTCCAATTATCCATTTCTAAACTATCCCCGAACTTATAACCGAACATTTCTATATCATCTCTATAAGCCTCTCCTATAATTTCTTCCGCTTCCTTATCAAAATATTCTGTATATTCTTTTCTCGCTTTTTCGGGAGTTCTGTTGGCCGTGGGGAGCGACCAAAGATCCAAGTCTAACTCGTTACATATTTTATCAAAATCTTCTGAGAGAGTTTCATACCTACCTATGTAGTCCATTACGCTCTTACCCTTCCGAAGTAAGAAGCTAACCTGCGGGTTCATGTGTCTAATATTTTTTTTAAAATCGAAGCCTGAATTCAAAAATTTTTTCATATCACCTTCACCGTTCTTTAATATATCCTGTTGTGCTATACGATCGCCCTTATGTCGACTTTGCCCGCCGCCCCTTAGATACATAAAGGCTGACACAAACCTGTCCCACGGATTCCTGACGAAGGAAAATTTATAGTAATCTTTTGTATGGGCATACTTCCAGATCACTTTGGAAACGGTTTGGTGACAAGATGCAACAGTCGAATCATCTTCATAGTGTTTAAGTATCTGCTTTATGGAGCATCCGCCGGTTTTAGGGATATGTATAAAGACAAATTTATGTGTGTTATTTATAGCCATCAGATCAACCGTTCATTTCTTTTTTGTAAAAAGCTCTGTAGCCATCTCTTAATTTTTTATGATCTTTAAATAAGAAAGTTCTCATATAGTTATCATCTAAATACTGATTTTTGGGAGAAGTAAATCGAAGTAGCTCACCCAATAGTCTTTCAGTTAAAAACTTATGACTATCTTTTCTTTGTATACATCCCCTATCGAACAGTCTGTATATCATGTGCTCATAACTTCTGTAAGCGTAGTGGTTAATAACGAAAGGCATGTCTGGCCTGACGTCTTTGCCGGCTCTTCCGCAGCGCTGCGAATAAAAATGATCAAGGTGGTCTGGGTCAATATCCTCACCATAACAATCGACAACATCTTCTCTTACTAATCTGTGTTGATCGTAACGACTGTCGTTTTCTATATCCTCTACTAGATCAGTATTTAATATCATTTTTCCTTGGCAAGCATAAGAATAAGTCCTGTATTCATCCATTATGATCTCATCATTTGATAGCGCTTCCCATCTCCCCTCTGGGCCAAATATTCTCCACTGTAAATAAACCGCATTTTTATCTTCAATAGTTGTCAGGAATTCGCGAATAGATTTTTTACCTAGGGGCATTAAATATTCATCTTCATCCATAAACGCTAGCCAGCGCGTCTCGGGCTTACATCGATTAAACATTTCCCTGATGATTTCCTTGTGTGTTCTTAGTTTATTTTTATTATCGATACTAAAATATGTAATGATGTCAGCATAGGGTTCCAAAATCTCTCGCAGAGAAGGTTCGCAGCCGTCATCAATAATATAAAAATGTTCAAATCCTAAATATCTATGCCACAAAACCCAGTCTAACGGATCCTTGGGAAAGATCGTCTTCATACTTGTTACCATTGATAAATAATGTTTCATAAAATGTTTTCTATATTTACTTCGTCATATGATATATTTTTCTTAAGGTTCTCTTGGCTGTCCTTCATGGAAAAGAACTTCTCGAACACTAAATTATACCTCATATCTTTCCATTTGAAAAGTCCGTTTTTATCTTTTAATAAATCTTTATGAAAATCTATACCGCTTAGAACCTTAGGCCTTGATGCGTACCCTCTTCTGCGCTGAGGGGCATGGTATCCGTGAAATACTCTTGAATCTAAGTATGAAACGCTCCCGTTTACATACGGAGCCACTCTATCCTTGTAGTCTTTTAGCTTGTCAATTATCGTAGGGCTATGTTTCGAATAGAAACCCAACTTCCAGTCCATGACCCAGTTCTTCATGTCATTTGGGTCTCCTCCGGTACCGTTCGCAAAAATGTATCCCATCATCCCGTCTCCCCCTCCAGATAGGCCATACTCGAACAAGCCTCCGTATTTTGAAAACAAATCTCTTGAAGACACCCAGCCTAGTCCGGGGTGATGCTTTGCATAGTTATTCCAGTCTGGGGATCCATGGTGAAGCCCATATCCCAACGTCATGTGGGTCCGCTCTATCTGCCCTTGCTTATTTAGGTATAGGTGTTTTCTCCCTAGCTGGACTACTGTGTGTTTATCGAGTAGCTCACTCGCCTCTTCTGCCCAGTTGTCATCTTCAATAAATATATCACAATCAAGCCAAGCTATTTTCTTAATCCTTGGAGGCAGCCTTTTAACTAGTATGTTTAACAGCGTCTCTTTATGCCATAAGACCGTGTTCGTCCTAAGTCTCAAGTAAGTGTCTTCTTCTTTCAGTAGATATTCTTCATCAAAGAAGGCTAGCTCTATTGTGAATAGCTCTACCCCTTGTTTCTCGAGTTTCCTTCTGAATTGTCTGTGCCTCTTTGCGATGTAGTCGTTCTTGACGTAAGAAAAAAGGCAGGTGATTGCTGCTAAGTCACTCATTATCAAAGAATATGTCCGTGTCTTCGTCGTCTCTACCCTCGTCATACTCGCAGACCTTATGGAAGGCTCTGCAAACTACATCTGCGCTTTCATCAGAAAGCAGATTGAGGTGCATGTCGACCTTGGACTCTTCCTCGCTGTGCCTTACTATACAGATCGCAAACTCGATATTATCCTTTTCGAGTTTCTCCTTCATGTCGTAAACAAAATCCAAGGATGCCATAATATTTGGTGCGAGCGGAAGGGGTCGAACCTACGACAACCACGGTGTAAACGTGACGCTCTACCACTGAGCTACGCTCGCGTTACTAATGAATGATAGCAATGTTTTTGAGGGAATTCAAGTGCGAGTTAATTGCATAAATAGTTCAACACCTCGTCCACCCCAATCAACTCGAAGATTTCATCATTAAGATCGTCTATCATTTGTTCTTGGGAGAATCCCTCCGCTTCTGCCCAAGCGTACTTGTTGACATTTATGGTGAAGGATCCTACTATTTTTTGTACAGTAGAATCTTCGTTACGGATGTTAATAACTCCGATAGCTGCAACCTTTTTGGCGTCTTGAGTAGAGACTAGGTACCCCTCTTCGCCTACGGGCTTGAAGCTGACTTGGCAGGGGAATTCTTTAGATTGAGATACTAATTCCTCGACTACTTCCTCTACCAACTGATGCATACAGTTATATACACCATAAAAAGACCCCATTACGCCAAAGGAAGAAAACATGACGGGGGTGATAACTAAAAATAATTAAAATTAATTAATTATCTTTAGCACTAAGAGGTTTTGCATTAGACACAGTCAGAGTGTTCTCTGTAACTGAGTCGATCTGCTCTTGCATGGTACTGTTCATGTTGTAAACGACATAACCAGTTAGGCAAAAATTAAGAGCCAAAAGGAGCACTACGGCTCGCGCATAGATGGTCTTAACGGTTGTCAGTTGGTTAGTCTTACTGTTTTCTTCTGTTTCTGTATTCATTGTTAGCAACAGTATAGGTCAATACCCAAAACAAGTCAACAAAATTTTTATAATCCGTCCTTTATCTATATAAAATAAATAATGGAACACTTTTATGAGGGAATACATGGCTGGTTTAACTACCAAAGTCTATATACTGAGATCGTAAACAAGTATCCTTCTGGGTCTCATTTCGTAGAAGTCGGGTCTTGGCTTGGGAAGAGCGCCGCCTTCATGTCTGTAGAGATAATCAATTCAAAAAAAGAGATACGGTTTGACTGCGTAGATGCTTGGGAATACGTCCAAGGAGAAGCCGCCTTACACAATCGAATACCGGGCGAGCAAGAAAGTGATTCGGGCGACGGCGGGCCAGTACTCAGTCTGGGGGAGAGTACTTTCAGCTACGCCCCATTTTTCGAGCCGTTTAAAAACCTACATGAAAAATTTTTAGATAACATAAAACCTGTCG
>NZER01000288.1 GCA_002690445.1 Candidatus Pacearchaeota archaeon
ATGTTAGACCTGTATTACAACCAACAGGAAAAAATAAAATGGTAAGGAGAAAATTATCTATACCGGAACAACATCAATTAAGAATAGCAAGAAGAACATTAAAAATGCCTAATGCTATGGTAGGTATTATGGGTGGTCCAAATAAAGAAGAATCACGAAAAATAATAAAAAGATTAACTAGGAGATAAATGCCATTCCATACAGATAAGCAAAGAAAAGCAGTAATGGCTAAATTAAGCAGAGGTAAATCTCGTTCTGATACAAGTCCTACTGTCATTGGAAGATTAAGAAAACGATTCAGACCTACTCCTAAAGAATTAAGGAAGCAGAGAGGCTTAAGAATCAAGAAAGAAGCTGAGGAACTGAGAAAGCAGAGGCTAAGAACACAACAGCTAGAGCTTGAAGCTAAGGTTGAAGCTGAAAGGGAATCTTTGAAAGCTAGGGAAGAAAGGGCAAGGGCAAGATTAAAGCAGATTGACAAGACAAGGAGAGAGGCGACATTTGCAGGTAAGATTATGAGAGCTGAAAAGAAGCTCATCACAAGAGGAGTTAAGGCTGTTCTTGCTCCCAGACCAAGACCAAGAAGAAGAAGAAAGAAAGCTCCAGCTCCTGCTCCTGAACAGGAATTTTTCAGAATCTGATGCTTTATGCCTAAAAAGAAGAAAGGAAAGAAGCAGAAAAGCAAGAGAGCAAGAAAGAAATTCAGCAATGCTAGACCTGAAAGATAGAAAACTTTAAATATATATTTGCTTAAAATGCTGATAAAAGATGGGAAAACTTAGTTGGTTACTAATTATTGCATTTCTATTAATTCTTCCTTTCTCATTTGCTATAGGAACAACAACCTACAGACAAGCTGGTGGTGAAGGATTTGATTGGAACAATGAAGGCAGGGGAACTTTCTCTGGCATTGGAACTAATATAAACACATTTGGAAAATCAGTTTCAGCTCCATTCCAGATTCCAATCATAGATGATTTTGACAATAATTCTATCAGCGATTTGTTTGTCCTTGACGGTGATACAGCAAAGATATATCAGAACAAAGAGCTGGATATTATCGCATCCTTAGACATAGGAGCTGTTCCTACTTCTGTTTCAAACATAATCTCTTTTGATATTGATGGTGATGGAACTAATGAAATAGTATTTGCAGACAACACAAACAACATAATGTTCATGCTGAATTTCTCTCAATCAGAAGGGCTAGTGATTGAGCATCAATTTGATGTAACTATAAATGAATTTCCTATGATTGCCTGTAGGCTTCCGAATGAATGTATAGTTACTGTTGATAGCACAGATACTGAAGATATATTTGTTCCTTTTACTGCATTTTACAGAGCATATTCATTTGATTCAACTAACTTAACATCTGGATTGACTACAATATATTCTGAATTTCAACCATCAAGTGATGCTATTGCTCTATGCTCTCCTAGAAACCAAAACATTCCAGTTGTGGATATTGATGGTGATGGTATTTCTGAATTTGGAGTTTCAATAGGAACAGCAGAAGATTCTGATACAGATGCCAAGCTTCGTTTCTTTTGGATGGATAATTTAACAATAGATGTTTCAGGAACTAGGCAGAAATCAGCAACAGCTTCTGTTGGTTGCACAGGCTCAACTGGTGTTTCAAATCTAGTAACATCACCACTAGGAGCTAACCTGTTTACTGCTCATAGTGGAGTTGAAACATTTATTGGGTTGCAGAGTAGTGCAAGTGATTTCAGGATTCAGGGCTTCAAATCAGATGGAAGTTTCTTTGATGAGTTCCCAGAAACCATACTCTCTGAAGGGGATGGGACAATGATTTCTAATGTATTTCTAATGAATGCTTTTCCTGCAACTACTGGAGCTTTGGATTTCTGCGTATTAGGTTATGCTTTCACCGACCAAGAGATAGATTTAGTATGCGGAACTGAAGATAGAGGTTTTCTGATACCTCAGACTTCAGAGTTTAAATTTCCAGTTGCAAACCTGTTTAATATTTCAACTGATATAGACAAGAAAGATAATATTGTTCATGCAGTTCAGCATTCAAACGCACTTACAAACTTGCAGGATTTAAATGAGATTATCTCTGCTTATGGAATATTTACAGTAGATTTTGTTGGAACTAATGAATTATTAAGGATATTCCAGAATCCTCAAGGGGATTCGGTCTTGTTAAGTATAGACCTAGAGCAGTTTGGAGCTGATGACCTTATAGCTTTGACAGATACAAACATAATTTACATGGATGATAAAGTTTCAAATGAACCAGCTCAGATTGATGACCTTACTTTTAATCCTTGCGTTGTTAATTCTGTAATAAAAGTTAATGAATCATTACAAGTATCTGTAGATGCTAGTGATACAAATGATGCTGTTTTAGGATTTGATAACCTTACAATTTCAATCTCTGTCTATGATGGAACTTCCAACCAGCAGAATGTTACAAATACAGTTACAACTTCTCAAGTTGATGGCTCAACAACAGTTATAGAATCATTTAACCTGAATGAAACTGGTTTTGGAAATGTAATCAGAGTTGAAGCATTTGATACAGGAAACCCAACAGAAGTAGCAAGTGTTGAGCAGACTTTTACTGTGAATATAAATGGGATTGAATTTGGAGATGCAACTTGCACATTAACTGTAACTGCTCCTGATGAAGATGAAATAAATGTAACAGTTGAAGCAGGAACATTAACAGTAGATGCAACTGAAAACTCAATAACAACAGGAATTCAAACTGTCATTGATTTAACAGGTCTGGCTGGAACAACCTTCTGGCTTCTGCTGATGTTGGCTTTCAGCATGGGAATATATTTCAGGGGTTCTTCTCTTAACTGGAGCGGAAACTCAACTCTGGGAGCTATCGCACTTGTAAATGTTTTATTTATCGTCTTAGGAGCAAGGGTTGGTGTCATCTCAACTGGATTGATTGTAATTATGGTTGTAGTTTCAGTTGTTATCTTAGGAGTATTCTTAGGAAGATTCCTTACAGGAGTAGGAGCTAACGCAGAATGAAATTAAAATTAATTCCAATAATCGCAATGATTCTGTTAGTTATACCTTTTGTTATTGCAGACGGAGAGCTTCTTATGGATTGCCAGTTAGAAGAAAATGTAGAGAATGGAAGCTGTAGCGGATTATTTTATGATAGTGCAACAGCAGATACATCTCCTGATTTTACATATTATCAGAATAATGGAACTCTATGCTATTTTGGCGATACTACCGTAAATTCTGTTTTTCTTACAAATATAACATGGGGAAGTAGTCCAGACCACAGCATAACAGTAGAGATTAATTCTTCAGTTTCAAGAGTAGGCGGAGCTACTCAAGTTATGATTCAATGGGCGAATAAGATGAATCCAAGTGATTTAGATGCTCATGTTCCAATGTATGCAAACTGTCATGGTGGTCAAGGTCATTGCCCTTATAGATTTCAAGTAAAAGGTGGCGGTGAGCCTGTCGTTGATTTTGATATCCAATCAGTTACAGAGGATTTCAATGCTGATGACAACGGTTGGTATACTGTTAGGCATAACTGGAATTTTACCACAGGAAACTGGAGTTTATCCAACAGGAGCAATGTAGATGGAACTTATACTGTCATTGGCGGAGAGCCAACACAAAAAGCAAACAAGTCAGTTTCAACTTTTGTTTTCCAAGATTTAAGGCAGGGAATATCACAGCGTGGAAATGATTATGATGTCTGCTATTCTTCCATAAGGATATTCAACGGAACTGAAATTATAACTGGAGATACTACAAATCCAACATTGGATTCTACAGCGATAAACAACACAGCTCCTTTCATAAACGATATAGTTCAGGTTTCTGCTCAAGGCTCTGATGAAACTGCATTGAGCTTTGCTAAATATGAGAACAACATATCTGGAACATTTACTGAGATAATCTTAGATGACAATACAGGAGAGCTGACGGTAAACCTTACCGCAAATGTAACAAACAACTTATCAGCAGGGAATGTTGTCGGAAACAGATTCACTTTCAATGATACATCAGGCAATTCTGTAATAAGCTCCATAATCACATGGGAAGTTGCTGTATCTCCTGATACAACCAATCCGGGATTCCTTACGGATTCAATCAACGATTCAAGCGTAAGAAGAAATGAAGTTGTGAATGTAAGCATAGAAGCAACTGATGATACTGCTCTGGGATTCATAATATTTGCACATAACATAAGCGGAACATTGACAAATGTTTCCCAGATAGCAACTGCATCAGCATCTTTCAATGCTTCTTTCTCAATGCAACCTGATTTAATAAGAACCCATCAGGTTGCATACCAGTTCTCAATAAATGATTCAGTTGGAAACAGCAACCAAACAGGAATATTCCAGTTTGAGATGCAGAATACTGCTCCTGAAGCTCCAACAATAATCTTTCCGACACCTCAGGGGCTAGTAACTTTCCTGCAACCGATGGATATCAATGTAACATTTCCAGAAGATATTGATTTAGACGGATTGAAGATAACTTATTACATAGATGATGTCTTAAACCATACATCATTTGTAAACTCAACCTTCAATGCTTCAGATGCAACCTATAATTTAAAAGTTTCAATAGATGATGGTATAACAAGCACAGCAAACACTTCAATCACTTTCACGATAGACACGATTAATCCAATCATAACGATAACGACACCGACAAACAACAGCCTGTTCGGAAGCGACATAGCAGTTGATTTAATCTGCACGAATGTAAACCTTAGGAATGTAAGCTATTCATTCTCAAATGAAACAAACATAACTCAGGTTGAGTTCAACGGAACGCAGGGAACAACAGAAAGCTCAATCAAGATTCCGATATCCCTTGCGAATCTAGGGGATGATACATATAACTTTAATGTAAGTTGCTTAGATAACGCATCAAATACCAATGATAAATTCCATTTCATAACAACAGACCAAACTAATCCGGCAGTTGCAACAGAACTGAACAACGCAACTCCTGAAATATCATTTCCGATAGAGATTAACGGAACTTGCACAGACACCAACGGAATCCAGAAGTTAGCGATAGCAAACAATGCTTCAGGAACTATGACAAACATAACCACAGTAACCTTAATCAATGAAACTCCAATCAAATACCTGCACAACCATACAACTGTCATAACTGCAAATGCAACTATAGCTCATGTATTTACTTGCGAGGATGCAGTAAGCAATCCAATACAGAGTTCTGAAATCATTTACCAAACACATGAAGTTGCAGTAGATGCTACACCCCCAACGGTAGATTCTACTGCAATCAATAATTCTATCCCTCAGGAAGATGAGCTTGTCCAGATTAATGTTACCTGCACAGATATTTTCTCAGGTCTGGCAAACATCTCAGTTGCAAACAATGCTTCAGCAACTTTAACGAATGTTTCCATATTCCCTTATCCAAACGAAACATCTGCTGTAACATTATCATTCAATCATACTGTTGTCTTTGGCTTCATATCCCATCAGTTTACCTGCTCTGATGCTGAAGCAAACGAGGCTCAGAGTGGATTCGTAAGCTACAACTCCTCAGAAGCTCCAGTAGTTGCAGAGATAACAGGAGCAGTTATCTTTCCGTTGGAAACTGCTGGTAGCTTAGTCGGAATGATAGCGTTGTTCCTGATAATCTTAGGAGCTTTAGGATTTGCATTTAAGGCTAAAAAATGACAAAAGCAATACTTATCTGGATTAGCGTATTTATCTTCAACCTAGCAGTAGTTACAGCCCAGACAGGATTGTTTGATTCAGGAACAGTTGGAACATTCGCAACAACTGGAGTAACTATCGTTGTCCTTATCCTTGTAATCAGGGAATTATTCAAGCAGTTTTTCAGCAAGAAAAAATGAAAAATGAAAAATGAAAGAATCAACTTTGCTACAAAGCTATTTCAAAGCAAAAAGGGAATCAATGACATCTCAATCATCTCAGTAATCCTTGCTATATTTCTGATAACTTCAGTTGTGATTCCTTTTGTTAATTTTGAATTTGGAACTGAATTTTCCAACTTAGATGAGGATGCAATATTGCAAACTGCAAGGGATGATGCAGAAAGCGTAAGCACAATATCTGCATTTACTGTTCTTAAGAATGTCATACTTCTGGCTTTATTTGATGTTGGAGATACTCTAGGATTGCCGATATGGCTGGATATAATCTACACGCTGTTAGCAATACTTTTCATAATCGTAATCGCAAGGAACATCTGGATAGGTGGTGGAGCATAACATGAAATTAAAATTAATGTTCTGGATAATGACAGTTCTGCTAGTCTTGCCGATAGCAGTAAATGCTCAATTAAACATCACATTAGACTTTCCTGCAAATAACTCTGTAGTCGAGATATTCGATAATACTGGAGAAACATTTGACATTGATTTCCAGTATACCGTAAATGCAACGACAGTAACCTGCAACCTGTTCCTCAATGACACATTAGAACAGACCCAGAGTGCAACTTCAGGCTCAAATACATTCTCTGTTGCAGGATTTGATGTAAATCAGACGGTAAAATACATTGTAGGCTGTGATTTCATAGGACAGCCTCTTAACTCAACTTTCCATGTATTTGCTGTTGAAATAACAGAAGTAGTGCAGTTCTTCCAAGCCAGTTTATGCAGAACTGATACAGGAGCAGTTCTGCTATTGGGATTATTTCTGCTGATTGCATTTATATTAATTACAATGGGATTTGCAACAAAGATAGGATTCATAGGGGTATTAGGAAGCTTAGTGTTGCTGTTCTCCTCGCTATTCATAATGACCTGTGCAACAGCAGTTGCAACAATCCTGATGTTCCTGTCATTACTGCTGATGTTCTCATTCATATTCAGAAGTTTCTTTCCCAGAAGCTCTGGAGAAGGTAGTTAAGGAGAGGTTTTTGCATAACACCGCTTTTTGTCCTCTCTGGAAACTACTTTAAGCAGGAAAATAAAGATGCCATTCAAGACAGACAAGCAAAGAAAGGCTTTTTTTGCTAGTCAGGGAAATACAAGAGCAGAGATAAATCCAACTCTGGAAACAAGAGCCAAAGAAACATTCGGAACAACAAAAAATCCATTGGATTCAGGATTCATAACAAGAAAAGGAAAGTTCATTGACCTTAAGACGCATAAGTCCATAAGAGCTGTATTCAAGCCAAGCATTAAAGGAGATGTAGTCAGTAAATTCACATCAAAGACAGGAAATCTGAGAATCCAAGTAACTCCGACACAATCTGCAATAGAAGCAAAAAGAAAGCTAACTCCAGAGCAGGTTGAAGCGATAAGAAAAACACAATTAAATTCAAATAAAATATTCTTTGAATTTACTGGAAGCAACGGAAAGATAATACAATCTGGAATCTTCAGGGACTTTTCAAATTTCAAAAGATTTATAAGCAGAAAAAATCTAATGACTAAAAATGGCATTTAAATCTGATAAGCAGAGGAAAGCTGTAATGGCTAAGCTGAATCAAGGTCAGATTAGAAGTAATGTTAATCCAACTATTGTAAATAAAACTTTCACAAGAACTCTTTTTCCTAAAGAAAGATTTAATTTATTAACAACAAAAAGTGAATCTGCTTTTCAATTATTTCACGATTTAAGGTTTAGTTTCTTTGATATTGTAAATATAAGAGGAAACACCAAAATAACTATAGATACTTTTGCAAATAATGTTACGGAGCAGAAACAAAAATTAAAGAAATATGATAATATAATTAAACATCATTTAAACAATCCAACTATAAAAAGTATAAAGTTAATTAAAGACAAAGATATTAAGACATCTAAATTTAAAGCAAAATTAAGAAAGAAACTTGTATATAAAATTACATTTTAAAAATGGCGTTTAAATCTGATAAGCAGAGAAAAGCTTTTTTTGCCAAGCAAGGCACTACAAGAAGTGATGTCATCCCCAGAATAAATCCATTGAAATTAAAATCAAACAGGCTTCCGATACAATTCTCTGTCCTTGTCCCATCAACAAAACTGGACAAGAAGATTTCCACATCATCTTTCAGGAAAAGGATTGATGATGAAAAGAAATTCATGAGCAAGACCTTCGGTGGAGATACTTCAGTAAAATCAACAGGAAGCTTTGTCCTTAAGAGAGGAAAGAAAGACATCTTAATCAAGGAAAAGAATGTCATTGTTGAAAGCTCAACAACAACAAATAAGTTCAATGAGAACAGAAGCAGATTAATCAGGCATCTAAAAGCAAAGCAGAAGCAATGGAAGCAAAACTCAGTTCTCTATAAGCTGGAAGGAGAATCATTTATCTTTCCAAGACAATCATTCATTCCACATGACAGGAGCAGGAGAAGGGTAACAGTTACTTAGCATCTTCCATAGGTCTTTCATTTACAAACTTCCTGATATTCCCCTTATGGTTTCTCTTTACATCAGAAATAGTGTTTTCTCTGTTAATCTCTGCCTGTCCTAGCATATCAACTAATACAGATTGATGCCTCTCACATAGAAACCAATGTCCCATAGAAGTCCTGCATCCGCATTTAAAATCAGTTCCCATTTTATTTCAAAATCTCCTTCAGATTTTCCAGATGGATTTCATCATAACCTTTCTTTTCAGCATATTCAATAGTTTTCTTGAGCAACCAAACCCTTTGTTTATCTGTCATTTCCATTTTTCTTTCCAGCATCTCCTGCCATCTTAATAATGCTATCTAACCTAGCTTGTTTGGTATCTTCATCAAGTGAATCCCAATCATCAGGCATGACAAGACCTTGATTTCCAAGACCTGCCTTCAGCATCCTTGCCTTCCAATCGTTCTTATCCTTCTGATTATCACAAAGAATATCTCCTATCTTTGCGACCATTGCAGTAGCTTTAAAGCCAGACCAATCCGTTTGGTCGCCTTCTATGAAATCCCTGCATAATTTATTCTCAGCTTCAGATAATGATGCCTTCTCAACAACCTCTGATAATACACTCTGAAACTCGTATCTTTCCCAAGTCCTGTTCTGATAAGTGCATTTAGCATCTGCAACTTCAATCCCATTTCTTAGCAATGTAGCTAGATGCCTGAACCCAGAGCTAGTTGATTTACTATTGCATTTAACTTCAATCTCCTTGCTTATCTTGAATATTCTCATTTTTTACACCATCTGATGACATTGACATTCACAATCATTGTCAAAATTATCCAATTCAGTTCCACATTCAGAACATTGCATATCATCTACACATTGCTTTAAACTCATCTTAATCATCCCCTTGACTTTCAAACTGCTCAACCAGCTCTGGACTAGCATCCTCAACTGGAGTAAATCCTTCAAGGACATTGAAAGCATCAGTAGAATAAAATATCTCCTTGCCTTCAATCTTCTCCTGTAAATCCCCAGAGCCTTCAGTAGCTCCAAAAGCAGAAGCTAAGTTTCTAACTCCACAACCACTTTCAATATGCACATTCCCAGAATCAAGATGAAGCATCCATAATCCACTCATTGCTTGACCTGAAATTCCTGTAATAGTTCCTTTCTCAACCCTATATTTTCCTTCCATTTTATTTCAACTCCTGTTTCATATCTTGCCTAGACTTGCACTTAGGACAAGCTTTAGGATTCCTTTTCCTTGAATCCCATTCATATCTACACTTCCTGCATTTTTGTTTCATTTAGCTTCAACCTCATTTCTTCTTCAGATAATTTCAAAGCATACTGCTTAATCTCCTTGACATAAACATCCCCAAGCTCAAAGCTTCCCATAGTCATAGGACTTTTGACAGCACAAAACCATCTGGCATAAAGCTTGTCATCATCAACCTGCCATTTCTTCAGAACTCTCCATTGCCAAGTCCCATCAGCAGAAACCCAAATCTCATAAGGGTTTTCTGTTTTCCTTTCCTTTAAACATTTGTTTTTTTGTTTCATTTTATAATCCTCTCCTTTTAAGTTCAGCTCCAGCTTCCTCAACAGAAAACTTGCTGTTATCCTTACCAGAAAGTGCATCCAATACATCAAACATTCCAGCCTTCTTAATGTCAGTTTCACTATTACTGTCATCTCCAAATCCAGCTTTCTCTAAAGCCTTTCCAACTTGCTTTGTTACATCAAACATTTTTATTTTTGTTTCCATTTTTCTTTTCAACTCCTTAATAGTAGTAGTAGTAGTATCCCTATATAAACCTTTCTGTTAGTTTTATTCCTATCAGAATAATCACTTTAGAGTAATTACAAATGCTAGTTTTATTCCTATAAGAATATTATGTTTTTCCGAGCAGGTAACCTATAAGAAAGATTACAGCTCCAACAATAAAGATTCTAAACATATTCATTTTCTTTTATCTCTATGACATCCACAATAGCATATTTTATCGTTACCTATAGATGTTTCAAAATGGAATTGACCATCTTCCTTCAATTCACAATTCATCATATCACAATTTTGACATTGTTTCATTTTCTCATCTTCTCCAATCTTGCTGGAATAACTTTAGAAGCATTGCAATCATTGCAACACCTGCCATCCTTCAATGGCTCAGCGTTGTTCCCCTCACTCCAGCCATTAACTTCAACTTCAATCTCCTTACCGCATAGACAACATTTCATTTTTTATCTCCATACTTAATTTTCCTGCATCTAGAGCAGATTGAAAACTCAGAGGCATTAGCTTTCAGGCATCTAGGACATTTCTTCTGCTCCATAGCAACCTTATATTTCTTCCGTCTTAATGCGTTGATACTAGCAGAATGTTTCCTCATGTAATCCCTCATATACTCGTTCTTGTTCCGCTTCTTCAGGATGCTGATTCTCATATCCCTATAGACAAACTTCCCAAAGTCCTTGAAAGTCCCATCTATAACGCTTCCGATTATCCTGAGCAATCCAGAATCATTAAGCTCTTTCATTTCAACCTCACCCATAGTAAACAATGACAAGCTTCTTGTCCTGCACAGACAGCTTGAAGTTATTTGGAACTCCAAAGAACCCAGCAACCTTTTCAGAATTTACCATCAGCTCAGAGCAAAAGTCCTTCCATTCCGATAGGCTCAATGCCAAAGGATAGGAGCTTTCCTCGTAATTAAGCTGACTTTTCATTTCAATCATGTGCCTAAGCATTGACTTCAGGAGCTTAGGAGCTTTAATCGTCTTAAAATCAGGAAAATTTCCATTTCCTTCAACATTAGCTACAGTTTCCTGAGTTGCTTCTTTCTTCTTCCAGATATGCTTAGCGTTAAAATCCTTCTGGCTTCTTGACAAGGCTTCAGCCCAGCTCAAGCTGGGATTCTCTGAACACAGCTTCTTTGCCATTGAAGTAACATACTTTCCCCTGTTGGAAAGATACATCTTCCTCTCATCAGACAGATTAGATTTACGCTTCTTCTTAAAATTAGAAGCAGAAACATATCTCTTGAATTTCTTTCCAGAAACCCTGATTCCCCACAGATTCTGCTCAAATATAGGCTTAAGATGCCTATAATCACTTCCACCAATACATCTTCTGCCAGACATAGCCTTATACATAAGATTCTTCAATGTCCATTCCTCAGTAGAAGTCCTGACAATCCTTGCCATCTTCTTAGCGATTGCAGGATAATTCATCATCTTTTCTCCATGATATTTCCTTTTAGCAACCACAACAGCAACTGAAGGCTTTGATTTGCTCTTGCCTTCAATCTCCTCAAGCATCAAATCCCTTTTGCTCTTTTCAGGAACTGCTGGAGCATCTGCTCCATTTATCTTCTTTATCACTCCAGACTTCTTAAGCTTGAGGATATTCTCAAGCTCAGCGTCTGAAAGCTTCTCTAAATCAACCTTGAATTTCATTTTGCATCCCTCTCCTTCTCCTTCTTTTTAAGCTCAATCTGAGCCTTCTTGATAGCTTCCGACACCAATTTGACCTTCCTTTCTTGGTCATAGATATCAGCAATGACCTTCATATAAGCCAATATGCTCTGAAAATCCATATAAGTTACTGGATTTCCACTCTGAAATCTAGTAACCCATTCTCCAATGTAGGATTCGTTCATCTCCAACGGAAGCCTTACAGCAAAGAATCTCTCTAAAAGATAGCTGTTTCTCATTCCTTTCTCATTTGCAATTCTTCTAATCAATTCAATCTGCTCGTTAATTTCTGTCATGTTTTATCAACTCCAGCCTGTTTAATCTAATTGTTAAACAGCCTAATATAAGAGTGTAAAACATATCTAGTATATAAAGGTTTCGCTTAATATAACACATTATACGAACTTGTGTTAAACATTTGTTAAACATAAATTCCTCGTCTAAAAAACCCCAATCTTCACCATCCGAAATATATTTTCTAGGGAAATCATTATCTGTAGTCATTTAAGAATAATGATTATTGATGCTTTTTATTTGTCTTACATTTTTATACCCCTATCGAAAAGGTAAGACAATGTAAGACAAACCTATTAGTATTATTATCACGAACGGAAGCGG
>NZER01000289.1 GCA_002690445.1 Candidatus Pacearchaeota archaeon
ATGGCAAAGAAATTGAAGGCCGTGGACTTAAAGTCAACGAAGCAAGACCAAAAGAAGAACGAGCTCCAAGAGAATAATTTTTCTCAAGTTATTTTTTTTATTTTTATTCACTGAGAGGTGATTTTTTATTTTTTCTTAGTTGTGCTCCCCCATCTCGCAAAATCCGCTCCTTCTTCTCACAATTCACTCTCTCGCTCGTGGAGGAACATAATCGAAAGCAACATCAAAGATGTTTCATGTTTTCCTCACATATCGGAAAAGAACAAATTGTTCGCGCCCCCAATTTTGCTCCACTAAAATTTATGATTAGTTGCAAACTTTCTATATTCTATCCAGCATTTTATTTCTTTTTGGTTTGGTATTTTACGATGTGAGAAAAGGAATTGGACATTCACAAAAAGGTCAGCAAAAACCGGGAGCCGACAAGGCGGAGGTTTTTGCTCTTGTCTTATCCGATACTACAAAACCACCAAGAGCAAATTGTGAGTAGATTTTCGCTAGGATGAAAGTTGATTTTACTAAATTATTTTAAGTAATAACAAACCCCATCAAAAACCTTAAAAAGAACTAAACCCTATAAAAACATGGCAAAAAAAGAGATGACACGTCCAGACAATGGATTTTGTTTTTGCAAAGGTTTAATGGCTGTACTAATAATCGTATTAGTATGGGTATCTTCAGCTACTTGGTCCCAGATAGTCATTACAATTGCAGCTGCACTAATCCTCTTAGGAGCTAGTGGTTGCGCTTGCAGAAAAAAACTTCCAAAAAAATAAATCACTAGACATTAACATTCAAAATGGTAAATATAGAAGCGATAATCTACTACGCATTTTTCTTAGACAGCATTGGCGCCAACATAATGGCATGGTTTTTCCCAAGCTGGTATAAAAAAACTTTCAAAGGCGTCTGGAAACATCTTCCAGCAACAAAAGGCTGGGCACTTTTCTACTTCATCTTAGTTCTCTGGATCGGCTGCGCTTTATATAGATTAGGCATCCTGCCTTACTAAGAATTCCTCATCCCAACAACCTCCCCAAACACTCCTTAACCTTAACATGATCAGCCCGCCGCCCACTTAATTTCATAACCCCACCAATCAACCAATTCAACGCAGCCCCCCTCCCCTCCTTATACTCCTCAACAACCCGCGGATTCTGCTTAATAACCTGCCTGCACAAATTCTCAATTGCATTATCAGCAATCTTCCCCCCCTCTTCTTTATTTTCTTTCAATGAAAAAGACTTCGGCACAAAATCATTCATAATCTGCTTTGCCTTCAGCGGAGTTATATTATTTTTCTCAATCTCAGAGATAAGCTCAGCCAAATGCACCGGCTCAATCTCAACATCATCATCTTCCAGCGTCTTCTTATTATAATTCAAAACCCGCAGCAGCTCAATTGTAATCCACGAAATATTCTTACCTACATCAACTTTCTCCCGCACAAGCCCCTCAACAAATTCAACCAACTCCAAATTCCGCGCCAAAATCTCAGCATTCTTCTTATCAATTTTAAATTTCTTAACCAATCTATCCAGTTTAACCTCTGGCATCTCAGGCAGCTCCCTCTCAATCTCCTTAACATTTTTCTCACCTAATCTAATCAAAGGCAAATCAGGGTCAGGAATAAATCTATAATCTGCCTGCCCTTCCTTCTCTCTCATCTTCACCGTCCTCCCAAGTTTCTCATCAAAAGCAAGCGTCTCCCTTTTCTGCACCACCCCCGCCCCATGCTCCTCCAACTGCCTCGCAATCTCATACTCAATTGCCTTCCGAATCTTCTCAATTGAATTCAGATTTTTCATCTCCACCCGCTCCCCATAAGTCGAAACATTCACATCAACCTTAATCCCCGCATTTTTCCTAATTGCCTTGATATAACTCAACGAAAGAATCAAGTTCTTCAGCCACAAAACAACATCTTCACTATTTGAAAAATCAGGCTCAGTCACAATCTCAATCAACGGCAGACCGCTCCGATTATAATTTATCCGTCCTGTTTCCGGATTCCACTGCGCAGGATCCTCTTCCAAATGCACCTCCCGAATTCCCACCCCATTAAACTTCCCGTGAACAGCAGGAAAAACTGCATGCGCCCCAGAAATCGTATTCTGATAACCCTTAGGCAAATCAGCCCAATTATAATGCTTCCTCTGCCAAATTAAATCCTTATCATGAACAACCTTGCACTTCAAAACCAACGCAATCTGCATCAGCTTCCTAACAGCCCCGGCATTCACCAGCATCGGCTTGCTCCCGGGCTGACCAGTGCAAATCGGACAAACCCTCGTGTTCGGCTTCTCCTCCCTCACATCCACCCCCTCCGGCGGAAAAGTCCTGCACATACAAAATAACTTCTCCTGCGTATTCAAATAACCATGCACTTCCAACCCAATTTTTACCGGAAAGATTTTCTCATTCACCATAAACAAACCAACCACCAAACCTTTTTATATCTTATTAAATTCCCACAAACATGAAAACACCAAAACAAAAAAACCTAAACATAAGCGACATTGTCCAACTCCAAACAAAATCAAAAATATGGAAAGGACTTGTCCTAGAAAGCCACGACCCAGAAGTTATCCTGCTAAAATTAGATTCTGGTTATAACATAGGAATCAGAGAAAGTGAAATCCTAAATGTCAAAGTTATCCAAAGTGCTGAAAAAACAATCAGCAAAAAAGAAGCTGAAAAAACAGCTCCTCAAACAACTCTTAATAAAAAACTCCCAAACATTGCCATGATTATCACAGGCGGCACAATCTCATCAAGACTAGACCCAAAAACAGGCGGAGTTATTTCAACAGATGCAGAAGAAATTCTCACAATTGCACCTGAACTAAAAAATATCTGCAATATAACTAAAATAGAAAAACCTTTTATGAAATGGAGTGAAAACATGTCTTTCCAAGACTGGAAAAAACTTGCACAAACCTGCGAAAAACTCCTCAATAATAACGATATCTCAGGAATCATTATCACACACGGAACAGACTTCCTCCACTACACAGCATCAGCCCTGTCCTTTTTCATACAAAATCTAAACAAACCCATTGCTCTCACATACTCCCAAAGAAGTATTGACAGAGGAAGCACAGACGCTGCCCTAAACCTAATCTGTTCTGCAAAATACGCAACCAGCGACATAGCAGAAGTTACAATTATCGGGCACAAGAATTTAGACGACGAAATTTGCTTAGCAATGCCCGGAACAAAAACACGGAAAATGCACACCTCAAGAAGAGACACCTTTAAAATCATAAATTCAGAACCACTAGCAGAAATCACAAAAACCAAACTCACAATTCTTAAACAATTCAACGCCCGAAATTCAAATAAAGTAAAACTTGATGCAAAATTCTCAGACAAAGTCGCACTAATAAAAATCCACCCTGCCCAATCCCCCGCCATCCTCGACTTCTACGCCAACCAAAATTACAAAGGCATTATTCTAGAACTAAGCGGACTCGGCCACACCCCGTCAAAACAATCAAAACAAAATTGGCTCCCAACAATTAAAAAATTAACCAAAAAAGGAATAACAATTTGCGGAGCTCCCCAAACCCTTTACGGAAGACTCAACCCAAATGTTTACTCAGCCGGACGAGAACTGCAAAAAACAGGAATTATCTTTCTTCAAGACATGCTCCCAGAAACTGCCCTTATCAAACTCTCCTGGGTCCTCGGACACCCAAGCTGGGCAAAAGACAAAAACAAAATTAAAGAAAAAATGCTAACCAATTTTGCCAACGAAATTTCTGACGAAATTGGTTTTGAATTCTAAATCAAAAGGACAAAAAAGAACAAACAAAATTACTTTTTATCTCCCTTGCTCAAATCAACCTTAATTCCTCCAACCCATCCTGAACATAAATTATAAAGTGCTGCCATAACTAAACCACCAATAAAATATGTCACACCGTAAAAAACAGGAAGAAAGAATAAAGAACCCCAACTAAAAGCTACTCCAGTTAATTCCGGAAGTGCACCCCCAGCAAATTTAGAAACCACTGCCAGTATCACCCCTAAAATCAATCCGAAAAATATCCCAAGCAAAGCTGAAATTTTCGCCACACTCAAAACACCAAGTTTTTTTATCTCTTGCATTTTCCCTCCTTTCACTATCTCCAAATAAATCAGTTATTTAAATGTTTTCTTGTCCTGGTGCAACCAAGAGATTTCATAAAATAAAAGTATAAATCCAAATAACTCATCACAAAATCCGTTCCGCTTCGCTCCACTTTCCCATTTTGCTCCCTAAGAATTTATAATCAATTGCAAATTCCCGATGTTCTGTCCAATATTTTACTTATTATTGGTTTAATATTTTACGACGTAAAAAAAGAGGTCACATTAATAAAAATGTGTGCGAGAGCAAAAGCCGACAAGGCAGAGTAAAAAATTTCGCTTTTTCGACAATCTTTTTTTTAATAATACCTGAAAATGCAAAATTTTTTCGAGCTGGAGTAAAGTTTAATCCTAACTAAGACCACTCCCACAACCAACACCTTTTTATAATAAATCCGCCTCACCAAAACATGCAAACAAAAATAAAAGCAGGACTAGAAATCCACCAACAGCTGGACACTCACAAACTATTCTGCACCTGCCCCTCACTACTAAGAACTGAAAAACCACAATTCACAATTGAAAGAAAATTAAATCCTGTTGTTGGAGAAACCGGAAAAATCGACATTGCAGCAGAATATGAAAAAACAAAAAACAAAAAATTCATCTACGAAGTCTACGACACAAACTGCTTAGTTGAACTAGACGAAGAACCCCCCCACCAAATCAACCCCCAAGCTCTCGACATTGCAATCCAAATCGCCCTTCTCTTTAACTGCAAAATTTTTCCAGTCACCCAAATCATGCGGAAAACAGTAGTCGACGGCTCAAACACTTCCGGATTCCAGCGAACAGTCCTCATTGCCCACGACGGCCACATTGAAACTTCAGAAGGAAAAGTCGGCATTGAAACAATTGCACTAGAAGAAGATGCTGCAAGAATCATCAGCCATGAAGATGACCAATCCACCTTCAGATTAGACCGGCTCGGAATTCCGCTAGTCGAAATCACAACAAAACCAGATTTAAAATCACCAGAGCAAATCAAAGAAGCTGCACTCAAAATCGGAGAAATTCTAAGAGCTGCAAATGTCAAAAGAGGAATTGGCACAATCAGACAAGATTTGAACATCTCCACCCCGAGCCACCCCCGAGTTGAAATCAAAGGTTTCCAAAATCCTAAAATCATGATTAAAACAATTGAAAACGAAGTTGAGAGGCAAAAGATCAATGTGTCTCAATCCAGCGGGCGAGCTAATAATAAACGTCCGAAGGACGACAAAATCAGGGACGCAAATCGGGTGGGTGGGGTGAGCCCCCCAAAATCACACGTAAGAAAAACCAATCCAGACGCAACAACATCCTTTCTCCGCCCAATGCCCGGAGCTGCCAGAATGTACCCAGAAACAGACCACCCCCTTCTAAAAATCTCAAGACAAATAATAAACCACGCAAAAAACAATCTTCCAAAACTCACATCTGAACACCGCTCCTACTTAAAAGAATTCGGACTAAACAACGAACTTATCCAGCTTCTTATCAAAGAAAAAAGAATGCAGGACTTCGAATACCTGCTTAACATCTACAACAACCCACAGCTCGTTGCAAAATCACTTACAATATTTTCAAAAGAAATTGAAGCAAAAGAAAATAAAAAGCTAAACATAGACACACTAGAGTTAATATTTGAAGCAGTCGCTAAAAACCAAATTTCAGAAAATCAAGTTAAAACTATAATGCAAAAAATTGCCCAGGGCCAATCACTAAAACAAGCAATGCAAAAACAAAAAATCAATCTCAAAGAAGAAATCCAAAAACTTATCCAAGAAAAACCCGGACTCAGCCAGGGCGCTTACATGGGTCTAATTATGGGCAAGTTCAAAGGAGCAGTAAATGGAAATGAAGTTGCAGAAGAACTAGAAAAAGAACTAAATAAATAATAAAATCTATCTCTCAGAATGAACATACATCGGCTGTTCTGCTTCAAATGGTGACAACATCTGTGTTAGAGCTTCTCTAAGTTCTGAATTCCTAACAAGTGAAATTTCATCTCTCTTCCAGATATACTCACTTCCAAAAGCCCATCTATTTGCACCATGACAACGAACATACATATCTAATAATCCATCACCCATCAAACCCCATAAATGAGCACATAATTCATCATGAGCCACTTCTGGAAAAGTTGTTGCTCCAGAAGTCATTATTGGAATATTCTTTCCTTCCAATACAATCCAATCCCTTCCTGTCAAAATAGCACGCACAACCTCCCTAGAAATTCTATCCTGTTGTAGTCTCTGTTGTGGTCTACCATCAATCAAGGCCTGCATCTTTTTTTCATAATGCCAATTCTCTACCTGTGCCATACCATAATCAGCAGATTGCTGTTCCTTAACAGGATAAATCAAAGAATACAAATCTGTAGGCACAATCCTTGCCTGAACACTATCAACAACAGCACTATCAACAACACTTTCTGCCATCCCTCTTTTTAGTAAAAACACTTTATAAAGAATACTATACTAAAATATATATTTCAATACTCCATAGTCATCTAGTACACTAACTAATCAACCCTCAAAGAAAAGGCAACCCCTGTAACAGAAGATTATTTACAGATCACAAATTGCCGAAAGCAACAGACAAAAAATAAAAATTGGCAAAGCCATTTTTATTTTGGAGTTAACTAATATAAACAAAAAAAACTATTCTTTCTTAACTTCCAAATCAACACCCAATTCTTTCAGCCTTTTCAAATGCGCCTGCATAATTGCTTCAACATTCGCAATCATTTTCACAAGTTCATCCCGCTCAGCCATAAGAGTATTCAAAGCACCCTTATGAAAACCAACTTCTTCTTCAGGAGAAAGTTTCATTCCCTCATCTGCCTTCCCAGCTGACTCATTTGCAGAAGCTCCCTTAGCTGAACCAATTGCACTTTCCAAATCATTTGCATCTATGTTTTCCATAAAAAACCAGAACTTTTCCACTATAAAAACCTATGCCTACCAAAATTCATGTATAGGTTCAGGACATATGTCCTAGGCAAAATCAAAAATCGAAAGAAAAATAACCATCGCAAAATCTCCGCCTTGTCAGCTTTCGATTTTGCTTCTCTAGAATTTATAATCAGTTTCAAATTTCAGATATCTTATCCAGCATTTTACGATGTAAAAGAGAAACTGGGTATTAATAAAAATGTGTGCGAGAGCGAAAGCCGAAGGCGGAGTAAAAAATTTCGCTTTTTCAACAATCTTTTTTTTAATAATACCTGAAAATGCAAAATTTTTTCGAGCTGAAGTTTGATTTTCTCAATCACTTTAGATGGTGACATATGTCATGACCGAATACAGCCTACCAAAATTTATAAACCATAAAATACTATCTAAAACATGCAAAGAACACACACATGCGGAGAACTAACAAAAAAACAAGCAGGCAAAAAAGTCAAACTCTGCGGCTGGGTTGACACAATCAGAGATTACGGAAAACTCTCATTCATCGACATCAGAGACAGATACGGAAAAATCCAGATAGTTATAAAAGAAAAACACGAACTAAAACCTGAATATGTTGTCTGCATTTCAGGTGAAGTCAAAAACAGAAAACCAGGAACAGAAAACAAGGAAATAGCAACAGGACAAATTGAAGTTCTTGCAAGTAAAATTGAAATTATTACAAAAGCTAAAACACCTCCAATTGAAATTGACGACGAAAAAATCGCAGGAGAAGACCTCCGCTTGCAATACAGATATCTTGACTTAAGAAGACCGCAAATGCAAAAAAACTTAATCTTCAGATCTAAAGTAGCACAAGCAGCAAGAGAATTTTTCACTCAAAAAGGTTTTATAGAAATTGAAACTCCAATGCTTGTAAAACCAACTCCTGAAGGCGCTCGCGATTATATTGTTCCATCACGAGTCCAGCCCGGAAAATTCTTTGCCCTTCCTCAATCCCCCCAGCTTTACAAACAAATCTTAATGATCTCCGGCCTTGACAAATACTTTCAAATTGCACGCTGCCTGCGGGACGAAGACCTAAGACAAGACCGCCAGCCCGAACACACTCAAATAGATTTTGAAATGAGCTTTGTAGAATCTAAAGACATTATGACATTTGTAGAAGAAATGTACAAATATGTTTTCAAAAAAGTCCTTAACATCACCCTCCCAAAATTCAAAGTGCTGACATACCAAGAAGCTATGAAAAAATACAAAACAGACAAACCTGATCTAAGAAAAAACAAAAACAACCCAAAAGAATTTGCCTTTTGCTGGATTGTCAACTTCCCGCTGTTCGCCTACAATAAACAAGAAAAAAAATGGGAGCCAGAACACCACATGTTCACTGCCCCTAAAAAAGAATATATAAAAGATATGGAAAAAAATCCAGGCAAAGTTATAGGCGATTTATTTGATGTTGTCCTAAACGGAACTGAAGTCGGCTCTGGCTCAATAAGAATCAACAACCCAGAATTGCAGGAAAGAATAATGAAAATTGTCGGAATAAGCAAAGATGACGCTAAAAAGAAATTTGGATTCCTGCTAGAGGCTTACAAATACGGCGCACCTGTCCATGGCGGAATGGGACTCGGTTTCGACCGCCTCGTCGCACTAATGCTCGGCTTCAACGATATCCGGGAAGTCATTGCCTTCCCGCGAAATAAAACCGCCCACAACCCAATGGACAACTCCCCAGCCAAAATCCCAGAAAAACAAATCAAAGAAACCCACATCAAACTTGATCTTCCTAAGAAAAAGTAATTTCTTTTTATTCCTGCCTAGGTCCTGGAGAAATATAATTCCCTACCTGAATCACAGCTGGTTTTAATGCATAAGGAACCCCAGAATTTCCTGGTTGAAATAATCTCCCAGTCATAGTAATTGGCACCCTTTTTCCACTTTTTAAAATCAGCTCCTCTACTGCTAAATATGGAACGTCGGTCCGGAATTTACGTGCCTCAAAACATAATGGAAAATCATTATTGATTAAAAGTAAACCTGCATAATTAATCTCTTCTAAAATTACAGCCCCAACAGGGGAGCCTATTATTCTTAAACCAGCTACTAACCCTTTCACCTTAACAAAAGGGCAATCTTCTCGAGAAACATCCAAAGGAAAACTACGAACATCTACTTCAAATTCTCCAGGATTTCTAGTATAATCTTGAACATTCAATCTCCTTTCACCATCAGGTTCATTAAGTAAAATATCAGAGATAAGTTCTCTTTCCTCCTCTTGTCTTGACCTTTTACCGAGTAACCACACCATATTAAGCAGAATAATCAAGATTATTTAAACTTTTACCTATTACATCTCCAGAAAACCCACAACCCCCTCCGGCTACATCCCTAATTAGATTTGTTCCGGTTTCCTTAATTCCAATTCACCTTGGGAGGGCGAGCAATTCACTCTTGACAAATTCAAACGCCCTATTCCAAAAGTGAATCGCGAGTTGGGTGGAGGGTGGGTGGAGGTAAAAGGAAACCGGAACATTAAAACAATTAATACGGGATGTAGCCCATAAAAACAGTATCTTTAATAGATAAAAAATTATGGATCCTTGATTAACAAATAATCTATACAATCTAGAACAATTCATTTTTGATTACTTTATCTGACTTCGCATAGGGCGAGCGATTTGCTCTTGACAAATTTTTCTCCACTTTCGAGAGTGAATCGTGAGTTGGGCGGGTAGGCCCATATTTTCTTCAAGAACAAATCAGAGATCAAAAGCTCCACTCATAAAACCCAAATCCTAACTAAACATCACAACTAGGTGCCAGTCAAATCCTGATAAAATGGCGATTTTTCTGAACTAACTAATTGTCGCATCGCGACGGGTGGGCGGGAGGGATATTTCAGAAAAATCGCAAAATAAGAGGATTTGACTGGCGCCCACAACTAAATAAATTTATAAAACCATCATCCTAATTAAAACAATGGAAAGACCTAAAAATAAATTCACATACCACAAAGTTACAGAAAAAGAAAAACAAGAAATCCAAAAGCAATCTAAAAAACTTTTAAGTACATTTGCAGGAAAACTTCAAAAAATCAAAACAAAAGAACAACATTTTGAAAACAACAACGGCACAAGAGAAGAAGGAAACGGCTGGGAAACAGACCCAGAATTCCGCGACTTAATGCTCCTCAACGCTCCACTTATCGAAGATGATTTTATCATAGCAGAAAAAGGAGGTTGGAAATAAAAAAGTTGCCCCAAACTGTCTACTCTAACATAACACCAACTTGACTAAGGGTGGGCGGGTGGGCACTCCAAGAACAGAACTCAAAAAACAAAATGGCCGAAGGAAAATATATCATCGCATCCGGACCAGTAATAATTGAAAATGGAAAACTCTTAGTAAATAAAGATGACAAAGATGACTTTTACAAACTCCCCGGCAGCACAGTCGAACAAGGAATCGAAGATTTAGAACAAGCATGCCATAGAGAAACCTTAGAAGAAAATAACGGGAAAATAGAAATAATCAAACCACTTCACCCAATGATTCTCTGGAAAAACCCGCAAACAAAAGAACCCATGGTCATCTTACTAATTCACTATCTAGCTAAACTCCTAAACAAAGAAGAAATAAAACCAAACCCCCCAATCCAAGAAGTTAAATGGCTTGATATAAATGAAATAAAACAAGGCAAACACAATGTCGCTCCAAACATAAAATTCCTAATACAAAAAGGAGACATAAAATGACAGAAACAATAACCAGAAGAAAAAGCAGATCAGCACAAGAAAGAAGATTCAGAAGTGAGGTTACACAAGCAAAAGAAATTTTAAGAAAAAGGCTCTCCACCCCCACAGACTATCTAAGAGCTTTAGACCGCCTAACAAATATGGGAATAGGATACCAGCACCCTGTCTGGATAGCTCTAAAAGAACAATACTCAAAATCTATAGGAGATCAAGGATTAATAGAAGGACCCGCCGGAGAACCCTACAGACAATTAGATCAAAGATTTCAAAAAATACTATATCGGACTAGACTACTAGCAGAAGGCCGCTATCAGGGAGAAACTTTTTTAGGAGAATTTAACCACATAAACTCATCAAACCCTACCAATTCAACACCAAACTGGCGCCCTTCTAGTAACCCATCACCAGAAGAACCTAAAAAAACAGGAAAAAAGAAGAAAACAAAAACACTAAAATCAAAATGCTAAAACAAAAAATCCAGAAAATTAAATCAGGAAAACTAAAAGCAGTTGACAACCTAATGCAATTCTCAAAAAAAATTGCAACACCAAAAACAAAAAAACTCAACATCTTCCTCCATTTAAACAAAAATGCAATAGAGCAGGCAAAAGAAATTGACAAAAGAATCAAACAAAAAAAACAAACAGGAAAATTAGCTGGTCTGTGTTTTGCAGTCAAATCAAATATCTGCGTGAAAAATTTAACAACAAACTGTGGTTCAAAAGTCTTAGAAAACTTTGTAGCTCCATTTAATGCAACTGTAATTAACAAACTAAAAACAGAAGACGCAATAATTCTCGGAATGATAAACATGGATGAATTTGCATGCGGAGCAAGCGGAGAAACATCAGCATTCGGCCCCACCCGAAACCCCACCGACCCCCAACTCATCCCAGGCGGTTCTTCTTCTGGCTCAGCAGCCGCAGTTGCAGCAGATTTATGCGACTTTGCCCTCGGCTCAGACACAGGCGGCTCAATCAGAAACCCGGCATCACATTGCAACGTCGTAGGTTTAAAACCAACCTACGGTTCTGTAAGCAGATACGGTTTAATTGACATGACAATGTCCTTTGACCAAATCGGCCCGCTGACAAAAACCCCAGAAGATGCTCAGCTAATCTTCAACATAATCAAAGGCCAAGATAATTTTGACACAACTACAGGCCCTAGCGAGCAAGAAGGAGGTCTTGATTATATTAATTTGCGTCGCACGCAAAGGGTGGGTGGGAGGGACCCACAAGACCTCCAAACAATAACTCCAAAAATTAACAACGCAAAACCTCACCCAAATAAAAAACTCACAATAGGCCTAGTAAACACAGAAAAATTCTGCAGCAAACAAATTTCAGAAATAATAAAACAAAAAACCCATAAAATAGCAGAACAAAACAACTGGAAAATAAAATCAGTCAACCTCCCGCTGGACATTGCCCTTGAAACTTACTATATCATTGTTTATACAGAATTTTTCTCAGCAACACGAAAATTCGACAGCAGAAGATTTGGAATTGAAATAGATAAATTCAGCGGCCCAGAAGTCATAAGAAGAATTATCGGCGGAAAAGAAATTACACAAGAAGAATTCGCAGGAAAATACTACCGCCACGCACTAAAAGCAAAAAATTATATCAAAGAACAATTTGAAAAAATTTTCAAAGAAGTTGACATCATAATCCTCCCAACTGTCCCCAAACCCCCCCACAAAATCGGCGACTCCCTCAGCGTTCAAGAAATGTATGCCTATGATATTTTCACAACCCCTGCCAATATATCCGGAATCCCTGCTATCTCAATTCCAGCAGGAGAAATTGAAGAAGACTTCCAAAAAGGAGGTCTTGACAATATTAATTTGCGCAAAGCGCAAGGGGCGAGAAAAAATTTTACTCTGAACAACGCCAAGGGTGGGCGGGTGGGTAAGGATTCTAAGAGCAAAATTTTTTATGGGGGGGACTTACAAAACCTCCAAACAAAAAAGACCGAACAAACAAGAAAACCAATCAGCCTTCAAATCATGGCGCCCCATTTCCAAGAAGACCTAATTTTCTCTGTTGCAAATAAGTTTATTAATTAAAATGCCGCAAATAACACCACCCCAAGCACGAAAATTCTTAGATAAAATATCAGAAAAAGATAAAATCGCCATAATAACCCACGACGACCTAGATGGTTTTTCTTCCGGAATTATGCTTTATGATTTTTGCAAATCAAAAGGTGTTAAGGATATTAAAATAAAAATAATCAGAATAGCAAAAACAGAGATTCCTGAAGATTTTATCAAAAACAGAAATAAAATATTAATTACTGATCTCGGTTCCGATATTATTAAAAAAGATTTAGAAACAATTGATAAATACAAGAAAGAAATATTATACATCGACCATCACGAAAACATACCCGGCTTTAACGTGCCAAAAGATATTCTCAATCTAAGAAAACCAGAAGCAAGCTCTGTAGCTCACCTTATCTACACAAAAATCATGAAAAATTATGAAAAAGACCAAAGAGAATGGATGCTCCCAGCGTCAATGGTTGCAGATTGCGGTACACTACGTCCAGAAAATGCTCTAGCCCTTCAAAAATTCTTAAAAAATAAAAATCTAACATTAAAAAAACTAAAAGAAAAAATACACAAAATAGATCTCTTCCTGGTCTTCTTTGATAACAAACTTGAAAAAGCTTTTGAAATAATCCTGCCAATAAAAACCTTTTCAGAATTTACACATCTAAAAAAATACACCGAACCTGTTGAAAAAGAAATCCAAAAAATTGAAAAAGAGTATGAAAAAAATAAAGAAAAAATCAGTAATATCAACTTTTTTTACTTTGAACCAAACTTTTCAATTAAAAGTATTACCTCCACAAGAATAAGTTTTAAATATCCCAATGAAAGTTTTATATTTGCTACTAAAGAAAAATCTGCAAAAAATAAAATCCGGCTAAGTGGAAGAAATCAATCTGGGAATACAAACATGATTCAGATTATAAAAGCAGGCATAGTTGGTCTTGAAAATGCAAGTGCAGGCGGGCATCCAAGGGCATCTGGAGGATTTATCCAATCCAAAGACCTAGAAAAATTCAAACAAAATCTCAGAAACTTCCTCAAAAAATAACACTAACATATAAATCACATCCCCTATATATTTATAAACAAAAGCGTCCCCTAATTTTCATCAATATTAATTGAAAGGAGGCTCAAAAAGGCAAAAATATGGCTTTAGATTTTGCAAAAGAAGCAATTGAAAGTGCTGAAGCAAATAGCATCAATTTTGACGAACTAAAAGCAGGCAAGGCTAATATCAAAGTCCTTGGTATCGGCGGTTGCGGTTGCAATATGGCAACATGGCTTTTCAACAAGGGAATTTCCGGTGCTGGCATTTACGGCATAAACACAGATGCGCTTCACCTGTCCATAACAAAAACTGACGAAAAAATTTTAATTGGAAAAGAACTAACTCGTGGTTTAGGTTGTGGCGGATATCCAAAGCGAGGAAGAGAAGCTGCAAAAGAAGCTCTTACTGACCTGAAGAAAGCTGTTTCTAATTCAGATATGGTTTTCGTTCTGGCTGGTATGGGTGGAGGAACCGGCGGAGGCGCTGTTCCAGTTATAGCTCAACTCGCAAAAGAAGCAGGCGCTGTCGTAATCGCTGTTGTAACAATGCCGTTCGAAGCTGAGAAAGCAAGAATAGACAAAGCAGAATTCGGGTTGCAAGAACTACGCGAAGTAGCAGACACAGTAATTGTTCTGGACAACAACCGTCTAGTAGATATTGCAGGACAACTACCAATGGAACAGGCTTTCGCAGTTGCAAACGAACTTGTGTCCACTATGATCAAAGGTATCGTAGAGACAATCACACTGCCTTCACTAATCAACCTTGACTACGCAGATGTTTCCTCAATAATGAAAAACGGAGACGTCGCAGTCATCGGAATTGGTGAAGACAACACAGCTGCAAGAGTTGACGCCGCAGTTCAGCAAGCTCTGACTCATCCGTTACTGGATGTAGACTACAGAGGCGCAAGCGGCGCGTTAATCCACGTAACATGCGGACCTGACTTAAAACTAGAAGAATTTGACAGCATCGGACGTTTAGTAACAGAAAATCTCAGCCCAGAAGCGCAAGTTATAATCGGCGCTCGTGTTAACAAAGAATTTCAGGGAAGAGTACGTGTCATCACAATTATGACCGGCATAAAATCCCCATACATTCTCGGGAAAAACACATCTGGCTTTGAAGAAGAAGCAATATCAGTAAACGAACTCGGCATTGACGACTTAAGTTAATCAACCAACAAAACCATACCTCGCTCTTTTCAGAGCGAGTTTTTTTCTTTTTTATTTTTCTTCTTTTTATTTCTTTATTTTATTTTCAAGCCAATAAAATATGATGTCACAATCACAAACCGAGCAAAGCGAGGCAGACTGCAAAATAAAAATTGGCAAAGCCATTTTTATTTTGCAGAGTAACAACAATACTTTTATACCCCCACTCCTTAAAAAAACATGGCGCACAATATTCCAGCAAACACCAGAAACCTCTCATACACCCCACCAAAACAAAATCCAGAAACAGACCAAGAACCACAAATAGGAACAGTAGATAATGGCCATGAATACATCGGACAGGGCAGATGGAGAGGTACAGAACATCCATGTAATACTTATGATTCAAACGGAAATCTTGTATCCCAAAAAAGAGATTCTATACTCAACAGAGCAGCATATAGAATCACAGAATCTTTTTTAAAACTTACAGGCGCTTCTTAAAACAAACGTCATTAATAAAATCCCCCCATAGAAAAAGAAAGACAGGCTACATCCCTAATTAGATTTGTTTCGGTTTCCTTAATTCCAATTCACCTTGGGAGGGCGAGCAATTCACTCTTGACAAATTCAAACGCCCTATTCCA
>NZER01000290.1 GCA_002690445.1 Candidatus Pacearchaeota archaeon
TCCTTATAAAGTTATAAATTTATCTATTTGGACAGGTAATAGTTGGGAAACGAAAGCACCGGGGAGAGGTAATGATTACTTCTTGGTTCCGGATACTGGGACGATACATTTTGCTCGATTCTTCATACTACCAGCCAGATTCCAAACGTATACTGCTCCATTGTGGAGATGGGGAGCGGGTGAGTTCATAATGCCTGTCAAAATCAGTTATCTTGCTGGTAGGTCTATACAGGGGGATAGTAGAGAGGGTGCCTTTGTGCATGAGATAACTAAGAAGATGGCGGGAGCGGACGTACTAAGAAATTCTGACTTTGGTTTTTCCACAGTTAGTGGAAGTGATAGAGTCCCAATGGGGCAAAAACTACAGATGTGGGAAGTAGAAGTAAATAATGCACTAGACGAGCTTAGAGGCTTTGAATTATTCTAGGAGTAGTATATGGCTGATTTACCAGTACCCGTTGCTCTCCTAAAAACTGAAGTAAGTGGACAATGGGAGACCGACAATGTTGCAGCACCTAATTTTATAGAAGTAAATGTGAGTGCCCAATCGTTACGATATGATCTGAATACAAAAGATGCAGTGTTGTTTCGAGCAGGAACTCCAAGCATAGCGGAATCTCCAGTAGGCAACAGGTGGGAATTCGTTAATAGAGTTTACAATGTTGAGTTAGAGCTAAGTACCCAAGTTAGTAGGCAAAGATTGTATAATATGGTACAGGAAGTACGTAGAATTTGTTATGCACGGAGACACAGCATGTCAGATTTTCAGCGGTTACAGTTCGAAGGATTTAATGAACTAACTCAAAATCAAGCAAATATTTGGGTTGGAACTATATCTATCCAGTTAGTAAACAGCGGAGTACAGGCAAGCACCTCGTAAATTCGGCAATACTTGAGTATAATATAATAACCCATGGGAAATTTTAAGGAGTGAATAAATGGCAATTTATCGTTCGGAACAAGCTGTAGTATCATTTGGAGCAGAAGCGGCTCTAGGAGGATATCCGGAAGGAGCTACAACCGTTACTACCGCTAGTGATAGTGCCATACTAGATGGTGCTCATGTAGCAGGGAGTCGAATACTAACTGTATCTGACCATAGTGCTCTTGCGGTAGGAAATTTTATTAGAATCGGTACTGCTACTACGAATTGTGAAGTACGGAAAATAGTAGGAATAGCAGATAGTAATACTACGTATTATCTTGATGCCCCCACTTCGGTACTTCACCCGGATGATGCACCTATTATAGAGGTATCTGCGGTTACAGATACGGATTTCGATAAGTATATAACTTATATACCCGGAATATATGACACGGTTGATACTCCCGAAATGGTTCCAACTATAGAACCTAGGTACTTTTTAGGAAGTGGGGCGAAACGTAATTTTACAGCAGCATATAAAGGGACACAATCCTATAATGGGTCTGTTGGAAGTTTTATTCTATTAAACGCAGCCGCACTCAGGTTTCCCTTTGGTACAATAGCTACCACACCATCTGCCATAGCAACAGATGACATCACAGTAGATATGACTACTGCTGGTGCCGCTAAAGGCAATCAGTACATTGCCCTTACTACTGGGGGTGATGTTGCTCAAGTTGCTGCTGGCGATTATTTTCAGATAGGAAGTGGAGCAGATAGTGAGGTCATCAGGGCTGTAACTGAGTCTTCCGATGATATACGGTTAGCAACTCCTTTACGTTTTGCTCATGCTGATGATGCTGCCTTGAATGAGGTTGCTCACGCTGGAGGGGGGATAACTTATACACATATTATTACAGAATCTGATGTACTAGATAGTATTTCTATGAATGTGCATCTGTTGGATACTGACGAAACTACTGCTAATACCCTTGAACGAAGATTCTATGGAGGTAAGGTAGGGTCTGCAACAATTTCCGCAGAAGAAGGCGGGTTACTAGTAATGGGTTGGGATAGTATATCATTTATGGGTATGACCCATAACCAAAAACTCGATCCCAACAGTGCAATTACCGGAGGAGATGTCCCGTTCCACTCCCTCACTCAATCTATACCGACAGACAACGTAGGATTAAGGACGGGGGGAACAACAGTACCCACCTTCGAGTATCCTTCAGGAGACCCTTACTATTTCTCAGAAGGTACAGTTTCTATATTTGGTACTACTTTTGCTAGTGTTAGGAACTTCTCAATTTCAGTTAATAACAACATTGAACCTAGGTATTATATTGAACGACGAGGAGATGCTCGTCTTCGAGGCCCCTCTGACCTAGTAGAAACTCGTAGAGAATACACTATGTCAGCTACAATAGTATTACCTGACACAGTAAATGCAACGACTTCAGATACTACGTCGTTGTTTAAACAATTACTGATGGAAGGTGATTATGGTGCGGGTATGAAAGGATTCAATATACAACTAGTGTTTAGTAGAGGAACAAATGATACAATTACAATAGATATACCGGATGATGGTACAGCAGCGGTCGGGCTAAACCAACAAGGAGCTTATTTAACAGAAGCTCCCCACCCGATAGATGGCAGCAACCCACTTGAGGTATCAGCATCCATGATGTTCCGTAACATGAAAATTACGATAGTAGATAGTGTACCGTTATATCCGTAGGAGGAAAAAATGACAACCGCAAAAGCAAAGACTAGTAAAGAAGTACCGTTTGATGTAAGTAAGTACATGGTCGATAATGTAGTAGAAACTAAAGTTCTAAAAGTAGATAATTCTACTTTTGAGGTTAAGATAAAACCCTTATCGTGGAGTAAAAAAAATCAGCTTGTAGCAAAGTCTATGAAGTTTGGTGGTGGGGAAGGGAATATGACATTTGATGCTGACGAGTATGTAAAAGAGAGTCTAAAAGCTATACTTGTTCAGGCTCCATGGGGTAAGACTACAGATACATTTTTGATTAGTATTAATGAGAAGTTAGGCAAAGCTTTAGAAACGTTAGTACCAAAAGCGTTTGAAGATGCGGACAATGCTGGATCAGAAGAACTAAAAAAAGGATAGGGCTGTACTTAAGGGGGGGTAATTTAGTAACGGCCCAAGAAAGTTTAGTATATAGCCATTACCTCATGAAATATAACTTATTAAAAGTAGGTTTCAGTTGGACAGAAATTGATGATTTAACCTCTAAGGAAGTGGAAATGATTATGGGAATATATAGTGCGTTAGCTACAAAGGAACAAGGATTTGGCTAGTGCCATAGAGATAGTAACAAACGCAGCCGCTTCAATGGGCGGTGGTTCTGGAAGCGGTAATAACTCTGGTTTTGGTGGTAGAGGTACAGAGAAAACTCTGGGGCAGCAGCTAAAGAAGATGGCTGGTATCGACCTTGGTATAAGTGCCCTGCTTAAACAATCCCAGATTTTTACGGGTTATTTAGGAAATATATTTGCTATAGTTGGTGCCCTCATTGATACGATCTTAGCTCCCCTAGCTCCTATCGCATTTAAAGCCTTAGCAGATATAGGTAAAAAATGGTTACCTGCGGCACAAAAATTCTTTGCAAAAAATATACCTAAAGTAGTTAGTTTCTTAGGAACCATCGTAAAAGGTATAGATACCATAGGTAAATTTTTCCATAAGGATTGGGCAAAGTGGATGGCCTTGTCTTTAGCTACCCTGATAGGTATTAGAATGGCTGTATCTATCGGAGGTGCGTCTGGTCGTTTTGCAAAGAGTGCTATAGGGCTTAGAGGGGGCTTCCTATCTCAAGGTATGAATCTGATGCGTGGTGGTGGGGCAGGTATGACAACCATAGCTAGGGGTGCGGGAACTTCTGCCTCTCCCATAGCTCTGAGAGGTGCCCAAGGTGCAGGTAGATTGGCTAGATTTGGTGGTGTAGGACGGGTAGTTGGTGGTGGGGCTGGTGGTGTCGTAGGGGGGCTTACTGGATATATGGGTGGTAGAGCACAGGGAATGTCACAAGGGCAGTCTATTGGCAGAGGTGTTGCAGGTGGTGCTGGTGGTGCCGCTGGAGCGATTTTGGGTAGCGCACTTGGCCCTGCTGGAACCATGATTGGTGGAATGGCAGGATCAGCCCTAAGCACCATGCTATTTGATAAGATGTTTGGGGGTAAAGACAAAAAGGGCGGCGGTCGCACGGATGAAATGGGGCAGCTTGGGCTTGCTGGATATTCTGCACCTATGGTAGTAGCTTCGGCTGCTCAAAAATTCTCAGATCAAGTAGAAGAGAGTGGTCAGATAATGGCTAATTCAGTTATGAAACACGCTACTTCTAATGAGGACGCAGGGAAGAAATTAGTGCAGAATGCAGAAGAACATGCTGAGATTATGAAACAAGAGGAATTGGAATTAAACGCATTCCGTCAGCAAGTCAGAACAGAGTTCCAAACGAGATTAAAAGTTCTACAAACAGCAGGAAAAGTAGGAGATTTGTCGTTTGCTCGTGGTGCCGGGGCAGGGGGTATTAGGAGCAGTGCCCCTGCTTTAGAAATACAAGCTAAACAAATCGCACTGGAGGTTAAGAGAGAAGTAATCGACTCTTCTACGTTTGGGATAGCGAGACACCTAGGTTTTGGAGAGGGTACGAAGGTCACTCAATCAGGTGGCAGGATAACCCTAACCGATCAGATGGGGGGAGAAGGTGGAGAAGCTAAACAGATAGACTTGAATATAACTTTTGGTGGTGCTGATGGTAGCCAGCAGATACTTAGGGGAGAGCAAAACGGTAAGCAAATTTTTATTAAGATGGAAGAAGATGTTTCTGGAATGGGAATTTAGGTAAGTAGTATGGCTAATTTTACAGTATATCTGAAAAATGTTTCTACCGGTGATAAGTACGCACTTCAAATAGAGAAAATAGCTATTACTATACAGAAAAACCCTATACAAGTAGCTGCTCCTAAAATGTCCCCGTACCTGTTTGATCTAGGCACGTATAAACCTGTTATAAACTTAGTAGGTATCGCAGATGACCAGAGTACGTCAACAACTGAATCGTTTCTTTCCGAAACTTATAGAACTCCGACAGCGTATCAACTATCTAGACTGTCTACGGATTGGTGGTATGATGCAGGACAGGTAATGTATCTATATATCCTAATGCCACCTACAACAACAGGACAAACAACTTATCTTAGGTACAAGACGGCAATACAACAAGTATCTTTAGACTACTCCCCAACCACTGAAGAAAGACCATCTTTCTCTATGTCCTTGGTATCAGGTAGGGCTGCTGCAAATTACCCACATTATAATGCTTACGATGATAGTAATGCATATGTAGGAACATAGGTAAGTATTATGGCTAGATCATTAGTATTAATGGAAAGAACCCCAAATGATGCAGATAACTTAACTTACATAGATGTAGCTGATCCAGATGCTGACGATCCGTATATTTTAGCAGCACATGGGAATGCAGATAATGCTATACTAGCTAGGTATGCTTTACGAGCAAATGGACTGGCTATAAAAACTTATCGTACCCCTTTACAAGTTGGTATACCTATGAATAGTCCGATTCTATTCGATATAGGGAGTTATAGACCCGTAATATCAGTTAGCGGATTGGTGGAGATTGAATCATCTAGAGAGTATACTGTGCATAAGACTAATAAATACTTCTACCCAACTATGTTTCAATTACAACACGCCGCAACGCAATGGAATTATTTAGAAGACCAAGCAATAACTTTGACAGTAATTCATACCAATATTGCGTCCGAAACCTATGATGTGTATAAGGTAGCTATACAAACTTGTGCTTTCAATATAAGCTTTATAGATCAACATAGGTGGTCGTTCGATATATCGTTTGTAGCTACTCGCCCAGTGGCGACTAACCCAAGTCAGAATACGTAGAGAGGATTCATAACTAATGTCAGTACATGGTAGAAGTTTATTTCAGTATTGGGATACAAGTGGCACTACTCATACGTGGCTAAATATAGTCTCAGGAGACCTTAATAGAGTAGAATATGAAGACTCTGTTTATTCTCCTGCCCGACTACATGTAGTTATAAGTAATCGGGATATGAATCAAAAGTTATCTTCAACCGTAAATACTTCGGCTGGACAATATACGGTAGAAGGAGAAGCTGACAATCCTACATTCAGGCGTTTCCAACCTGTTAGACTGTTGCATATACCAAGAGCCTTATATACCAAAGCTCTTACACATAATGGGGATGCGGGTGATATAACTTTTACCTTAAGTAGTCATGGATTTGCAGTGGGAGACATGCTAAATATTGTTAACGAAAGTACTGGATACCTACCAGATGATTTGTACAAGGTAAAGACTGTTCCTGACGCTGATACATTTACATTATATAAAAGAAGTACTACGCTAAATTCTAATAGTTGGATACTTACTGTGACGGGGAGTGGGGTAGCTGGAACTGCGGTTATGGAAGCCGAGGTAAATAAGAAATATTATCCCATGTTTTATGGACGTATAGAATCAGTAGATGTGAGTTATAATGATAATGTTGGAAAAACTATAAGTATCATAGCAGTAGATTATTTGGCGGGATTGAAAGATGAAGTTATCACCGCTTCTATCACAGAAGCCCCAACTTCCGCAGAAGCGTTTGGTGCTACCAGTGTAAAAGATGGGACTGGCACAGGTACTTTTAAACCAGTAAGTTATCCTGCTGTGGGTTCAGCATTAGATAGTGCCGCTAGCTATAAACTTTCAACTACCGTACAAAGTATAGTTGCTGACTGGTCGTATGGGCGGGAAATTTTCACAGATAATACTTACGATGGGACAACTAGTATAGGTGAGCCTAAATTTGATAATTCTTCGTTTGAATTTCATAAAAATGACGATGGTAAATTTAGACATTTTGCTGGTAGAGAAACTACTGTACTAAACGCCATGAAAAATGTAGCGATGACAGAACGACATGCAGCAGCAACAGACGCAGTAGGAGGTGGAGGGGTTCCTGTTCAAGCGAACATATATTATGTTCCAGAGGGAACTACAAATTATTCTAATGACGGAACGTATAATGTAACATCTGGGGATGACCGGGATGTTATATTCTTTGAAGCAAACCACGGGTATGAGAACGGTAACATGGTAACAGTTTCAAGTGATACCTTATCACCTGATAGTGATACGGATTATATAGACGAAGCTTCTTGGGTTGTTTCAGCAAAAACCTCAAGTTTCTTTAAAATTAAGGATATAGGAGGTAATGTAAAACAGATATCAACCGCCAATGGTACTGCCAGAACAGCGTACATAGCCCCAGCCCTAACTGGCTCCTTTGGATATGATTTTTATGTAGATTCAGGTCTTTATTCGAATAACCTGTCTGATCTAGATTTATCTGCTCATAGACCCCACCTCCATTATTTTTTGAGGGGATCGAGACCAGCAGACCCGGAAGCTACTGGGTTAACTCTTCAATATCCCTCACAGGGAGATGAGTCGGAGGAAACGTTTGGATGGGGGATTGCTACTGATAGTGGAAGAATAAATACTACGAAAATGTTTTTGCTACCTTCGTTTGAGCACGGTATCCACGCTGACGATTTGTATTCTCATGTAGGTTTAGCATCTGTAGGAAGTGATGATTCAGAGCCTTCAGATATAAATGATCTAGGGCATAAGATGGAACTAATAAAAGTTAACAGTATCTCGTGCGAACCTTATGTAGCTTCGTTACCATCTTCTACTGAAGCTGAACGTAAAGTGCAACGACAATATAGTGGGGCAAGAGCGGGTACAGGTAAATTTCATTGGGAAAGATCAGATACTGCTTATGGGTTAGGTTGGGAAATTAGCTCTCCCTCTGATGATGATAATCTGAATTATTTTAATCTAAACGCCAACAATGGGGTAAGTCGGGGGACACAGGGGGCTATTGCCGCAGATCAGGGGGGAGATGCTAGGAGCGTAGACGATGATGCGACTCTAGGAAAATGTAATGGAATGCAGGGAGTATCAATGCTACCGGCAACAGGAAGGTCTTTTACCTTACCAGCGGATACGATTACCGCAGGAACAACGGGTAGTAGTAATAGGGGCGTAGAGGTTGGGTTTACTCCTAATGGTGCCACTGGAGAAGCAGCACTTGGAGGTCACGCTCTAACACCCGCTGACCTTATAAAAGATGTTTGGAATGTGGAGCAAGAGGGGTTACTGGGGGCACAAGTAACCAATGGAACCCATAATGCTAATGCAACAGATATGCTTGTAACTACAGCGGCGGCGCATGGGTTAGAGACAGGTAACCTAATAAAAATTACTCAAATAGCTAGTACAACTGATAGTGATAACTATGGAGGATTACAGATAAATCAGGCTCCTACCAGAGCTAATGCGACTTCTGCGACTACAAATACAGGCAGTTATTATAGAGTTCAGAGAGCAAGCGACACCACATTTTATATTAATGCGTGTCAGAAACATAGAAGTTTAATAGAATCAACCTCAGCCGACCAAAGATTAGGGATTTCGACTGGGAGTGATGGCGATGCCTTTTTCTATAAAATAGTATATAATATTTTCAAACATGCTTGTAGAGTTCAAAAAGTTTCAGGAGATACATTTGCAACTGGAACTGACGATACGGTATTACGAACCACGGAAACTAAAGCTAACGCAGATTATGCTCTTATATCAGACGTAAAGAAAGGTGATAAACCTTATCGAAGTATTACTGTTAATAATTTAATAGTTCCTTGGGCAAATAATGGTAGTGGGGGATACCACCCGGCGGCAGTGGCGACTTCGAGAGCTACTGAATACGGGGATCAAGTGGTAACTCAGGGATTAGGATGGGCTATAGTTCCTCATTATACTGTGGATAGGTTCCAAGAAGGCGGAGACTCTGTAAAAGTTAAACTTGCCTATGGGGATTATATATCTGAAACTAGATTTCTATACGGAGATACCACTACCACTGCTGCATCCGGTGGGGGTGCGGGTGTCCGTGGTACTGTGGGGAGAACTACTGAAGGTGGGGCTGGGGCTGAGATGAGCAGTAAGGATGTGTTTTTAAGTAAGAACATGCAAATTTTAAGTAGAATGGTGGATGATAAGAGTGTATCTAAAACTTACCAACTTAAATATAATGAAAGTGCATCCAGTAAAAATAGTATACGAGATGCCGCAATGCAATTACTTAAGCGATCTATCCTACCTTCAAAAAGAACTACTTGTAAAGTGTTTGGGTATCCCATGATAAAATTAACCGGAGCGGCACAGGATGGCACAGGATATGTAGGTGGAGATACGGAAGCTAGTGAGGACGGTGGAGTTATGGTTCCCATAGATAACCCAGCGGCTTATGGTGGTAGAGCAGGAATGTTAGTAGAGAAAACTACAGGATTAGATGGGCCTCCTATTTCTATGGTGTTGCCTGATGTGGTAACTTCGGCGTATGTAGAGGGGGAGTCCTTAGGGTGGTCGGCAGGAGACTTTTATAGAATATATATACATTTACGTGCAGGTAATTCGGTCAGGGTACAGCATCCAGCCGCAGGGGTTATAGGTAACCATATCATAACTAGGTTAACTTATTATGAAAGAATGGGGACTACAGAGACTACTATTGAAACAACCGGATATGATGAAGCTGCAATTAAGAAACAGGGGCCTCTTACAATGTTGCTTGAAACTATAAAGACGGCTGGTAGTAATGTTAAACCTGAATATATTACAGTAAAGAAACTTAGTAAAGACCCGTTCTCACCGGGGCCTTAGGAGGAGCAAATGGCAGCATATAATGTAGAAATATGGGTTGCACATACCCTTACTGCTAGTAACGGGAGGGAGTATTATATCGCAGCAGGGTCTACTGCTGACGATATAGGCAGTCCATTTATGGTAGCAGGGAGTAAATATTATATTTATTGGGATGAGGCTACCCCTAATAAATATAGTACGATATTAGCTTCTAGTTGGGATGGTGAAGTACCAACAGGTAAACATGTTATAGCCTCTGTTACCGGTCAATCGTCTACAGCTATTACTCCCGTAACTTCGCTTGAACATGATCCAAGTGTGGTACCGGGGGCACAAGCAATAAATATTTCGAATGTGACCAACCAAGATAGTGTAACTGCCGCAGAAATTTCCTCAGTAGGTACATCGGTAACTACAGGAGGTGGTAGCCACCCCCGTCTAAAATTCTACACTGGTGGGGCAGATGCAGCTAACGGGGCACACTGGCTCAGAGGATTTACATCTAACAGTACTTCTGATACCACCGGTAAGTGGTATGAGCTAGAGAACTCTGGTCAAGCAGTGAATTACTACGATGGTGCCGCAACAAGCCTACTACTAAGTGCTTATACAGCAACAGGAATAAAATTTTATGATGGCACTGCTGCTTCCGCCTCAGATGGCACCACTATAGCCCATTACACAGGTTCGGGTGTCAAATATTATAATGATAGTGGCTTGGGGGATACCAATCTCCTACTTCATATACTCCCGACTGGCGGGATAAGATTCTACGACGGTGATAATGGGTATATACTTATGAAGTGTGGTGGCGGATACGATATAACCTTCTATGATGGAACCACAGCCGATTTAGGGGGAGCGAATACCACAGCCATAATGGGGACAACCATTAGTGGTACTGGAGCCACGAATTCAGGAAGTAGCCTAAAATTCTATAATGCAAGTGGACAGGGAGCGTCTGATGCAAATAAAACTATAGAAATGGTAGGCAACGGTGCCGCTAATGAGAACGGTTTGTATATAATGGGTTCCACTGCCTCCGATGCGGATTTGAGCACTATAGGGACTAAAGGGGATAGCTTAATAAAGTTTGAAAAAGGCAATTCCTATATTGGGAATGCTCAGGCAGGGTCGTATGACCTGAACAAATATGGATATCTAGGAGTGTATTCATATAGTTCTGACAACTACCTATCTCTGGCTGCACAAACTGGAACGGACTTATACTTAAAAACACCTGAGGATTTGTGGATTGAGGCGGATCAGACTATATTAAAAGGGGATGGTACGTATACCGCACCTGCATTTACATTTGATACTAATAAGGGTACTGGGCTGTTTTACTACGAATCTGGAGGTACTTCGTATTTAGGTATCACGGCGGATGGTGCCACCGCAGCTTATTTCGGGGAGGATGCTGCCGGGATTTGGGTTTATGAGAACGTACTTCCCGCCGTTACTAACACTTATGATTTAGGATGGAATGACGGAGGCGCAGGAACCGATTACGACTTCCGAAATATTTATAGTGTCAATGCCGTAACTGAATCCTCAGATCGTAGGCTGAAAGAAGATATTCAACCTACTAATTTAGGGTTATCCTTTGTAAATGATTTAACTCCTGTTTCCTATAAATGGAAAGAAAAACATGACGACGTTATGGATCAAAGACATTATGGGCTTATAGCACAGGATGTTGTTGAAGTATTAAAAGATCACGGGATAGATTCGTTAGAAGATTTTGGAGGGATACTCCATAATGGAAATGAAGAACAAATGTACAAAGCAAAATATACTCACTTTATTCCTATACTAATAAAAGCAGTACAAGAACTTTCAGATGAAGTGAAGCAATTAAAGGAGAAAAACTAATGCCAGATTTAACAGTTTCGTTATCAGATGCACAATGGGCTAGAGTGGTCGCAGCCTCTGCTAAATTTAAAAATTTAAGTGAGGCCGGTGATGTAGATGCAGCTTACATGAACGCTCACCTCAAAACACTAATTGCAAGGGCTGTTGAGAACTTCGAAAAAGAAGCAGCTTATGCATCGGCAAACAGCAGCCTAACCACCTTTGAGTGAAATTCAAAAACAGAGTAGTGAGGCTCCGTAAGAAGTATCCCTTCATGCGAGTCTCAGAAATAGCTGCTGAGTTAGGAGCCACTAAGCAGAGAGTATGGGCTATACTAAATCGTAGAGGATTGGATACCAATCCCCCTAGGTTGCGCCCTGTCTTGTACTGTGAGGTATGTAATACAGCTATCCTGAACAGGACTAAAAAGAGACCTATCTGCTCTAAAGAGTGCTCAGAGAAGAATAGACGGATAAAACTATCCTGTGACTATTGCACTTCCACCATTTATAGGTTAAAATCAGAAGTACGCCGTGCCCACGAATTAAAATATCAACACGCGTTCTGTAACAATCAATGTTACAACAAA
>NZER01000291.1 GCA_002690445.1 Candidatus Pacearchaeota archaeon
ATTGTATTTTAAATTATGAGGAGAAAAAAGATGAGTGAAAAAGAAAGAGTAAAGAAAGTTATTGTTATTGATCCTGTTACGGAGACAATATCGGAAGGTAGCTATAGCAGCTACGAAGAATTGTATGATCTCGGTAACTATAAATTATTTACTGTGCAAATGGTAGATTACAATAGCGATACCAACAAAGGGAATGATCTATTCCTAGATGACGAAGGTTTGTTAAAAAGAAACCAACGATACTTTACATTTGTAGGTGTGGGTAGTTTTGCTGGTAGGGGCCTGTTAATAGGATCAGATCATGCAACAGGTGAATCTGTTGATACATCCTGGAAACTGGAGCAAGTGAAACGTGCTGTTTCGTTTGAACCAGAAGGATATAAGATAGAGCCATACATGGAATTCCATGCATTCAATTAAGAGGAGAAAGACATGAGAATAAAAATCAAGAAGACAGCTAAGAACAAAGGAGTTCCGTCTGCCTTCATAGTTAATATAGGAAATCTAAAATACCCACGAGGTTTTAAGGATTGGTACTTCACAACATCTAAAAGTGAAGCACTAGGTATGGCCCTTCAAGAATGGAAAGACCTACAGGTATCTCCTGATGAGTAAGGTTTGGAACGGACTACACCTGAAACTAAAGAACATAACGGCAGCTCGTAAATACTTGAGACAGTTTAAAGACATGTCAGTCGTGGTTCGATTAGATAACAACCAGGATTTTGCTTTGCTAACAAAGGCTAAGTTCAAGATGCATGGTATGAGAGGTGTTAAGATCATTAATGGTATTGATAATCCAAGAGAATATCATTACGATTAATAAGAGACTCTATAGACAGACAGTTATGTAAACTAGTTTTATAAAACTTGAGTATCGGCAAGGTATGACCGATAAGCCTAGAGGAAAGGTAAGCAAGTCGAAGAGGGCAGACACACACCACAAGTTCGGAATACCTGTCAGCATAAGACCTCAGTATACGAGTGGGAGATAGTTAGACACAATCTAAAGCTGTAACCGAAAGGATGTGGAGTGCAAAATAAAACTTGACAGATTTAGAATCTGTCCTTAAAATATTATATGAGAGATATAAAAAAGAAAAACTATAGAGTCGTGGCTAGTAGGCACACACTATCACCTTATCACAGGGCTGAAAGTCTACCTGTTTCTATGGCAGATGAGTGCGTGGAGGCATTCGTGACTCATAAAACCCTCCACACTTCTGCAATTTCTTTTGCATATCTCCGATATAACTATTGACTTTAGGGTTGGATTAGCGTATAATCCCCCTAATGGTTAATAATGACTAGAATAATCTAAATAAAAGGAGGCTAATTATGGCTATACTAGAAGGACCTGTTTATTGGGCAAGCTTGACTGTGCCTAATACAACATTTGAACCTTCAACTTATCAAGCAACATTGGTAGTGGATCAAAAGACTGCTAATCAGTTTGAAAAAGATGGGTTCAAAATAAAGGAAATTGATGAACAACCTGCTTTGTTCTTCAGGAAGTATTACAATCGACCTGATGGAACAATCAACCCACCTGTTCGTGTCGTGGATAAAGCAAAGAATCCATTAGATGCAGCAGTAGGTAATGGATCTAAGGTTAAGATTCAATATCAACCAAGAGTTATTGAAAACAAATTTGGTATCTTCAATTGGTTGGAGCTGCAAGCAGTCCAGGTTCTGGACCTTGTAGAATACAACAACGGAGAAACCGATGAGTTTGATATACTCGATAGTGATGGTGAAGATGACATCGAATTTTAATAGGGGGTTGTATGAACGATATTAAAAATAGACCATCGATAACAATCGAGGGTGTTGTCATTTATAAAGATGAGATAGAGAACAGTTTAGCTAGAGATGTATTCGATACGCTAGTAGGTTTTTCAAACGAACAAAGAAGTTTGAATATGAATCTGATGCGTATCCAATTTGACATCGCTGGTTTTTCTAATACTCTAATAGGTCTTATGAATGAAACACCTGTGAAGGGTGCTATCGCTAATGAAGAGACTGCTGTGTTTCCGCCTGAGGATACTGAGTAGTTTTAGTAGGTAAGAAGTACCTTAAACTTCGGGTGGTGGTAGGAAAGAGTTTTAAAAGGAGCAAACAATGGACACAGAATTTATAGAATTACATAAACCATGTCCTGTTTGTAATAGTAGCGATGCGTGTTCTATTAATGAAGACGGATCAGCAAAATGTTTTAGTTGCGGTGAGTTTTTTCCCGACTACTACGATACAACAGGTGAGGTGATGCCGATGACAGCAACAGTAACAAAGTTAAAAACAAGAAAAGAAAATGTATTAGAAGTTCCCAAGCATGGAATCTTCACAAGAATAGAACACAGAAATATATCAGAGAAGACTGCTAGAAAATATGGAGTAAAGATTGTACAGAATGGCAATGAAATAGGTGATCAGATCTTTCCTTACTATGCAGACAATCAATTAGTTGCCACAAAAATTAAATTCAGATCGAATGGAATTTCTAAAAACTTTAGAACAACTGGCTTTCTAAGGGAAAGCGGTCTGTTCGGTGAACATCTTTTCAGAAGTGGTGGTAAGTATCTTACTATAGTTGAGGGAGAGTATGATGCTCTAGCTGCATACGAAATGTTAGGAAGTAAATGGGCAGTAGTATCTATCAAGACAGGTGCACAAGGTGCTGTTCGTGATGTAAAAGATAGCCTAGAGTTTATAGAAAGTTTTGATAATGTGGTTGTCTGCTTTGACAGAGATAAGGCAGGTCAGAAAGCTGCTAAGAAGGTAGCTAGGATACTGACTCCTGGTAAAGCAAAGATAATGCGTATGCCTAATGGGTTCAAGGATGCCAATGACATGCTCATAGCAGGTGCTAAGAATTCATTCAATCAATGTTGGTGGGAGTCTAAAATTTATACACCATCAGGTGTAATAAATGTATCGGATTATAAACTAAAGTTTTTCACACGAGAAAAGAAGAAGAGTGTTCCTTATCCTTATGAGGGATTGAATAAGAAACTATATGGTTTGAGACAAGGAGAACTTGTAACACTTACAGGTGGTACAGGTTTAGGTAAGTCTTCAGTCACTAGAGAACTAGAGCATTGGCTAATCAAAACAACAGATGACAACGTAGGCATCATAGCTTTAGAAGAAGATCCCAACAGAACTATTAGTGGTATCTTATCCATCGAAGCAAACGCAAGACTATACATTGATCAAGAGTTAGTAAAATTTACGGAAGAAGAAATAGATAAACATTTTGATATTCTCTACAATGGAGAAAACGAGAATCGAGTATGGATTCATGCACACTTCGGAACGAATTCAATTGAAGAGATCTTTTCTAAACTAAGATACATGATAGTGGGTTGTGATTGCAAGTGGATAGTCATAGACCATTTACATATGTTAGTCAGCGCAGTAACTGAAGGCGATGAACGAAGGGCCATAGATAGAATTATGACTAAGCTAAGAAGTATCGTTGAAGAAACAGGCGCAGGAATAATATTAGTTTCTCATCTACGTAGAGTAGCAGGCAACAAAGGACATGAGGATGGGATACAAGTTAACCTTAGTCATCTACGTGGCAGCCAAGCTATAGCACAGTTAAGTGATTGTGTCATTGCTTTGGAACGAAACCAACAATCAGATGACATTGAAGAATCTAATACTACAGTATTAAGAATATTGAAATCTCGATACACAGGTGATGTTGGTTACGCAACACAGCTTCTTTACGATAGAGAAACAGGTAGACTTGTAGAAAGAGAAGCAGAACATTACGAACAAGAAGGATCTGATTTGGAGTTTAATGAATATGCTTAGTTTAGTTTTTGATATAGAAACCAACAGCGTAAAGCCCACAAAAGTGTGGTGCTTATGTGCTCAAGATTCTGAGTCTGGTAAGACATATAGTTTTGCTCCTCACCAACTGGATTCAGGTCTTGAGTTACTTCAATCAGCAGATAAATTAATAGGACATAACATATTAGGTTTTGATATTCCTGTTATCAAGAAACTTTTAGGAGTAGATCTTAGTGATAAGATATTAATAGATACACTCGTGCTGTCTCGTTTATTTAATCCTTCAAGAGAAAGAGGACACAGTTTAGAAACATGGGGGAATAGATTAAAATATCCTAAAGTCCATATAGAAGCTGAAGAATTTGAAACCTATTCACCTAAGATGTTAGTGCGATGCAGACAAGATGTTCTAATAAATAAGCTTGTTTTGGAAACTCTTAAAAAAGAATCCTTAGGATTTTCCAAAGAAAGCGTAGACTTAGAACATAGTGTAGGTCTTATTATGAAACTCCAGGAGGAAGATGGTTTTGAATTTGATAAACAACAAGCGGAACAACTACTAGCACACCTTTACAAAAGAATGGGAGAAGTAGAAGACGAAGTACATGAAACATTTAAACCTAGAAAAGTATTTGAGAAAATTCTTCCGTCTTATAAAAAGGATGGTTCACTTTCCAAGCTAGGCTTTAACGAAACAACAAACAAAAAAGTACATCTGCTTGATGAAGAGTATACCCTACTTAAAAACGGAACATCTAGCTTTGTTAGGACACACGAAGAAGAATTTAATCTAGGTTCAAGGAAACAAATAGGAGAATACTTACAAGACTTTGGTTGGAAACCTAAAAAGCGAACACCTACTGGTCTACCTATGGTAGATGAAAAGACTTTGGGTATGATAAAGAATATTCCTGAAGCTAAATTGATAGCAGAATATTTACTACTTCAAAAAAGAATTGCACAGGTTGAATCCTGGGTAGATGCTGTTGAAGATGATGGAAGAGTGCATGGTTTTGTGATACCTAATGGTACGATTACTGGTCGTATGGCACATAGGAAACCTAACATGGCACAAGTGCCGTCAGTAAAAAGTCCTTATGGTGTGGAATGCAGAGCATGTTGGACTGTACCTAAAGGATATAAATTAATAGGTGTTGATGCAAGTAGCCTTGAATTAAGAATGCTTGCTCACTACATGAAAGATAAGGAGTTTACAAATGAGATCACCAACGGAGACATACATGCCCGCAATCAACAAATTGCAGGACTTAAATCAAGACATCAGGCGAAGACTTTCATCTATGCACTCTTGTACGGAGCAGGAGATGCAAAACTTGGAAGCGTGGTTGGAGGAAGTAAAGATGATGGTAGAAAGCTTAGAGAACATTTCTTTGATAGTCAACCAACATTTAAGACTCTTAGAGATGGAGTTACTAAAGCAGCAAAAAAAGGTTTTGTCAAAGGACTTGATGGGAGAAGAATACATATAAGAAATTCTTACGCTGCTCTTAATAGTTTGCTACAAGGTGGTGGTGCTATCGTTATGAAGAGAGCGTTAGTTATATTAGATAATAAAGCAAAGAAAAGAAACTTAGATTTTAAATTCGTTGCTAACATACATGATGAATGGCAAGTGGAAGTACATAGAGCACATGCCGAATATTTTGGACAGTTAGCAGTAACATCAATAAGAGAAGCAGGAGAATACTACAACATGCGGTGTCCTCTTGATGCTCAATATAATATAGGAGAAGATTGGAGTGAAACACACTAAATTAGAAGCAGAAGCACGTCAAAGAAAAATAAATAAAATCAGAATGACAGGAAAGGATGGAAGACACATAGGATATACAGCTAAATGGAACTATAGAAAAGATCCGAAGTGTAGTACTTGTGATAGGATTCTAGTTAAAGATCAGGAAGATGCTAATTACAACTGGAGACCAGCTAGAGTTGCGAGACATACCTACATGTGTAACCCTTGTTCAAATATAGAACGAAGACATTATAGATTGAAGAAACAAATACATGGTTATCAAAAAGAATATGTTGCACGTTTTAATCAGATCAAACAAGGCTTTGTATATGTATTAACTAATCCTGCTTGGAAAGGATGGATCAAGGTTGGTATGGCTGTTGATGCAGATGATAGATGCAACTCATATCAAACAAGTAGTCCTCATAGAGATTACGAAATACAACACAAAAGATTTTTTAAGAATAGAAAACTAGCAGAATCTAAAGCACATGATATTCTTTCTGACATCGCTAAAGAAAGAAACGGAGAATGGTTTAAGATGGATATGAGGAATGCTCAACAAGCAATAGACAACATATGAAAAAGAAAAAAACATTAGACACTTTAGTAAAGGACATCTACAATAAGTTAGATACTCTTACGGAAGGTAAGTCATTAGGGGTATCAGACGAGACTGCTACTGCTTTTGGTGAGTCAATGAAACAAGCATTGCTTGGTTGGTCAGGAGAACAGCCAGTTAATAAACCAACACTACGAATGTCTAACATAGGTAAACCTAATAGACAACTGTGGTATGATATGAAATCAAAAGCAAAGACTAAATCTTTTTCTGCGCCTGTACAGATTAAGTTCCTATATGGACACATCTTGGAAGAAGTAGTCTTGTTCTTGGCTCGTTTAGCAGAACACGAAGTTACTTCCGAACAGAAGGAAGTTAATGTTGATGGGATCAAAGGACACATGGATTGTATGATCGATGGTGAAGTAGTAGATGTTAAGACAGCATCTGGTTTTGCATTCAAGAAATTCAAGGATGGAACACTTCCTGA
>NZER01000292.1 GCA_002690445.1 Candidatus Pacearchaeota archaeon
CGGGGTCGTTCGCTTCACCTCGCTGCGCCAACTGGCCCTTACATTTCGGACAGGCTTTCAATGAGGCTATATTGTAGTGCGCTACGACAGGCCGCCTGCTGAGTTCAATCTGCTCCGGTCTGCTTAGTCCAGAGGCTTTCCTGACTTGCCGGGAACGCTCGTTCTTACATTCACGACAGACCGGGTAGGTGTTCCCATGCTTTGAGTGATAGTAAGTGTTGGCTGTCGTCATCTGATGCCCGGCGGTGCAGGTTTTCTTCTTTCTCATTCTACTGACTTACTAAATAAATCAGTGTGACCCAGACGCCAGTTGCAATCAGTGCGTTGGTCACCATCATGTATCGTTCAAACATACTCATCGTGTTTCCTCCAGTATCATCTCCAGTTGTTCGGGGCCGATGTTCTCAGGTCGGCAGTAGCAGGTCTTGCAGTGAGGTTTCAGGACTCTTCTGCTTGCCCTGCTTCCCATGAAGCGATACAACGCCCGGCGTCCGCTGGGCTTGATCTGTGTTTCAATTTCGTAGTCGTCTCGCAGGTTGTTAATGTGGGTTGCAACTCTCGTTGAGCCGCTTACCCTTTCCAGTTCATCAACCGTAACCCATGTACGCGGGTGGTTGGTAAAGACTTTCAGGATGGCCTGTTTCTGTCCGCCAACAGATGGCGTATTGAACTGGCAGCATTCTGACAGGTCATATAAAACTGTTTCTGCCATTTTTATTTTCCTTCCATGGCTAATAGTTTTCTCGTTCAGATTTCCGCATGTGGTCGGCGAAATCAACCGCCTTATCCACGCAGACTTCGCACCTGCCCCGCTCACCGCAGTAGCATCCTCGTTCGTACCAGTGGTCTGGCTCTGTGCGCCAGAACTTCCACCACGGAACGTCATGCTCTGGTTCGGACAGTTCGCATTCAACGCAAAGATTCGCGTAGTCAATCATTTTTCTTCCTCTTCCCTGATGCAGCAGTCGCATAGGGCTACCGCATCTATCGGGCATCCTTTTTTCGGCCCGTGTATACATCCTTTGTAGCTATGTTCACGACGTGCAGATTCCTGCGTCATCGTGAATATCTCTATCCAGTGTGCGTATTCATCAGTGTTTGGATTCACCTCCTGTATCTTTTTCTGGGCGACCCTTGCTCCTCTGAATGCCAGTGCTACAGAATTGCCCATGGGTCTTCCTTTTTGTCCTCAATAAGCGACCATCGTCTGTTGTAGGCTTCCTTGGAGCCGTAGTACAGCTTGCCTTCGTTCTTCCTGATTTCGTTGTCGACCACTTTGTCAGACCGCTCAATCCCTATAGCGATTTCCTTGACGGTGCTTTGCGGACTGTTCAGCAGGAAGTTTGTTATCTGCGTGGAGGTCGGTAACTGCGACATGATGTTCGTGCTGACTGGTGTATCCAGTCCGTGATACCTGATGTCTTCTCCGAACGCCAGCCTGTAGCTGAGAGGTACGTGCAGGCTCTCGTCGTTTGCCTTATCGTGCCTGACTGACAGGTGAACCTCGTTTTGTCCGGGGGTCTGGTCTTTCACCAGTTCCCAGTAGTTACGTGCCTGATTCCACCACTGGGCCACACCTGCCGGGCCTCTGCTGGTGGAGTCTTTCGGCTTATGGGCAATTGTCAGGATGGTAACGCCCCAGCTTGCGACTGCGTTGAAGTATGGAATGACCATTTCCTCACTGCTCGTCTCACCGCCGACGGCGCGCGCTCCTGAATCTATAATCACCATGCCGATACCTCGGGACGCAATCAGGTCATAGAGTTCTGTCGCTGCATCCTGAACCGGGGAGTACATCCTCTTGTAGAGGATTTTTCCTGCTTCTTCAGCAATGCCTATCCCTGTAAGTAACTGTCTCCTGCGTCGGGCCTGTGTAGCTGGCGAAGATTCGTAGTCAAGGTACAGCGTGGGCTTCGGGTCAAGCGGGACACTGGTTCCGGGCATGACGATTTTTCCGTAGCTGTACGAGACCGCCATAGCCATAGCCATCAGGGACTTGGTGGTTCCACCGTCTGCGGCAATGATGTTGTGTTCGCCGTATTCCACGAAAGGCCACACCGCGTACCGTACAGGTGGTGGATTTTCTATGGTCGACAGGTCTACAAGGTCATCCCCGATTTCAACCACACTGTTGAGGCTCTGCTCGACGAGCGTAAGCCGTGCGTCCCAGCCACGGTCTTTCATACGCCTGTTCAGGCTCCGTATGTGACCGTCGGTGTTACTGGTGGATGTCAGGTTCCAGCGTTTGTTGTTCAGGATACCGACTGGCTTCGCATTTTTATTCCTGCGATAGCTGACTGTCAGCACACACCAGAAGTCCAGTCCGCTTCGCACCGGGTGTGCTATCTCGATACGGAACATTTCCTTGGTGACATCGTCGTGCCACGTATACAGGTGGTGGCCTACAGCATTCTGCTCATAGTCAGGGTCAGGAAACTCTGACTGGCCCTCCGCGGTATGCGTTGGCATTCCACTGCCGTGTTCTATTCCTTTGTATTCGGCTATTTCTTCAATAGTCTCTCGATATCCGGGTCGTTCACCTTCCAATTTATTCCTCGTTTCTTGCATTCATAAACCAAGTTAATAAAGTCACCGCCTGTGCCGCATTTGCCGTAGCACTTCCACAACTGGGCATCTGTCCAGATAACAAAGGACTCGCCGTTCTGTTCGTTGTGCAGCGGACATTTCCCACTGAGGGTTTTATTCCCGCGCAGCTTAGTCAGCATCCCGACCGTGTCTTCAATCCTGTGCGACATCCTTATCCGGTCAATGAGGGAGAATCCATCCATCCCGGATTTGTAGGGTTGTTTTACAACACCGCAGTCAGCACCGCACTCATGCTTTCCTACGAATTCCAGCATAAGTGCATGATGCCAGACCTCATACGGCGGGGGGATATCCCGAAGATTCTGTGGGTCGTTCAGGTCACAGGCTATCGGGTCGCCTTCACGGATTTTCCACATCATGCGTGGACATCCATAGACTATAGCGGCACAGTGTTTTCTAGTCGCTATATCCCGGCGCATCTGCTCCCAGCGAGCGCGCTCTTTGTATCCCACTACTCGTCATCTTCGACTTCAATCGTGATGTCCAGATGTTCAAGCAGTCGGTTGATGCTCCTGTGAACGTCGGCAAGGATACGTTCCACATGCTCCAGTCGTTCGTTCAGGTTGCGTCCGCGCTGTTCCAGTATCTCGATTGACTTGGCGTGATGGTTGTGTGCCTTTGTCATCTTGTCGACCCACTCTTCGATAGGCATTTCTTTAGCTGCCATTGCTTAGTCCTTTTTAGTTTTAGGGCGTCGTCAGCAGGTCAGGCTTTCACTGACCTTTTACCGGAGACAATGACTACCACAGACAATATGCGAATCTGTGATCGTCTTTCTATACTGTTTTTTGACGGTAATGCGTTCTACAGAGGCAGGAGGTGGAAAACAGCCTTCCGTTTGTACCTTGCGAACTCTACGCACTGACGACGTTCGATAAATAAGTTGTCCTTTCTTCTACCAGTCGATGGTTTCGGTCTTCTCCTTTGTGTCTGTCAGGTCGTCAGGGTCGTCGGAGTCATCGTCCTCCCACGGCGCAGGAGTTGTGGTCAGGGTAGGGATAAGCGACGGCGGAACCTGTGCAAGCGTAATCTTTTTGACTGCCGCCCTCATTGTTTCCTTCCACTCGTCTCCGTCGGGTGTCTCGTCCCATACTCTTCCGACCAGCACGTTCGTCAGTGCCGTTGCTGCTATACGCTGCTCGACGGGCAGCATACCCAGCGGGGACTTCTCTGTATCCGTGCCGCTTTCGTTTGTTTCCGGTGCGGTCGGCCCTGCCTGTGCAGTAGGCGTGTTGTGGTTTCCGGTTGCTACAACTTCGTCAATGTCGTACCAGTACGTGCCATCGTCCCTCTTGGTGACTTTCAGTTTTGCCTGAACAATATCACCTGCAAGAGGATAAGGGCCGGGGTAGTCAACGGGTCTGCTGTCCACCCATTCCTTCCACTGCCACTCATTGCGTTCCATGTCTTCCTCGAACGTCAGCCGTGGCGGTATGTGGTACTCCCTTCCTGCCTGTGACGTACCGTCTCTTGCGGGTATGAACTCGCGGACAGTGAGTGACACGGGATTGAAGCGAGTGCCTTTATCGCTTTGCTGATTAGCCTCGTAAGGCCACAGGTCTACCTTCATAGCGGATGCTCCTTCTTTACAGCCTGTATTTTTATTTCGGGTTTCTGGGGAAGCAGGGTACGTTCAAGTTTTTCCACGAATTCCTCGCCCATGTCCCAGAGAACCTTTGCCCTTGTTCCGTCAACCTTTGCAGGGATGACGGTCATCTTGGAATGTTCAGGTTTGAATATCTGGTCGAATGTTTCCTTGCCAAGCAAGTCCAGTTCGCCGAACTCTTTCCTGAATTTCTCAACGTCGTATTTACGCTTCGTTGGTATCGTCGCTATGTAGTTTGGGGTTTCTACACGTTTTGCCTTGTTGGCTTCCATGTAGCCCCACAACTCTGCGAGGATTTTATCCCGTTCATTCAGCGTTATCTTCAACGCTTCCTGAATGTTCGCATAGCGTTCAACCAGTTTGTCGATGCTTATTACTTCACTCATGTATTTCCTCCCGGAATACGAAACCCCCGGACACTGGAAATCGCGGGGGTTTCTGGCGTTGGAAGGAGAACTGCAAAGGACAAGCAGGTGAACGCCTGTCCAAGAGTATACCTTCCAGAATCCACACCGTGTGGTTTTCCAGCTTGTAAGAAACCCACCCCCCTAAAGGGGGGGTTCTTGGGTATGGGTTTTAATTTAAGGATGTTTTTGATTCTCCTTATATTCCTCTGTAGTGGCGTCCTGTTCATCCATAGTGGCTTCGAGTACGTCTTGGAAAACAAGATTAGGCTTACCCAGCCACTGGCTTAAAGCTACGGTTAGTGCTTTGTCGATAGCTTCCTTCTGGGGCTTGCCAATAAAAGCCGAATAAACCTTCAGCTTCTTATGGCACTCAGGGGTCACGCCCCTTATGTGCAGGTCTTTTTCTGTCATTTAGACTGCAACCTCTTTCCATTGTGATGCTGTCAGGTCGACAACATTCATGCCAAGGGCTTCCAGTTCAGTTGCCCTGTCGTATGTCTTTGCGTCCTCTGCAATGCGTGTCACCGCATTTGCAAGAGACCACTGGTTCAGGCTCCCGCCTTCAATCAGGTGATTGAGGATGGAACCCTGTTCCTCTTCGCTGACCCTGAGAATCTTCGAGACCTTTTCCACTGCCTTCACAGGGTTGCCCTCGATTTTTCTCCCGGCTGCGACGTTGTACTTGTCGAGTGTTTCCTGCATGGATACCTCTGAGAGAGCGTGGTCGACGGTGTCCCGCAGTTTCAGGAACGTGGCCCTGTCATCTGCTATGCGTGTCTCGTCCTTGTAGTACGCACCCGTAACGTCGACTGCCCGACCAACGTGATACTTACGGAATTCTTTTCCGACGATCATCAGGTTGGAACACCACGACGACAGGGTCTGGGTACTTACGTTCAGTGAACCAGCACCTACTTCTGAGTTGCTTATGACTGCGCCCCAGATAATCTCGTCGTCAGCAGCACGTCCGAACTTGTGACCGTTGCCCCAGTCAACCCTGCCTCTCAGCTTTGGGTCAATCACCTTGATGTACATACGGGTTTCAGTAATCTCGGTTGAAATCACGTCGACCCCTTTATCCATCAGGATAGGGAGAACAGCTTCCGCAAGTTCCTCGTTGTCCAGTGTCCTGTACCTTTCGGACAGGAACGCCCTCGCACTGGTGTCGATGGTTCGCACCATGCGACGCTTGGGTTCACGCTGGAACCACTCTTCTACGTTACGTGTAAGCAGCGCAGGGGCCTCTGCTCGCATCCGGTCGTAGTATTTACGCGGGATGCCTGTGTACGTGGCTATCTGACCTTGGGCATGGTTCGTCAGGTCGAATTCACCTTCGTTTTCCACAACCATCTGGTCACCGATTACCTGTAGCTGACGTGTGTCCGCTACGTAATCGTTTTTTGCCTCACTCTGAGCGGTAATCTTTGCCGCCAGTTCTTGGAGACTTAATCCAGTTTTCATCTGAAGTTTTCCTTTATTTGAGCATATGCTCTAACGTTAATTTCCTTCCGTATTTATTATGTTTTTACTATCACCTCCTCTCTGTGTATTTTAGCATAGGTAAGGGACATCTGTCTGCATATATGTCCCTAATAGTCTTTGCCTATTCCACGGGCAAACAGCCCGCGGGAAATACTGTCCAGCTTGTCTGGAGTGTACTGGTGGCTGACCAGAGTTCCTGTGAAGATGGCTGTTTTCGGGCCGCGGTAGCTGCCTTCATTCAGGATTTTTAGCAGCCTTAGCTGCACCATGTACCTCAGGTTCTGGGAACGTTTAGCCTCAGTCCAGCCTAAAAGAGGGCTGTTATCCGCGTCGACGAACGTGCTGTAAGCAACCGGATGGAATTCTCCAGCATTCCTTGCCCAGTTCGCATAGTCGGCAAGGTCTTGCTTGGTTTCCCCGCGTACTCTCCACAGAAAGGGGCGTACCGCGACGTGTTTACGTCTGGGAGAGGAACGCATGTGCGCCCCGACAGCAACAGACTCAGGGGCCTGCGGTTCTTCCTTCATTTGGATAAACTCCTTCAGGGCTTCCACATCCTCGGCAAGTTTTTTAACGTCTGCCGAGACTGTCTTTTTGGAAAAACGTATCCAAGGCCAGCCCAGTAAAAGTTTTATCGCGTCTCTTCTGCTTTCCATTTCATTTTCCTTCCTTGTCCTTGTTTATTCTAGGTACGAATCAGGAAAGAATCCGTATGACGAGCGTTCAGACGGCTTTACCCACATGCTGTCGGGTACTCCCTGTCTGTGCGCTTCGTGTCGCCATTCGTCCTCTTCCCATTTTTTAACTGGCGGTGTCTTTACAGGCGGTTCCTCCTTTCTGCGTTTCCATAGAATCCAGCACCCGTGAGTGTGGGTTTTCTCTCTGTCGTAGGGAAATTTCTTATGGCAGTAAAAGCAACATCGTGTCCCGTGACACCTGATGTGCCTCAGGATTTCACCGACAGTTCCTGCTGGCTCATCCCTTGCGTAGAAGCTAGTCATGGCGTTCCTTTCGCTTCCTGTTGACGTGACTTCTCATTTTTGCCCGAGAGCCGACTATGTCGTCGGGCATTTCCCACCGCAAGAATCCGAGCCATGTATCGTCACAGCCTCTCAGGCCATTACTACAGGTCTCGCAGTCATCTTTTGCACACCTTGTCAGGACGGCAAAATTGTTATCGTCGGCATAGGCAAAGGTGTTTGTCAGTTCATTGGAGAACAGTGCTGTCATGAATCCGCCGGGCATGATTCCGTGTTCGACGTACTTCTTTATGCCGGGAACCATGTCTTGGTTCGGGGCTTTTGAATAGTCAAGCATCTTTTTCTTCCTGTACGGGGTAGGGAAACAGTTTCCATCGAAGCA
>NZER01000293.1 GCA_002690445.1 Candidatus Pacearchaeota archaeon
CGGCTTCGGCTTCGGCTTCGGCTTCGGCTTCGGCTTCGGCTTCGGCTTCGGCTTCGGCTTCACGTCCTTGAGGTATTTCTTGATCTCCTCTTTGCTGGCAGCGCCATCGTAGCCCCATTTCTTGCCGGTCTTCTTGAGCCAAAAAACGCGACCGCCTTTGCTACCCATGAGCTTACGTGAGCCCTCGGCGACAGGCGGTCGTCCTTTCTCCAGCTTTTCGATTGCAGCGTCTATCTCATCAAAAGGTATTTTAACTATCAGAGCCATCCAAACCTCGCATTTTTTCTAGCACTCACTAACAGTATACGCAAACCAACGGGAATCGACCGATTTTATGTCAAAATAAGTCGCGGCCCGTTCGACCCTGATCGTTGCAGCTCCACCCCGCGTACCGACCGGTCTGCGACCGGAACCCGATCTTCCTCATTTCCCGGACTCGCCACAACCGACGACCCTATCCACACCTCCGCGTATTCCGGCATGTCCGCGATCATCTCCCGCAGCTTCTCAATCGTCACTTTCCTCATACCGTTCCCACCTTTCCTCTAACCGCCTCGCCCACAGAGACCCGCTCGCGCCGCTCCACCAATCGGATGTACCGGAACGTCGGCGGATCGTCCTCCAGCTTGATATGCCCTTCCACCTTCCACACCGACGCCGGGACGGGAAGAGTCGACATAAACAACGACTCCTCCCACAGACACATTTCCAACCCATCCACCGACGCCAGCACCGCGCCCGACACCAGCTCCGGTTGATCCTCGAAAAAAGCGTATCCTATCACTTCGCCACCCCCGCAACCTCACCGATTGCGTAATCTTTGACCACCGCCCCATGCTCCGCACTCCCCCTCACCATATCCTCCCACCAATAGACACCATGATATTTTCCGAACGTTTTTCTAGCTACCGCACGACTACGCGAACGTCCCGCGCCTTCGTCAGCGCGGACCAGTCTACCTCGGTCTCCTCCTGTTCTTGACCGTTCTCTCCGTTCTGACCGTTCTGACCGTTCACCCCCGCCTCGGCACCTTCCTCTATCGGCTGACCGTTCTCGTCCAGCGCCGGAGCCCCCGGCATTCCCTGCGCCCCCTTCTGAGACGACAAGTAAATCTGAACCGCTTGCGGATTCAGCACTATCTCACTCCAGGGCTCTTTGAACGGTTCTAATCCGTCCTCTTCCCGCAGCTCATCAATCGTGCGCCGGGTTTGCAACTCTTTGCTCCGCAGACTGGCGGACTTGTCCTCGTCCTCTTTTTCTAGCCCCACGAACTGAAACCGGTAGTCCTCGGTGATCTTGCGGACCATCTTGTTCATGTGTTGCTGAATGTAGGCGAGCATCCCCGCGAGCCCGCGATCCTTCGACGATTGGATTCGCGGTGCAGAGTCCTCTCCGATCAACGCCGTTGAGTCGTCGGTCTTGATACCCATCTCCGCCAGATCCATCGCAAACACCGCACCCGCAATCGCGGACAGGAACATCATGAGCTTGTGGTATTCCATGTCCCGATTGTTTGAGCCGATCTGCTTGAAGTCCAGGCCCACTCCCAATTTCCCACTCGGCAAGATCGGGATATTCCACCGGCCACCGGCACCGCTCATCGCCGCCTGCCAGTAGTCGCGGATCGCACCCAGTTGATCCCGCCCAGCGTCACCCATCACCGAAATAAACCCCTTCGGTACCCGATCCCGCGTCAACTGATCCCGCTGGTACTGAAACCCGTACAGCAGCGTGGTCGCTACGTTCACACACTGTTCCGTCGAGGAGTACCCATATCCCCGATACCGAATGTCCGACCGCTTGTGCATGTAATCGAAAATCAGACGCCCCGGCTCGTACTGCTCCAATATCTCCCCGTCGATCTCCTGCACGAACTGAGTGTCTTTCCGAAACCGCTCCGGATGCCGCTCGTCCACCCGCTTGATCGTCGCACCGTCGAGCCCCCAATACGCCGCAACATCCCCCTTGCGATTACGTTGCAGCTCCGTAGCCACCTGATCAATTTCTAGCGTGTCCCGCACCAGCATCCCCGTCCACTCGGAGAAATCATCCTCCCGCTCATCGTCCTCTTTCCATCCGGTGTTCTCCACGAACCCAGACAGCATCTTGATCGCTTCCTCATCCCGCCTGCCGATAGGCTCACCGTCGGTGCGAACGAACTCAAACCCCTTGTCCCCACGTTCCCGAGCCCGCTGCGTGAACCTACTCACCTGCAAGACTCTTGTATTGATGATCGCGTTGAAGATAGGCACCTGTTCCACGATGTTCCGCAGAGTCACAAACCCAATACTCAGGATCTTTTCCCGAATCCCCGCAAACGCCCCGCTCTGATAATACCCCATCGTCTCCGGAGCCGTTAACGCGCTGTTGAGTTTCTTCAACGTGCTCTCGAACGCCACCAGACTCTTGCTACCCGAATTTCCCGAGCTGTTCCTGCTCCCCCGTCGTCTACGCCTAGCCATTTGACCTCCAAATACCTACCAGTGTAAGTCGCCCACTCATTTTAGACAACCCCCAATCCCAATTTTTCCCCAGCACCCGCCAACCTACGAACCAGCTTTACCCGATCCGCCATCATGGTACCTTCCGGCCACGCCGTAATCCCTACGCCCACCTCCGCAGCCGACAACGGAATCGGCAAATCACCGTACACCATCTCTATCTCAATCTCCCACAACTGGAGCCCATAGCTACGCAGCTCCGACAGCCAGTTTCGCACCTGCCTCTCTGTATCGAACACCAGCAGGCCGTATCCTTTTTCTAGCAACCATTCCGGAGGCTCTGCCCACCTCCCACGCCGGTACTCCACCACCGCGTCACCTCTCGCCATAGCGCTCACCAACTCCGACTCTTCCCATGATATCGCCTGGACTACCTTGTACGCCGTCACGTCCGAACCTCTACCATCGCAGACTTCACCAACCGCACTTCCTTACACATGCCCGTTCCCTGCGGCCACATCCCGATAGAGATACTGTCCAAAAGCGGCAGGTACAGCATCGGCGGCAAAAGCTCCACCTCTCCGCGTATCTCTGCCGACCACACCTCTATCCCCGAATACGTTTCCATCCACCGCATAGCTTTCCACACATCCAAGAACACCAGCAGCCCGTACCCCCGTCTACTTAGATAGCTCTCAGCAGCCCGTACCCACTCCCCTTGCCGGTACTCTACCTGATGCTCGCCCCACACAGCAGCGCTCACCAGTCGACCCTGGACTCGCTTCACCACCTTGTAAGCTACCACGCCAATTCCCTCTCTATCCGCAGACTCTCAAACATAACCGTACCATACGGCCACGCCAGACCCACATCCTCATCCCACCAAGCCCGCTCCCCTCGATCCATGACCGCCTCCAGAAATCTCCTCCTCGGCAACGGCGATATCTCATTCTCACCCACGCTCTCCCACAGCTCCCAGCCCCTATAGTAGTTTTCTGTCCTACGCACGTAGCCCACTGCCGACTCCCGATCCCGAAACGCCACCAGGCCGTACCCTCTCTCCCACAACCATTGCGGAGGATACGCCCACTCCCCTACCGAATACGCCACCATCCCCTGACCGCTAACCACACAGCTACACCGATCCTTCGCCATCCATACCGACACCAGCTTGTAAACCGTCACTCCTCCCCCCTCAGCACGTTCAACCGTCCGCGAACATCCGCCCTCTCCACCAATACTTCAGCCCGCTCATCATGCAACACCGCCAGCTCACCACCCTCGCAATCGGCGATCTCGCCCTCGCAATCGGCGATCTCGCCCTCCAACCGCATATACTCCCACGTCAAATACGCGTCGCGTTTTTCTAGCCCTTTAATCGAATCACCGTCCTCCTCGTCGTCTTCCTCCTCATACTCCGGTCCCCACTCAACCACCCACGTCACCACTGCACCCGGCCCCAACACTACCCTCGCCCGCTCTTGCCCATCCTCATCGTACAAAAACGCAACCAGAGGAACCCCCTCGCTTGAATGCCGGACCACAATTTCCTCGACAGTATAATTGTCCCACAGAGAGATTACGTCATCGTCGTACCCATCCGCTGGATCGACTGACTTCGGCAACTCCATCCCCATCACCATGCCCGATACTATTTTCCTCCCATCCGGAAGCCCGATCCCTAACGCTGCTACCTCTTTCATCCCAACTCCTCCTAACTGTACCTTTCGGTCAACCGCACCCGCTCGACCATGAGTGTACCATACGGCCACTGATCCCGTAGAACCGCCGACGGACGGTACATGCCCGCAGCTAACCATTCGGAATACAGCATCTCCGTAGGCAACGTCGACAACATGCCCACCACATCACACTCCCAGATCTGAACGTTGCACGGCCACACCTCCACCCCGTAGAGAATCCTACCGAACTCCCTCACACATCGGGGATTTTCTAGCACCATCAGATGGTACCCTTCCCGCTGCAACCATTCAGGAGCGTGCACCCATTCTCCTATCAAATACTGAACCGATGCTTCCCCGTCCGTTAGGAAACTCGTCAGCCTACCCCCGGCACTCTCCCTAACCACTTTGTACGCCGTCACTCCTCTACCTCCACAACAGCCGCTCTACGATCCGAATCTCCTCAACCATAGCCGTACCGTCCGGCCAAGCCCCGGCGTCCTCCGAGGCTTCAAACCATCCATTTTTCTTCCGCCGCATCCGCCAATCACGCACCTGAGTCGAGAAGTGCATTCTCGGCAGAGTCAAGATCATTTTTCTAGCATCCGCCAGCCACATCTCCACACAGTCATCTCTTCCAACCCACATCCCACCGCCCAGCATGAACTCCCGCGCCCTGTCCTCATTCAGAAACGCCAGCAGATGATACCCATCCCCACGCAGGCACTCCGGAGCCCTCGCCCACACATTCTCGAAGTAGTGAACCTCCCCGTCCTCGCGGGTAGCATAGCTGACCAGATGCCCAGATTTCGTCTTACGCAGAACCTTGTAGACTTTCACTTGAACAGCAGCCCTATCCCCACCAAAATCACGACTACCACGACCGCAAACACCTTCAGTGCCGGAACGCCGTTGACAAAGATATCCGCTCCCCACCACCTCCGCCAACGCTCCCCCCAGCTCGTAGCCTTTTCCCAGTGCATGTCAATCATTCGATACTCGGAGCCCTTATGCTGAGTCTCTATGACCAAATCCGCGTCCCCCTCCGACCCAACACGCTGGACCTCTACGTACCCCTGATCCTCCGCCGGACCCACATGCCGTTTTTCTAGCTCCTCTCGCAGCTTCTCTTTATCGCTCATACAAACCCCCACAGAAAATAGTTGTCGTCCATCCCCCAAACCGACGCCCACGCGCACAGCTTGTACGCCCACTCCGCCAGATTCCCTAGATCCAGCAGCATCAAGCACCCGTCGATCCAATTCATCACCGCTCCTCAGAAAACGGGTAGCTGTCCCGGTCCACTATCGTCAAATGGATCTGACTCCATACCATTCGCCCATACCCCGTCACACTCCTCTCCCGCAACCGCTCGATCCGGCGCTCCGCTTCTCGTTTAGAGCTACACACCATGACTACCACCGACTGTCTCTCGTACCGATACGCCGCAACCCACGCGATATCACCCGCCCTAACTTCCATCACGCTCCTCCAAACGATAGGGCACCACCAACACCCCTTTCAACCACCGGACCCCGCGCACCGGTATCCCATCGAAGACCGTGACCGTGATACCCAGCCAGATCGGCTGAGACACCAAATCCCGCATGTCCACCATAGCCTCCGGCCCGACGAGAATTGTCGCTTTCCCGTCTTCCACAAGGCGGAGCTGCTCTCGCAACTCGTCAGCTATATCGTACCCCGGCCCCGCTTCCTCATGCCGCAGATGCGGACGTTTTTCTAGCGCCCCTATTTTCCCAAGCACCCACAGCGCCAACCGCCACCATACCCGCTTGAACCGTGAGCCCCCCGGCGATACCACCAACCGCTCTACAAACCCCGTACTCCTAACCGTACCCATCTCAACCACGTCCCAAATCCTCCCCCATCAACGCATCGCGCATAGAACTCCAGCAACGATCACAGTAGTATACGACCGACACCGGACTCGAAATCTGAACGGCAGCACGCCCCTCCCGACAACGTGCACACGTCACCGACACCCCAGATATCTTAGAGGTGGTCATGATTCCCCTTCCTCGCACTCTCTTCACCCGCTTTTCCGACACGCCGAACCCCCTCGCCGCCCGTTACCATTTCATAGTGGTAGAGGCAAACCGGAATATTCTCCCCACCTATTTCTAGCGCGGTTTGCCCGTCATACCGGCAGAACACAATCCCCAGCGGATGGGACACCCAGACCCGAAACTGGCACCTCCTCCCCTCTTTCATCACGCTTTCCAATCTTCCCAATCCTCAAACCGAAGATCCTCCGCTCTCTCCGCTCCGATGTTCACCCGCGCAAAGCACCGATACCTCGGCACCATCAATTGCGCTATATCCCCTGGAATAAGATCCCACCCGATCTCCACCTCCACACTCGGATTCCACGCCGGTATCAGTAGAACCACCCCTTCCTCTTCGATCCGACCAACCACACATATCAACGTGCGCCACTTATTTTGCTCTGTTGCTTGCATCATATCATGTGCCCCACAGTATTCACCGGCAGAACCCCGTCATGGTTCAAGCTAATATCCTGGCACTCCTCTATCGGCAGTAGCTCCGACTTCTCAACGACCCATGACGGTGGTATATCTAGCACCAACGCCGCAAACGACTGCCGTCGTCGTCGGGATAAATGGTAGGGCTGAAAATACACCCCAAAGCGCGAATACCTCTGCTTTTGCCGCTCCTCCTCCCGCCAGATCCGGATCTCCTCAACTTGTTCCGGCAGAAACCTGACCGACCTTCCGATCTTCAGATGCGGCACCTGCATAGAGGAGGTCCACCCGTACACAGCTCCCACAGTCACCCCGAGAAACGCACTCAGATCCGCCGCCCTCCACAACTTCGGTATCATCCCACTACTCCTCACATAAAAAAAGGGCGGGAGCTGTTTGGGTCAGCTCCCGCCCAGTATCGGACGGCCTTTCCGGAGAAAAGGAGGTGAAACCTCCGGTGCATTCCAGCATCGGCTCGCCCTACAGTCATTTATTTGTGCTGCTGCGCCTGACGGATTTGCTGATTCAACTTCTGCTCATCCGCCCGACCCATGTAAAACCCTATCAGATACGAGAACCCCATTAGGAGTACCACGAAGACCCCGATGACCACTTCCATATTCACGGCTCACTCCTCGGCAATCCTCGGAACCGGTACGACCCCCGTAACCCACGGAGCCGACACTACCGGAATCCCGTCGATCTCTGAAAACGCTGGCCCGTTCTCCCGTTCCAGCGCTACCATATCTGCCGGAGACACCAAAATCATCGATATCCCCGCAGGCCACAGCGCCCGGCAACTGTCTGCAAAGCCCTGCACCTTAGTGGTCCGGAGCCCGTCTCTTGGGTACTCCAATATCTTATCGGACATTTATGACCCCTTCCTAACCGAAACCTGCGGATTGGATTGTTGTTGCGAAACCCCACGCTTCTGATCACCACCCACCGCTGTCGTTTTTCTAGCTGAGGAGACCGCAACCTCCTCCTCAGTACGCCGCCTCGATACCATCAGCGACTCTTCGGCGGTCGCCGAACGGTAGCGAATATCGGTAATCCCTCTCATCACTTCAACCGCCGCTCCCGGTCCATCCACCAGAGCCGCCGCCGTCACCGCACGGCCAATCTCCCCCTGGTTGACAACAAACGTGTCGTGGTTTACCCGCTGCACCAGGAACGACAACGCCGCACCCGCAAAGTACGAACCGACCGCCGCCACCACTATCACCAACCGAACGAGGCTCACCCCCACAGACCGTTGCAGACGATTCGTGGCCTCTTCCGAACCGGACCCCGCAAGATTCAGCAGCGTGTTCCACACCACCGGCACGATCCACACCACCGTGAGCGATACGATAATCCCTACTCCGAGCAAGATCGTTACCCACGACCTCACAGCGTCAATCATCTGACGTTTCCCCAAAACAGTCTCCTCCGAATCTCCACTGACGCTCTTCATCTAACCTACCCTCCCCAACCTACTTGCCGAGCCACGATCACAGCCCTCATATCAGTCATGAGCTTGTCCCGCTCCCGCTTCGGCATCAAGGATAGCGTCGTAACTAAGAGCCGTGACGCCAACGATTCCGGTACCGGCACCGGCTTCATGACCGGATCATTTGTCTCAGCGTTTACCAAACAAATCGTCTGGCCCGTAATCTTGATCGCATACTCAAGATTGTCGCTCATCTTCACACCACCCACAGTAAAACACAGAACGATGCGACGGATAGGTAAACGCTTTTCCACACCTACGACAGTAACCCACCCGAATCCCCGCACTCTTCGGACCCTCCGCAGCCCGGCACTTGTCCCGATCCCGAAACACCTGCAACTCTCGTTCTCGGGCTGACTCCACCTCCAATCGCAGCGCCTTTGCGACCTCCGCTAGCGCCTCCTGCATCGCCTGAGCCCACACTTTCCGGTCGGTGCCGTGAATCATCTCCGGCAATATCGCGGTCCCATTATCCGCCCGCGCATAACCCGTATACCGCCGCGCAGCTCGATCTCTACCGTACATCACCGGCAGCTTCTTCGTAGCTTCATCCGTTGGAAACACTATTTCTTCCTCCCATTACGCACAACCGGACGGAACTCCATGCGCGGAAACTTCCCATCCGTCTTGTATTCACGCCCACACTCGCACGTAACTTCCCCCGCCTCTTCGGATACGACCGACCGCTTACACGCATCACACGTCAGCTCGATCATCACCGACCGCAGATTCGTAACCTTCAGCACCTTACTTCCTCCTCTTCCGCTTTACCTTCTTGGGCTTCCGATACACAGCACGAACGCTGGGCGACTCCCTCCGCGCCACCGTCACCCTACCGTCATCCCACTGCACCCGCATACACACACCGGTATACCCTTCCGGAGCCACCTGGAGAACCTTGCCCACTTTCTCTCTAGGAAACAATACCACGTCCCCTCTCTTCGGAACATCTTTTGTACGCTCGAACGTCGTCATTACGCTAACTCCTCGACACCCACTCCGAACCATCGAGAAAGAATATTTCTAGCCGGTGCGAGAAGTCCCGCACGAACGATTGAACTTCTCGCATCTGCACCCCAACCTCAACCGACACTTCCCGCGTGGGTTGATCTAGCAACAATTTCCGGTACAAAACCTCCGACCGAGGTCTCCCCTCCAGATCGATCAACTCCCGCACCTCCGCCCGTACCCGCATTTCCCTATCGCTCCGCACCGCCATATAATCCTCTAGCGCGACCGTCCGCACCGACCTCTTCTGCGCCCCATTCTGACGACCCAAAGAGATGAAACGCCGCTTGATAACCTCCACGAAGTACGACCTATGAGATGCGCCCCGTCCACTCTTGAAATCTCCCCCCAACACCGCTTCAACAGCCTCACCGTATAGATCGCCCTCCTCATAGGGTAGGGTACGCTGCCAAGCACCTACCATCCGCCTGACAGCCCCACCCAGGCCGGGACACCCCTCAGTGTCGAACACACCGTAGTCAAGCACGGCTTCCCCTCGCATAGTAGTCAGCGCGAGTCATCCTATTTTCTAGCAACTTTACCTCTTCATCAGTAAAGCACCAACGAGTCGCAAACTTCTGCCCTATACCGCGACGAATGGCGTACTTCCTGACAGAATCTTCCTGGAGCCCTAGCCGTTTCGCCACAGCGAATGCAGACCACACCGTAACCCCGTCAATACGAATCGCCCCCTCATCGCGTTTTCTCGACCTACGCACTCTTCAACCCCTCCAACACCGCCGACAGCCCCTCCCATGTCGACAACTGTCTTTTGTATTTCCGCACCAGCTTCGCACCCGCCTGAGCTTGTTTCTCAGACAATCTAGGAGCCTCAGCCAAACTATGACCGAAATTGGTATCCACCTTGTTGAACCCACTCCCGTCAAGCGCCTGCGCCCCGTCACACACGCCCGCTATCATCTTCAGTCCCGTATGGATCGTATCACGCATCTCCATCGATAGGGTACCGTTGATCTGAGCCTCTCGCGTCTTCTTGGGCTCTGTTCCCCTCTTCGCCTTGATTGCCGTCTCTTCGATTCCTTCTATAACCTCCGCATCCGGATCACGGTCGAGCGCAATTTCTAGCGCCTCCTGCTTACGAACTATCGTCCGCGCCATCTTCGCATCGATGCTACCGTCAACCAAAATGTGTTGCACCAATACTGAATCATACTGTCCGATCCGGTGCGCTCGATCCTCCGCCTGGGAAACGTTGCCCGGCACCCAGTCCAACTCTGCGAACGCTACGTAAGACGCTGCTGTCAAGGTGATCCCCACGCCCGCTGCGGTGATCGACCCCAAGAACACCCGACAATTCTCATCATTCTGGAACTGGTCAACGATGTCCAGCCGATCATTCTGGGGAGTCCCCCCATCAATCCGCACCGGGTTATACTTCCGCAGCCCCTCTTCGAGAATATCGATCACGTCCCGGTGATGGGCAAACACAATCACCTTAGACTGTGTTTCCAACACCTCTCCCACGTACTCCGCAACCTTGGGAGCCTTTGCCACTGCCGTTTCATGCCGTATCCGCGACATTTCCTCAAACGCCACCTGGACCACACTCCGCAGCGCGGCGACCCGTTCCTCGTACCCCCCTCCTCGATCTTCCTCGGACAACCTACCGAGTTTTTCTAGCTCCGACTGCGCCTCTTCGTATTGCTCGAACACTCCCCTTTCCTGACCGATAACCCGCACCAACCCGGTACTCGGCAGCTCGATCACTTGGCGCACCTTCGCGGGAAGCTCTGTGAGCACCTCACTCTTGAGCCTGCGCACCATCAGCGCCGATCTCAGCTCGCGTTGCAGCTCCTCGCCGTTGATCGATCCTGAAAAGTCCCACCCAAACCCGTTGTTGTACGCATCGCAAAACCGGTTCACATAGGTCCAGAACTTCCACTTATTGAACTTGAGAATCTGAAGGATCGACCACAACTCGATATGCCTGTTCGGCATCGGAGATCCCGACATCATGACCGTCTGCCGTGCCTTGAGGGCAGCGACCATCTTGGTACGCCGCGCCTTTGTACTCTTGACGTAGTGGCACTCATCGACCGCCAGCAGATCCCATGTCCGACCTCCCAGACCGTCAAACTTGTGCAGTATTTCGTAATTCACGATGAGGATATCCGCCTCGGGCAGCTTCGCCATTTTCGCACCAACCACCGCCACACTCAGATCCAGTGTCAGCCACCGGTGCAGCTCCCGCTCCCAATTTCTCTTGAGAGACGCCGGGCATACAACCAGCGCATTCGCAATCTTCTGGACGTTCATCAGAGCTATCACCTGCGGAGTCTTGCCGAGCCCCATCTCATCCGCCAGAAGCACTGCCGACCGAGACCGCATGTACTCCACACCCGCCCGCTGAAACGGGCGCAGCTCCAACCCTTCGGGAACCGGAGGATTGAACTCACTCGACGTAGCTCGACTCAACTGCATCGCATCCGAACGGCCATTACGGTGTTTTTCTAGCTCGTCCATCAAAACGTCAGTGACCCACACCCCCTCATGATCCAGCAACACCGCCGCTTTCTCCGGATCGTCCGTCCACCACCTTTTTCTCTTACTGTCAAACCGGAATCTCGCAGTCTTCGGAGCCGGGTTTGACCGATACTCTTCGTAGGTGGTCTCAACGATGTACCTGTCACCGTCTTTGTAAAGATTCATCTTCCTCACCTTCCACCCACAGCATACAGCGTTATTGTCCCGAAGTCAAGACTATTTCCACTCATTTATTCCCGCCATAAGCATCCTGCAACCCCCGCAAAAACTGATCCGCGTTCAGCTTGGCCAGTTTTTCTAGCTCCTCCGCCTCCTCGGGACTCACAGCCCCCTCCTTGACCATCTCATCCACCACCGGAGAGGCTGATTGAGACTGATCCTGGTAGTATCCGAAAACATCGTAGTTTGCCAGCATCAAACTCGCCTGCATCGCATACGACTCCGCTAGAAAATAGTGGTCTGGACGGGAATGCACCCACGCAAACTTGGACTTGTCGATGTTCGTCTCGTTCACCTCGACTACCCTCGTACTCGCCGTCATCTGATCGTAGTACACCCCCGCATCAACCACCGACTCCGCCCCCATCGGCAGCGTCAGCGTGCCTGTAGTGAACCCCTGCAACACCGAATCGAGAATTGCCGTCCGGTCCATGTGAACCTCGCACTGCTCTCGATTCAGAGTTATACGGATCGCGTTCTCCTGAAACCGAGACGAGAACACCAGATCCGGATAGGTTTTCTTCAGCTCCATTACCTTGTGGATCTCCGGCAGAGCATCGATGACCACCACCGTCGGACGCCAATCCCCGATGAGTTTTTCTAGCTCCTCGAACGTAGGCACCCGCTCCGCGTGAACCAAGCGGTTGATCTTCTGACCCGCTTGCGACACATGCTCGCGGATCACGACATTAAGCTCAGACCCTACGTCCACCCCCATCGCCCGCATACCCGACAAGGATTCGACCGCCACCGGCCATCCGTAGGCCCGGCAACACTTATTCAACGTCTCCCGCGTAACCCGATTACCCTTCGCCGAAAACGGCAGACCCAGGTACGAGTTATAAAACACCTGAGTCTTGAGAGGATTGCCTATCGCCTCATGAAACTTTTTCCACAACCATGTCAAATCTCTAAACTTACTCACCAGCTTATTGAACCGGTAGCCCTTCAGATCCCGTTCAGGGAACTCCTCCACCCATTCTCCTGGACCCACACGGACATTCTCATCGATAACCCCTCCGCAGCCGTGAACCATCCGGATCACGCCCCGGTACTCCGCAGCATTCACCCCCACCGGATACTCCGGATCGCGGACCTGGAACACCGACGTATCGCGCTGATCGACCACATGCTGAAACCAGTCCGGCGTAAAACTCGTATTGCAGTGCGGGCACAACACATTCCACGCCGCCTGCGAGCTACGCTGAAACCGCTCATCAATCCCGAACCCCTCCACCGTCGGATTGCTTATCTCCCTCTGATACCCAAAAGGACTAGCCCCCAACCGGTCAGGAATCAGGAGTAGGTTTTCCTGAGTACACCTGTCCAGCTCGTCAACCACCACCGAGTCAGCGGGCAGCTCAACAAACTCACTCTCAACGTTCGAGCCCACAAACGCCATCGTCCCTTTGCCGATGTGCATCAAGGACTGCCGATTCGACCCCTTAGCCTCCAAGATTAGCGTCTGGTAGTACCGCACCCGCTTGTGCAGACGCACGATCCTGTTCGCCACGAACCGGTCTCGAAGCGCGTACTTCGGTAAGACGTACATCACCGTCAATCCGCGTAGAGCCGCCTCGACGTGCGTCTGGATCACGAACAGCTCCGACACCCCCTCCTGCACGCACTTCTCGATACAGAGCTGCGGCATCTCATCTATTTTCAGGTACAGAGCGAACAGAGGAAACATATTCGTGAACGACATCCGCTCACCCCTAGTGTTGATATGGTGTTTCAACGCCATGTGCAACGCTGGGGCGTGAGCCTTTGCCCACTCCACCATTTTTGCCCGCTTCTGATCCACCAGGGCCGAGAGTACCGCCTGCTTACGTTGCCGAACCGTCGGTTCCGTCACCATTTTTTTCTAGCTCCCGCTCCAAACGTTCCAGCTCCCGCAACTCCACCGTCAACGCATCGGACACGTCGACAGCTTTCCCGTTCCCACCGCTATGCTGAACCGCCCTCACCGACGGCACCGATGCCACCTGCCCAAACGGATCTTCCCCTTCCTCACCCATCATACGCCCCTCTCGTAACCGCAGATGAAACGACAGGTAATCCTTCGCCGTCTGCGCCTGCAACGTCAATAGCTCGTTGCTAGCCGTGTTCAACGACAAGATTCGATGGTACACCGCAAACGCTTCCCGCGTAATCAGAATCTCCGCTGCGGCCAGATACGCCCGCAGATCGTACTTGATATCATTTATGAGATTCGCCACTTCCGGCATCCGCATCCATCGATAGATCGTGGGCGGCTGGACCCCATATTCCACCGCCCACTCATGCGGAGACTTAAACTGCACCGCCGACCGGTACGCAAAGTCCTGGAGCCTCGGCGTCAGCCGAGCCTCCTCCGTTTTCTTCTGAATCGTCTTGAAGAGCTTACTCCGGCGAACCTCATCTTCCGCGTATTTTTCTAGCACCGTTTCCGCCTGCCGAGCGATACTGACCGGACTCGTTGCCTTGTACTGACGCCCCTTGTCACCGGTTGGCATTACTCCACCACTCCTATGAGCTTCAAAATCAGCTCGACCACCTTCGGCGAGAGCGTGCGAAGCTCCGGATCTGCGGCATACTCACGCTCCTTCTGAATCTCGACGGTGCCCGTACCGAACACACGTCCCTCGTCATCCACCACCAGGGTATCACTCCGGTACGGAGCCGGTGCCTTGATCTTGACCTCCCGCTCCTGGATCGTCAGGGTGATAGCCACCATCGTCTGAGTCGCAACCCGAATCTTCGGAGTCTCGGCTACCTGCTTCTCAGCCACTTTGACCTCCCGCTCCACCGGCCCAACCCCGCAACAGCCTTGCACGCATAGACGGAAACCACCGATACCACCGACACTGGTTATCCGCGTTCCGCTTCACCGGAGCCGCCAGCCCTTCAATGTCCGACCGCTCCGAAAGAGGGCCGGACACAAAATGAGCCTTAGCCGAACACATGCACTGCTCGTTCTTCGGTCCCAGCCGAACGAAGTAAACACACCGATCACAGTAGACAGGTGTTTTTCTAGCTCGCCGCCTTCTCAGACTCACCTGCTACCTCCTCAACCTCCAGCTCAGACCCAGGATCAGACTCTACCGACGCATCAGACTTATCTTCCTTCAGCTTTTCAGCCCGATAACGGATCTGCACAACACCAAGCCGCACCCCTTTCTCCACAAGCAACCGGCGCAAAGAGTAAACCAGCACCGTCGGCTCTCCCTCCATCACAGACAGCCGCGCATCCGTCAGAACCAACCCCGACAACGACAAGTCAGGGTCGAGTTGAATGCGCCCACCTAAACCGATGTTAAAGGTATTCCCCGATTGATCCCGCAGAAAGAAAGCGTACTCCGCATAATGGTGCATACTCCAGGGATCGCGCTGCACCAACCCCGAGAGCTGCACCCCAGACACCAGCGCCTTACTACCCGCCCCTGGAGCTACCGCGATGCGTGACATCGCCCCCGATGACACCGACCGCACGTCCCACAGCGTCACCACCACCTCTCTCGTCTTAACCGTCGTCTTACTCATACTCGCAACTCCTCTAAAAGTTTTTCTAGCTTTGACTCGTTCGTCTCTCCCCACCGAGAAACCGTCTTCGACTCCACCGGTATCTGTTCTGGATACTCCACCGACGCAAACGCCGCATCTATGATCCTATGCACAATATAGGTCTCTTCAGGAGGATGTTCCACCATGATCTGATCGTGAACCGTCATCACCATTCGCGCCTGCAACCCGTAACTACGCAACGTCGCCCCTACCCGTCGGATCGCCACCGCATTGTAATCCCACGCATCAGCCTGGATCGGCGCATTCACCGCCTGCCGCTCCGCTCGATGCCGGATCACACTCTCCCCGCTCAGAATATCCGGATACAACCTCCGCTTCCTTCCAAACTTATTCCTAACATACCCTCTTTTTCTAGCAAAGCGAACCGCTCCCCGCATAAAACGGGCCACCATAGGGAATGCCTGAAAGTACTGATTGATCACCGTCTGCGCCTCATCCTCATCCATATCGTACCGTTGCGCCACCCCAAATGCAGAAATCCCGTACACTATCCCAAAATTAAGTGTCTTCGCCAACCTCCTCTCATCCTGAGTCGGCTCATAATCCTCCGACTTGCCAAACACCTGCCGGAACGTCATCGTATGGATATCTCCCCCCGAAGCAAATATCCGCTTGAGCTTCTGCTCCCCCGCCTGAGATGCCAGAGCCCGCATCTCAGCCGACATCATATCCGATTCCGTCAACACCCACCCCGGTCGCGGTACAAATATGCTCCTAATCAACCTGTCCTTGGGAATGTTCTGAATGTTAGGACCGGCGCTCGACAACCTCCCGGTCACGGTTAACGCCGACCGATACGTCGGATGCACCCGCTCATCCTCCCATCGTAGTGCGATAGCCGGATCAAGGTACGTCATCTGCATCTTGCCGATGTACCGATAATGTAACAACGACTCACAGAACCGCCCCGCTTTGCTTTTCTTCCCCGACAACGATTCCAGAACACTCGCATCGACCGACGCCCGGCCAGTCTTCTTAGTCTTCTTGAGTATCGGAGCCCCCAGCTCCCCAAACAGCACCGACCCCAATTGCGCCGTGCTGTTCAGATTAAAGTCCGATCCC
>NZER01000294.1 GCA_002690445.1 Candidatus Pacearchaeota archaeon
CATGATTGTGGTGCTATGACTGCCTTCCGTAATGCTGCAGATTGTGGTGAAGGTGATAAGTATTCTAATGCGGATAATAAACAACGTAATAAATCTTTATTGGCTAAACTCAAAACTAAAGGATATGGAGCAACTACACTAAAAGGAAGATATCCAGAAGGTGGTACAGTTGGTAAAGAGGTTAGTTATTTTATAGTTGATCTTCAAGATGGTGGGAATTTGGAACGTGATATGAAAAAACTTGGAGAAGAATTTGAACAGGATAGTGTTTTATATGTTCCAAAAGGTTCTATTCAGGGAGATGATAAAGCATATCTTATTGGAACCAATCGTTGTGAAAATAATTGGCTTGGATACCATAAGACAGAAGTTTTCAATAAAGGTAGAATGGGATATGATTCACCAATATATACTTCGTATGTAAATGGTAGACCATTCATTTTTGAAACAGTAGGAAACACAATACAAGATCCAGGCAATGGCTATGGTTGGTGGGCATTGAATATAGCTGCTAAAAAGCCTTGGAAAGAAATACAAATTTAAGGGAGTTAATGGCCATAAAAATTCCAAAAAATCTTATGAAAAATGCTCGAAAAGATCGAGCCGGAGATGGTAAGGTGAACACCACTTCTGAAATGGTAATTGCTTCGGAAGAAGCATTGTGGGAGAAAAATCCAGTGGAAGCGTTAAAGTATGAAAAAATTGAAACAAGAAAGAAGTTGAATTGGTGGGCACGATTTACATTGTCCTTAATTATAGTTTTTACTTTTTTGTTTCTGGTATGGTTATTGTTTTTTGGAGCATTACCGGCAGAATCTCGGGACCTGATTAATATCATGGTCGGTGCCTATGTCGCAGTCCTCGCAAAGGCGACGGATTACTGGTTCAAGGATAAAGATGATCCAGAACAAAAAGAAACAGCAGATATAAATCAACAAGGAACTTAATGTCTGATCTTAACGACTTCGGTTTTAGCACAGTAAGTGTTGAAGAATACGAAGCACAACAAACTACAAGGGTCGATGCTGCTAAAGAAGTGGTTTCTACTGCTACTGCGAGCATTACTCCTGAACTAGAAAAAATTGGTTCAAAGATTTCCAGTTTAACAGATAGTATGCGGGTCATGAGAGAAGAACTCGATGATCGTAAAGAAGAACTTGGAGATAAATGGAGTGCAAAAATGAATGAGGTAGAAGAATTGATTCTTCCACTTCTTAAAAGTCTTGCTAAGGATGGTGACAAACGAGAATGGATTCGTTGGCCAGGCAGAACAGATAGTGTTAATGCACAGATTGATAAAATTACAGCTGTCACCAGAGGTGACTTTTAATATGGCATATTCAGAGAAAGTAATAGAACATTATGAAAACCCGCGTAATATTGGTAGTTTGGATAGTGGGAGCGATAGGGTCGGTACTGGCCTTGTGGGTGCTCCAGAGTGTGGAGATGTTATGAAATTACAAATAGAGGTAGATGAAAATGAAAATATTATTGACGCCAAATTTAAGACTTTTGGTTGTGGGAGTGCAATTGCAAGCTCTTCGTTGGCAACTGAATGGGTTAAGGGCAAGTCTATTGATGAAGCAACTACAATTCAAAATACAGACATCGTGGAAGAACTTTCACTTCCCCCTGTCAAGATTCATTGCTCTGTTTTGGCGGAAGATGCTATTAAGGGAGCAATTGCAGATTATAGAAATAAACAAAGGGCATGAATGATATGGAGATAATTGTGTCAATTTGGAATAGGTTTACCGCATGGTTATCGGGATGGCCACAAGGAACAAAAGAAGGAAAGAAATTAAAAGAGGATGATGCACTATTTAAAGTAGAAGAAGCGAGAGCAAAAAACAAATCCAAACCCAAAGTAAAACCAAAGAGAATAAAAGGCTTAAATCCAAAAAAGAAAAAAGGAAAAAAGCAAGGTAATATTGCTTAGTTATGGCAAGTGAAGAAACTAAAAAGGAAGTAAGTAGCTTACAAGACGCTGGGTATCACCTTATGATGGCCGAAGTTGATACTGGTTCATGTCAGTCAGCTATTGAATGGATACTTGAAGCAAACTTCATTAATACAGAGAAAAAACTTCCCGAATTAAATCTAATAATATGTTCTCCAGGCGGAGATTTGACTGCATGTTTTGCACTCATTGATGTGATGCGAGGTTCTGCAATACCTATCAAAACTACTGGTCTTGGACTTATTGCTTCTTGTGGTCTTCTTCTTTTCATTTCTGGAACACAGGGTAGGAGAGTTTTGACTCCCAATACTTCTATTTTGTCACATCAATTCAGTTGGGGTACATTCGGTAAAGAACATGAACTCTTCGCCGCACATAAAGAAATGGAATTAACAACGGCAAGAATGATAAAACATTACAAGAAATGCACAGGTTTAACAGATAAGAAAATTCGTAAATACCTCCTCCCCCCACAAGATATATGGTTAGGTGCAGAGGAAGCAAAGAAACTAGGAATTTGTGACAAGGTAAAAGAGTTAAATTAATGCCATTACAGACACAAACATCGGCAGAATTCTTTACTAAAATTCAGGAATTAGTTCAAGAGACTAGACTGAGTTATATGGATGCCGTTCTTCATTACTGTGATCAGAATGGAATGGAACCAGAAACTGCGGCCCAGTTGGTGAATACCAAACTCAAGGCTCAGATAAGGGAAGAGGCTGAAGAACTCAACTTTTTTCCTAAGACTGCCAAGCTTCCAATATAGGTCGCTTGACAAACTTTATAAATATGTTATAATACAATTATACACTAATACACTGCAATACAAACACATTAATACGAAAGGAAACTATGTCAACATTTGCAGACATGAAGAAACAACGTAAGTCCAACCTCACTTCTCTTATCAAAGAGACAGAGAAAATAACATCCCCAAATGTATTCGGTGATACCGATGATCGTTTCTGGCGTCCAGAATTGGATAAGTCAGGAAATGGTTATGCTGTTGTCCGATTCCTTCCTGCTCCAGATGGTGAAGATCTACCGTGGGCAAGAATGTGGAATCATGGATTTCAAGGGCCAGGTGGCTGGTATATCGAAAACTCTTTGACTACTCTTGGTCAAAAAGATCCTGTGAGTGAACACAACTCACAACTTTGGAATTCTGGAATCGAAGCAAACAAAGAAGTTGCTCGTAAACAGAAGCGTCGATTGAATTACACAGCGAATGTGTATATCATCAAAGACCCCGCTCATCCTGAGAATGAGGGTCAGGTAAAATTCTATCGGTTCGGTAAGAAAATCTTCGATAAGATTAACGACCTTATGAATCCCGAATTTGAAGATGAGAGTCCAGTAAATCCATTTGATTTATGGGAAGGTGCGAATTTTAAGATGAAGATTCGTAAGATAGAAGGATATTCCAATTATGATAAGTCGGAGTTTGAAACTCCTACTGCTTTGTTAGATGATGAAGCACGATTGGAAGAAATCTGGAAATCAGAATTTTCATTGAAAGAGTTGGTATCAACAGATAAGTTTAAGACTTTTGAAGAACTTAAAATTAAGTTGGATAAGGTTCTTGGATTAGGTACTGAAAATATTCCTCCAGCATTCTCTCTTCCAAAGGATAAAACAGAGGATGTTCCGTTTGATGGTGGTGTACCTATTCAGACAACTCCTAAACCCGCAGCTGAATCAGAGGATAATGATGAAGAGGCTTTAGGGTATTTTCAGAAGTTAGCAGAAACGGCTTAACCGAAAGAGTAAGCCTCGTCTAACATTTGTTTGGTGGACTGTCTATTGTGAGGTGTAGTTGGAACATTTATTGCTTGAGATCGGTTAGAACTTACAGCAGTTTTTTGACTATTATCGACATTGTTTATTATGACAGGTGGTCCACCACTCCTTGTTTGCTCAATATTTTGAGATCCTACCAACAACTCCATCGTCTTTGCCATATTTGTCAATTGTGATGGTGTCAATACAGCTTCCCCAGCCATTAAATTAACATCTCCACTTCTTTTAATCATCGCTCCAACATGACCTGTATCTGGTGAACCCTTCACTTTGTTCATAAGTTCATCTATGTCCAACCCCTGAAGAGCGGCTACTGATGCTGATACTTTTACAGGATCGGCACCTCCCATTGAAGCCAGTCCTATTCCTAAATCGTGGATTCCCTTTCCGAATTTGGATAGACGTGCTGCTTTTTCATCAGTTATATTTTCAGTCAATTTTGTAATTTTTTCAAGTGGACTGTCTGATCCAAACCAACCAGCAACATTTTCCATTACTCCACCAACAGCTCCACCAATTGTTCCTCCAGCGAAGGCTAACATACCTATTCCTAAATCTTTAACACCACCACCAATCTGACTTAATTTATCTGCATCGAGTTCTAGGAATCCTTTCATTGCACCACCAGCAATTCCACCTATAAATCCACCAATACCTTCACCAAGATTAGTCATTAGTTGTTTCAGGTTTTCTCCTGTACCAGCTTTTGAAGCCACGAAATCTGCCATGGCTAATCCAGCGAAGAATCCACCAAGACCTGCACCAAGAGCTGTCATTCCTAACGCAACTCCCAAAGGCCCAACACCTGGCAATAAGACTCCTATTGCTGCTCCAGCAACGAGCATACCACCTAGTATTAATAATGATTTGTCAGACATTCCATCTAGGGCTTTTGCGAAATTACCCATAAATGTTGACAATGTAGAACCATCTATTACTCTTCCACCAGACCAATCTTGTGCCTTTTCCATAAGAGTATCTGCTAATGCTAAACCACTAAAGAAACCTGCAATACCAGCACCAAGAGCTGTCATTCCTAATGGCACCATAATTAGGTCTTTAACAGAGAGAAGAGCTCCCATAGCAGCTCCTGCTGCAAGAAGAGCTCCCATGACTAAGAGGCCTTTGTCAGATACACCATCAAAAGTCTTCATAAAATTTTTCATGAGTTTGGATAATTTGGAACCATCTACATCAGAACCTGCCCAATCTGATAATCCCTTTATTCCCACTTCTGCTAATGCTATACCACCGAAAAATCCAGCAAGACCCATCCCCATTCCTGTCATTCCTAGTGCTACACTAAGTCCACCCCCCATACCTTTTTTCATACCAATAACAGCACCTGCTGCAAGAATAAGTCCTAATGCAGCTATACCTTCTGCACCTACACCTTTGAATGATGATAAAAATCCTTTCATTAATTTTGCAAGATTTTCGCCTGGAGGAGCTTTCATCAAATCTCCCAAAGCCCATTCAGCTCCCTTTTCAGCTAATATAAGTCCACCAAAGAATCCTACAAGACCAGCACCAAGAGCTGTCATTCCAGTAACTATTGAGAGCGGTTTGACTTTTCCCATACCAGCCAATGCTCCAGCAGCAAGGACAGCAAATAATGCACCGACAGCTTCAGGCCCTGCATCCTTGAAAGCTGATACAAAAGTTTTCATAAGTTTGGCAATACCAGTACCATCTACTCCTGCCGCATCTTTAATCCATGCTAATCCCTTTTCACCTATAAGAATACCAGCAAAGAAACCCACAAGACCAGCACCAAGAGCTGTCATTCCAGCTATCAATTTGAGAGGAGCAAATTTTCCCATACTCGCAATTGCCGCACCAATAGCAACAAGACCCATTATCATGGCTCCACTAGTTAGAGAAAAAGATTCAAAGAATGTGTTAAACATTTTACCAAGACCTGCACCTGTAACAGCCATACCTTCTGACATCCACGTTAAACCCTTTTCACCAAGAAGTATACCAGTAAAGAATCCTACAAGACCGGCAGCGATAGCTGTCATTCCAGCCATTAATTTAGGAGCAGCAAATTTTCCCATACTTGAAATAGCTACTCCAGCAATAACTAAACCACCCATCATTGCTGCGGCTTTAGCATCGAAGGCTCCAAAGAAATTTTTAATTAGTGCATTTAATGCAGAACCATCCGCACCAGACCATTTAATTAACCAATCTGCAGCACCTAAAGCTAGAAAAAATGCAGCAATACCAGCACCAAGAGCTCCTAATCCTACAGCTAATCCTGTTCCAAGTTTAGCAATACCTTTTCCTAATGCACCAATTCCTTTTCCAGATACTCCACCAAGAAGTCCTGCAAGAAGTCCACCACTTTTCTTATCTCTATCTTTAAATGTGGCGAAACTTCCAGTTAGACTTTTGTGAATACCTTGAAGTATCTGCTTAAACTCGGCTCTATCTTTTGCTGCTTCTCTATCACGTTCAATACCTAAAACTTTTTCATTCTTTGTTCCAGCGGCGAGATTAGCTGCTACAGATTTACCAATAGCAGCGGCTATCTCATTAATATTTCCAATATTGGTTCCCTCTTCAGCCATTAGTTTTTCTACACTTTATTTGCTTGGTTTTCTTTTGAAATTCTATCATTTTCTTCTTTAATCCAATCTTGTAACATTTCCGTATAAATGATTCTCTCAAATGGCATCATATTTTCAATTTCAGTCAGACTCCACTTATGGTGCTGAATCATAGCGAAAGTTGAAGCATAATAATTCGCCAGAGAGTCATGACTCAGACCTATTAAAAAAAATCAGCCAACCCTTCAAGAACCTTTGTATTCTTTTTTCCACAACTGGTACATTTAGCAGTTACTTCTTTTGTTAGTTTTGGCATTGTATCAAAGAAATTCTGTATATTTCTAAATTGTCCTGAAGTCAAAGAATTCAAAAATTCATCAATTTCTTTGGATGTATAATCGGAAGTTGAATGCATTTCTTCATCTTCCAAAATATATTCTATACACTCTCCAATCATTTCAAAAGTTTTATTGACTAATGCTTCACCTTCAAGCCCTACAATATTAGTCGAGGCTTCTATTTTAGGATATTTCATTTTGATCTTAATGTTATTGGTAAGATCAATCATATCCTTATGATCTTTATTTTTTACTATGTCAACAGTACTTAAATCTACTTCTGCAGAGTATAAACAATTCTTATCTTTGTCCTTACTACATTTATCATCGTCAAGTGTATAATTGACTGTTGTCACATCACCAATAGATTTAGATCTGAGTTGTAGAAAGATATATTCAATGTCAAACATTGGTAAATTAGTTACATCAATATTGTCTTCGACACAAGAAATAATAATATCTTTTGTCGCATTAATCATATCTTTCGCCTCACCACTTTCCATGGCCATCATTAACATTTTTTCTTCTTTTACAAGAAAGGGTCTATATGTTATTTCCTTTCCAGTAGATGGAAGTGTTAATGTGTGTTTTATAATATTAAGTTTCGGCAAAGCCATAATAATCTCCTTTTATAATTTAGTTTTTTACGTAAAATCCGCATCACCGAGCTGATAATCACCAGTGTCCACCATTTCCCATTTTCTGAATTGAAAGGTTACAGGTAGTCTTAGAATATCAGTACCCAAAGAATGACCTAGTGCAACTTCCCCAACGATACTTGGCCAAGCATCAATTAATTTTACTTTATAATCGGCATTTGCAGTAGTAGCAAAATCATTACCTCCAAATTTTTCTATATCAATTGAACATTTATAATCATCAAAGTATCCAAGATTTCCACTTACAGGATCTATAATCTTTTCTTGCCATGTATCGAATATTTTTTTAATGGCAAAATCTTCTGTCAGATAAAAATTCAAAGAAGCTTCTGTAAAGGTAAATCTATAGGGAAACGATTGAACTGGACCATACATACTGAGCTCATTTGTCGCAGCACTTCTTGTTGGTAAAGATACAGTCTCACACATCAATTGTAAAGCATCGGGTACTGTGGCAATCGCTTTTGGTTTAGAAATTAAAACTCTAAATTTCTGTCCTCTTGCAATACCTCCATGATCTGCAAAGGCCTTTCTGAGTTCTGCTAATTGAAATGTAGCCATTAGAAATGTCTCCTGCTATCTTTCCAAACTACTGCTGAGGATTCTTTCTGGAATCGTTCTACTGGTAGAAAGATTGCTATCTCCCACTCGTCCGC
>NZER01000295.1 GCA_002690445.1 Candidatus Pacearchaeota archaeon
CCTCCAGCTAATTGTAACCCAGGACCTATAAGGTCCTTTGCTGTTAATCCAAAGAATCCTTCTGCCACTTCTTTACCTCCTGGTGTTGTTAATGATTTTGCCGCCCCTGCTCCTCCTGCAAGCACTGCTCCTGCCCCCACAGGTGTTTTTGCCGCAGCCCCTACTGGGACAGTATTAGTAAAACCACTCATCCATGGAGAGTCCATTACTCCTGTTGCACCAGATATAGAACCCAAGCCACCCGAACCATACCCAAATGCCCCTGTGCCTGTTGCAGCAGGGATACTTCCTAGCCCTCCTGCCCCTGCTCCATAACCTGCTGCCCCTACTCCTGTTTCTGCACTAATAGCACCTAGACCACCCGAACCATACCCAAATGCCCCTGTTCCTGTCGCAGCAGGGATACTGCCTAGCCCTCCTCCTGCTCCTCCTGCTGCTAACCCTCCTGTAAGTGCTGTCGCCCCTACTCCTGCTGCGGCAAAACCTAACGGAGCAATTAACGCTTTAGCCACAGGGTTTCTACCAAACCAACCCTCTTTCCTCTCTTGATGACGATACCCACCAAAAGTTTCAGCCCCCAATTGTGTAGAAGATTGTAATGTGGGAATCCTTAGTTCAATGTCTGCTGGACTTGTAGGAGCAGTACCAGGATTTTTATCTTCTAAGTACATCCTTTGTAACGGATTAGGGGGACGATAGTTTATCGAGCCGGGATAACCTAATTCCTTATTCGGTAATGTCCCATAACCTTGTGCGGATGTTCTGGTAGCAGGTTTTTGAAAAGCCTCTATTTCATAATACATTTCCTCGATAGACCTACCGCTACGCAACCCATCAATTGCCATTGTCAATGATTGGTCATATAATTGAGCACGTTGTTCTGGGGTAGCATCAGGGCCAAAGGAGGTAGGTTCTATTGCAACTTGAGTCGGTGAAGGAATACTAGGGGTTTGAATCCCCCCACCTAGTGATTGAGGCACTAGATCAGGAATAGGTAAGCCTGCGCTGCTCGTTCTTGCTTCATTCTGAAGTTGGTTGGCATCAGGCACATAAAAACCCCTGTCACCTTGACGTACCAGGCCACTTTCTTGTGGAGTCAGGGGAAGCCTAACATCATCATCATAAACCCAATATCTTCCATCATCGACCACGATTGTCTTACCAGCTAAGTTTCGTGCCATAATATTCCCTATTAATTGTCCACTATTAATAATTCAAAATCTACTGAAACTTGCTCTGATCCAGCACTACCATTACATTCCCACCAAATATCTGTCTTGGCATTTATCGCGCTCATTGGACTACGCGGCTCAAAAAACATAGGGGCATCAAGACCGTCAAAATGCAACTTTAATCTTGGCGGCACAAACGATGTTGTCACATCATCAAAACTCTCCCGTGTAAACATCCTAAAGTCCACCGACTTTCCCGACTCTACGGTAATTAATACACTCATCAAATACGCTGTTTTACCTATAGGAACTGACCATCCAGCATATTGCGTCTGACCCTCACCCGCCGCTATTTGAATTAATTGGTCTGTACTAGCGTTTTCAATCGTAATTGTGCCCGTGTTGTTGCCACCGTAAGCACCCGAAGACGCAACCCAGGCTCTGTGTATTCTCCACCACGAAGCACTTGTCGCACTACTGTCGGCACCTCCGGCAAGGGTTATGGTTTCCATAAGTTCAGTAAACGTACTATCAATGCCCTGAACAACGATTGTTTGTGCGCCAGTTCCCCCTGCCGTGTCATTGACATTGTTGCCGACAACATTAACCGTCTCTGCGGCCTCCATAAAATCTGCTGTGTCAAATGGAAGCAGACTTACATGCGCCCATGTTCCATTCGGGACGGCATCATTTCGGCCAAATTTATGAACAAGTGAGTGACCGGCTACGTTGCCTTTCTGGACTTCTATTAGAAAATCTTGTCTACCCAAATTAAACTCCGTCCTTAACTTCTCAAGCCATGTTAGCCAAATAGGGGTGGGCCTGCCATCACGTAAACTAAAGATTTCTTTCCGTGGAGCAGGAGGAACTGCTGTCATTACACCTCCCCTACTGTAGCATCAAGCATAGCTCCTACAATCACCCTTCTAACGGGGTCTGTTATAGTTTCCCGGTATATCCTGTTTCTACTCCTGCCCAACCTGTTCCAGTATGTCCTCTTGGTATATTCCCCTATCTTACCCAAAGACTTCCAATGCTCATTGCTATAGGTTTGCCCTCCATCATCAGACCAATCAAGGACCACTATAGGGTCTACACCCTGCCCCTTTACAAGACCTACCCCTGATTGGTGATCTATTTCAAGCCTGTCCGTGAACACCAACTTTCTATCAGAATGTATTACCTGACATTGCCTGATAGCCTTTATAATTTCCCCATCATCTGTGAAGGTGTCCAGGTCCAGTTCGTATATTTTACCGTTAGCATGATCCCCTACCAATCTCTTGTTATCAAAGAAAGCATAACAATTTCCCCTCCATCTATTGTCATACGGAGTAGGATAACTTGCCCTTTCGTGCCATTCGTCAGTAGAAACGTCATATACCCATGTTGCATTGCCTGTAGGGAAAGTCAGAACGTAAAAGGTGTGTCCCTCCTGAATGTAGGTATAGCCTATAGCATCAGCGAAGGTGCTGTACTTTGCCCATTGAAAATGAATCTGTGGGGTAGATATTATCTGAGGCACATAACCCACGGCCCTTCTTGCCATACCCTGCTCATCAAGCCAGAATATAGTATTATCCTCTCTTGCTATCGATGCTGCTGCTCCACATCCTCTTTGTATAATATCGTCTATTTTCCTGCCAAAAGGAAAAGATGTGGTAAATTCCCTGTACCAAACCTCTGTTGTAGCAGTCCCGAAAAACCATATTTCTCTATGGTCTGATATACACGATACAAGGTCATCTTCCTCTCCTGCCGTACTCTCAAAGTCAAGGGCATCCCAATCAGTACCGTCAAACGATTTAGAAATAAAAAACTTCTGTGTGCCTGCCTCTGTAACTATAAAGAACCCATCCTGAAAGGTAAGCGAGCTGGCATCTGGAAAGTCAGGGTCTGTTATAACCCCAAATACCTCTGTGCTTTGGTTGTATATATATCCTTTGTTATCACTTCCATCGACAATCATTAATTGATTGCCTGTCACTCCATTATCTGCCATCCAAATGTTCCCTGACGAACTACCCAGAGTGCCTAATGATGTTAGAACCCCTCCCGTTGTAGATTTAAACACCTTTGACCCTATAACAGCATAAAGGGAATCCCCAAATACATGCATTTTCCTTACGGTAGCAACACGGTTGGAATTGGCAAACCCCACCAACCCCGGAGTACCAATAAGAGCTTTAGGACTTTTACCCTCTTTATTATCAAGCTCAAGGTAATAATTGATTGTACGTTGGGCGTTTAGGTCTGATGACCTGCCGGTGTAGCTGCCGCCCAAAAAAGGAAAAAGGATACCCATTAATCTATCCTCTGCCCTAATTACCCAGGGCAAACTCAATATAAGTGTCTTCCCGGTCAAAGTTCATAAGGGTGTTCCTGTATTGTTCTGCTTTTAAAAGAAGTGTTTGGGGTGGGTCTTTTCTCCAATATTCAGGGTAAACGTCCACCGCAAGGTTGAATATTAAAGCTCTCAGCCATTCAGCAGGTAGGTCAGGGTCATTAGCAAGTGAATCAAAATCTTCCACCGTAGTTCTTGCGGTCACCCTTATATCATCATCAGAAGAAGTCCCAAGCACAGGCCAGATAAAGAACGTGCCTGTAGTTAATAACGGTTCATAGTAAAACTGTGTAGGGATACCCGTTGCCGATTTAAGAGGTTGGTCAAAGTATTCCTGCCTTGACCATTTAATCATAGGCATTTCTGTATCAGAATCAGCAGAGTGATACCGAGCCTCTATGATTTCAAGGGGGGCAGCAGTCGTAAAATTGACACCACCAATACCAAAAAGATAAGATTCCTGGTCAACCACAAGGGTAACTGTTTCCCTGTCCTGTAGCCACAATACCAACCCTTCAGCCTGCCATGCCTTTACCATAATGTTTAAGGCTTCAAGGGCATCTGCTCTTTCCGATGCTTCAGGAGTTTCCCCTGTGGCAATAGCCCCTATTTTACGCAAGGCTGAATCTATGATTTCGTTTGCAGTACGGTTGTAATTTGCTGAACCTGAAGTTGCCATAGTTTAGTACCCGGGGTTATGCTTGTAATATTTCCTGTGAGGATTAGATTTTTCCTTCTTTTTCATCGTAGTGCCTTTAAGTTTACTCACCTTTGATTGCAGTTTTGTTAGGTTTAGTCGCACCACTCCTGAACCTGCCATTGTTTGTCCTCCTTATTTAGAGATCATCCGCAGACACCTCGTTAGTTGACAAATAATGCGCTGAACCATCGTCACCTTTATACACAGTGTTTCCACTTGCCACATCATCCCGTAATGCTTCCAGCATAGTTACAACCGCACCTACCGGGTCACCGTCAACAGTATTCCATTGGACCAATGCATCATCCAAGGTAACTCCTATAGCGTCACCATCAGCTACATTGGTTACGTCAGTTAGGGTTACAGTAAATCCACCCCTTGAAGATGCAGCACTTGTTGTTGTGGTATTGTCTATTGCAGAATCTATTGTAGGCCGGGGTTCATAAACAGCCTGGTGGTCTTTCACACCCTTTACAAAGTCTTGAGGATGCCTGGGTTCCCAATCCCGTTTATTAACCCATACACCATCCCATTGCTTTCGCATATCGGATTGACGGTAATCTTCTCCCGTTAGATCACAGCGATACCAAGGGTTTCCAGGCTTATATCCTGCGTTTCTGGTATGACCCCAAGACATATTCAACCCCTTTTCCCCCTGCCGAAGCAGAGGGGGTTAAAGGTTAAGGAGCAATGCTTCCTGAGTGCAAGAAAACAGCACTTGTCGCTGATTTGTCAACCAATATCCATTCTCCCATGTCTCCGACAGAGTTGATATTGTAAGAACCCACAACGCCGGTTGTTACGACTGAAGACCCTGACTCCGCCATTCCTGTCATATTTTGACTTCCTACTGCCAAGGCATTACCCCTAAACACAGTAGTGCCAGCCAATGGGGCAGGCCAAACCTGGATAGTAAATGCTATTGGAGTAGCACTCGTACCGGAATCACCTTGTGCCCAAATAACTTTTGACGTGGTAAAATGACTATCGCCATCAGCTAACGGTAAATGAAGAGTAACCCCACCTACCGTAGTAAATGCCACCGATCCGTTGGAATTTGCCAGACCAATTGGGTCAACAACATAAGTCTTTCCTGCCTCCATCTGCCAGTAAGATGATCCAGATGCCGCACCACTCCATGTGCTAAAGGCAGTAATGGAGCTAAGTTCAACTATATTTTCCTGGTTTACCCTACCAGCATTATCAACACTGAACACGGTCGTACCGGTAGGATTTTCAACCTGAATCAGATGTGGCTGAATATCTGACCTGTGGGGAGTAATCTTAATGCCCCCCCTATAGTGTGAACCTTTATACCTACTTTGCGCTTCTACATTTTGTACTGCAACAACCAACCCTACAAGGCATACAAGCAAGATGGTTCCTGCTTTTTTCCATTTAAACATATTGTCCTCCTTGTGTACTCCCCCAGTTAAGGGGGAGACAGATTAGTTGTTACGCCCCTGCCGACATGTATAGACCGCGTGGATCTGTCCATCCGACACTGAACCTTTTCTGGCACTTTGCCAGAGCGTTGTCGGTTGCGAAGTCATTGTCTTTCCTGAACACCTTATCCTTCCTTAACATATACGTCATACCGTGAGGGCAATTAGTACGGATAAAGAAAGCATCGGTATCATTGAAGTAATGATTGATGAACGGACCTTCAGGAATAGCATTGGTGGATTTAAGAACATTAGTGGCATTATTCGCAGTATCGTTCTGGAGCACTGATCGTAATATCCTGTTAGCCTCAAACCAATCGTTGCGGTGAACCTGAATACTCTTAGGAGTGAGGGATATTTTCAATCCCCTGTCGTTGGTTGCACCCATGATCTGAATGCACAAGTCCTCTATCGCAGTTTCGGAAATGTCCGCAGCAGGCGAAAGAATGTTACTAAAGGTTCCCGCCTTGGTAGGATGAGAAGCGTTACCCAGGCTAACTCCGTCACCACCTGTGTAGGAATTATTGGTAGCTCGGTTATAGACATTGGCGCACACGGTTTCCTCTGTCTGCCTTAGAGAAAACGCTGAAGCCTCTGCCCTTCGCATGGAGACAACTTCGTATAAGTTATCGTCCATTTCTTCTTCGGTTACAATATATCCTATTGCATAGACAACATGGACATACCTTTTCACATATCCCTGACTTTCCGAGTCAAATATTACAGACTGACCTTGAACCTTTACAGGTGCAAGCCCAAAGCCCGTAACTAGAACGTCTTCTTCATAGTTCTGTCGTGAAGCATCGGATATGTCAAACCCAAAGGGGTACTCCATTGGGTGTTCATCATATACTCTCCCAAACCATGCATGTACGCCCGCGTTATTCAAGCAATCACGCTACTGATTGCCCCGTTCCGAAGAACTGCTGTGTGTTACCACACAGGCTAGACCATATCTTTACCCTATACGAGCTACAGGGTATGCGCCGTTTCCACCCGGCTTCGGGTGTACGAGGTTTCCCTCTGGTCGTTGAGCCTTTCCAATAATACAAATCCCTTGTGGTGATGTTGTGTCCCTTTGAGGGTTGCGAGCAAAAGACATCGGACCAAGTATTTTTTCGTCCTTTTAACTTTGCCCTAATCTTTTTTTTAGTTTTATCAGAAACAATATCACCACCACAAGTCATATTATAACCATGATTAAAGGAATTGAATTTTTTGATGTGAAAGATTTCCAAATCAGGCAAATCTTTCTTATCATCAACATGACAAATAGGTTCTATTGAGAAATTTGCAATTCCATATTTTCTCATGGCTTGATACAACTTATGGTCTCGTTCACCAAGGTTAAACCTGCATACATGCTCACGCCACCTTTGCCTTATTCCTTGAGTGGTAAGGCCAACGTAAACCGTTTCGTTCACTTCATTTGTTATTGTATATATGCAGTTTTTCATATTATGGACTTGGTTGCTGATTGTCCCTTTGGGAGTTTCCAGCAGTTAAACGCATTATCATTATATGTTTCCATATAACGGCCCTTATTGCAAAGGCCATAAGGCTTTGGGATGATTACCAGTGGTAATTGGTCCTGCCATTTGTTTAGTCCTCCTTTATAAGAATTACGCACCACCCGTGATTTCACGGTACTGTTGCTGGTTAGGCATAACTTCCCACACGGCATGGTTGCCAATCTCGTTATCGGCAATGTTGGCGAGTTGAAGTATGCGGAAGTTAAGAGTCGCTGTAGTCGCGGCTGAGTCTGAATCAAGCTCATATGCTGAAAGTCCGGTAACGGTACTTCCCGCACCTGCCACGAAATCGACATTTAAGCCGGAATCCGTAACGGGCATAGAGTTACCATCCGAGTCTTCCTGTACGTGATATACCATCCAAGGATGGTCACAGACATACGCAATACGTTCCGTGGAAGCGGGTCTGTATTGCAGTTCAAGATTACTCCGGTTAGGTTCAAAAGCCACAACAACACCGAGGAAGAAATCTCCTGCGGTTGCTATTACAATATCCTGCAATGTGCCAATGCCAAAATCTCCAACGGCACTGGAATTTGCGGTATTGGTTCCATTTAGTTTAACGGGATCACCTATAAAAATATCAGTTCCAGTAGAGCTATTAAAGTAGTACGGATTTGCAAAAGCCCCACTGTAGGTTGACCCACCTAAAATTCTTACGGGTCGTAACCCGAATGCAGCGTCCTTATTTGCCACGGTTAAGTCCTCCTGTTAATTATTGGTTAGCGGTTCTATTATCAATTTTCATACCTCCCTTGGGTACGTAGCGGCCCTCGTAACCTGGCGCGCCTTGTTCATCTATTCCCCGAAAGAGGGATTCTTCAGTTTCGTCTATTTGCCTCTGTTTTTCTTTCTGGTCTGCGTTGTATAATTCCTCTTTGATTATCATCAGGTAGGCTCTTTGCCCTGTAATACGGTCAACGACCCTGCTTTTCCTGGTATCGGTGCTTGTGCTATCAGAAGCGTCCTTATCTCCAATTTGGAGTTCCGGGTCTATCATGTAAGCATACCCGCCTGCTTCTGCTTGGAGTAACCTTCCAGGTGAATCGTTGATCCATCGTCCGACAAACCCCTTTGGTATATCTGCCGATAATGACATCCTGATTTTACCTAACGGTATTCTTTCGGTCCTGTCTGCGTTCCTTTCTGTGTCCCGCGCTGGTCTTCCTCGTTTATTATTCATGTCTATGCTCCTTCCCAATCGTATTCTTCCAAGTATTTATCTTTCGTGAACCACTCCCACCCTGTTTTCTTTGCCATTCTTGCGTACTCTTTTTTAGCGTCTTCAGGGAGGTTGGCGAATGTATGCTTTTTGTTGTTGCCTCCTGCCGGTGGTGTCCCTCCTGTGTCTACAGTGTTATCATTGTGGCGGTTGGGGTTTTCAAACTGTTCGGGGAACACCCTCTTTATTTCCTTTGTGATTTCGTCCATCAGGAGTCTTCCCACCATTCCAGGGTTACTTGTTGAAATCTCTCTTTCCACCTGTGTTGCATAAGCGGCTAACCTTGGTTGCTCGTTAAACCATTGGTTGTCTGCCAGCCATGCAGGGAAGTCAGGGTGCGGACCTTGAGGTTGTGTGTCCACAGGGGTTGTTTCTACCACGGGTGCTTCAGGCTTGTTCTTCTCAAGGTTCTCTATTTGCGTTTCCACCTTGTCGAACTCTACCAAATCATCCTCGGCTGCTGCTTCCCTGAGTTGAGATTTCAGGTCTGTTATCTGTTTCTCAAAGTCTGCTTCCGCCCTCTTGTGCTCCCGTTCTGCTGTTTTCTTGTGGTATTCCCCAAGTTTTTTTATATCACCTTTAAGACCCGCAACCTCTTCCCTGGAAGACTTTAATTCTCCCCCTATTCTGGCTAAATCTTTTTTCAGGAAAGGGATGTACCCTTCCCCACGTTCTATGAACGTCTTTGCATCTACAAAGTTTTCGGGTTCACCACGGAATTTCTCTTCCGGGGACCATCCCATGTCCATTGCTTTCTTCTCTATTGCTTCTTGCTGTTCTTCTGTCATTGTCTTTGTGTTCTCCTTTCTATGATTTAAACTAAAAAAGCCGAACCAATGGATTTCTCCATCAATTCGGCTTTCGTAAAGCTCTAGGTTACTTAGGCGTTCGGAACGCTCTTATTATATATTATCCCAAAAAAGTTTATCGTATCTTGGGGGAGTAAACTCCCCATCCTCAAACAAATGAAACTTTTGCATATTTTTACATTTGAGGCATTTAAGAGTTATGCTTCCATGTTTTATATCTGGCAATTCAATTTCTTTTGTCCATAAACTAGATTTATCCCATACAAACAATAACCTTTTGCACTTCGTACAACGTATCTCTTTCATGCCTTTTTCTTTATTCTAATGCTCAACTTCTATAATTGATAATTCTATTTATATGGTTCACTGAAACATTATATTTTTCTGCTAAAACTTCTTGTGTACCATATCCAATAAGATATAGTTGTCTTATTTCTTGAATTTCATAATCTTTTAATTTAGAATTGCCAACTCTTTCACCATAAAGAAGAGTGACATGTTCCCTTTTTCTATTATGATTCTCTTTTGGAGTTTCCCGTACTAAATTAGTAAAACGCATGTTTCCAAAATTAGAGACTTCATAACCTTCATAACCTGGAATTGACTCCCATTCCTCAATCATTTCTCTTTCCTCTTAATTATCGCCGCGATGTCCTTGTCGTTAATAACCACAAAGGACACACCGTTTTCGTCCTTCTCGTCAGTTATTATCCCTGCGTACTTGCCATAGTAGGCTCTGTCTCCTACCTTGGGAATATACCCAGGCCAGAGTGTAACCCCTCCGTCTGCCATAGGGAGGGTGAAGGCCATATCACTTATTGCTATAATGGTTGCCCTTACTTGAGCACGTTGATCCTGATCTTGTACTGTTTCGGGTGATATAATTAACCCTTCCTCTCCCAATGTTTCCTCCACCTTGTCAGGCAAAACTATAACCTTGTACTCTATAGGCACAAGGTCTACCTGATACTTATCCCAATTATCGTTAAAGCTTTTATTCATGGTTCTATCTCCTTAATTCAATTTAATATTGTTGTTTAAGGGTGTTACTATCTTGGTCCCTCCAGATGTAACTATCTTGTTCTTCTTTATCTCATTTAATTGTATAGCATTTTCAAGAGCATTATCGTTCACATGCAGGAACCCACAAGCAGGACAAATATAAATCCATATAACCGAGTTAGGCATGGGCATAATAAGCCATACGTTTTCTATGGCTATTTCCTGTCCCGGGTTATCCTTCTGTGGCTCCACGGGTTTCCACTGACATGCCCTGCAATGAGGGGGTGCTACCATGACTATTTCAGTTGTCATTTGTTTGCCTTCCTCCATCCCCTTACCAAATCAAAAAAAAGGTTTATCTCTCTACGGCTTAAAATAACTTTATTATCTTCCTGTTCTATTTTTACTCCTAAATCGGGTACTATCTCAAGGCCATTAACATCATGGGTCACAAGATTCCTTTTAAACTTTGTTGCATTATCATCTAAAACCTGTGTATATTCTTCCTCACTCATTTGTTCACCCCCGTAAAGCTAATGTTCATAACCTCGTCACCGTTCTCGTCCTTCTGCACGTTAAGCTCTATAATACCCTTAACTGCGAATTCCCAGAGGTAGTTGAACAGGGCGAACGTATCGGTCCATACCTGTTGAGTGCGGGTTATATTGTCTTTCGTGATATACTTCTTGTCTACGAATACTTCTTTGCCTTTTTGGTCTTCTGCCATTACTTTCTCCAATTCTTTAACTGAAAAACATGCTTTATCAGGCCAATGCCCGATTGAATCCTTTGGAATTTTCATGCCTTCACTCATCGGCATAACTAATCCAAAGCCGCTATGTTTATCAGTTGCCAAAATCGGGAGGCTCTGCCTCCTCCTCCCAATCTCCCGATTTTAAATCAAGAATCATATCAATCCCCTTTATAATCCCTACAGCCTTACCTGTTTCTTCTGCTGTAGAACCATCGTTACCCATTAGGGTTGCCCCTCTTGCAAGCATTTCTTTTACCTTCTCTCTTGCTTCCTTTAAGGTTTTAAAAATACCTTTAGTTGTTGGGTCTGTCTTCCAATCTGCGTACTCACTGGGTTGCACTAGATGCCCCTCCCTCTGTTAATTGTTTTGGCTGTCTACTTGCTTCCAGCATTTCTTCCTCATGTTTCAGGTTTTGCCCTAACTTTTCTATAAACATCTTGTATTGTTCTAACTGCGGCCCCAACCCTTCTGCCTCTGCTTTAGCAATACTCAATATCGCATCGGCATGAATCTTTCTACCTTGTGCAATACTTTGTTCTATCTCTGCAAATATCTTTTGTTTTTCCAACTCATGCATGTCTTTTGCCATGTCAAGACGTTGCATGAGGTCTATCATAACTGGGTCGGGTTGTTGTTGTGGACGTTGTTCCGGTTCCAGGAAGAACCTGTCCTTATCCACTTTGATGCTCTCCAGGTAGAAAGCCATTATTTCGTCATCGTTAAGGGCAGGGGATGAACCCCTTACTGCCATTAAAGCTCTGACTCTTGCAAGTCTTAGAACGTCAAGGCTCATGTTGGGGTCGGCTATCGGTAGAATATTCAGGTCTTTAAGATTATAGTCCGCCCTGCCTGCAACCTTCTCATCATCAAGAACGGTAAAGTAATGTTCTTCGTTCAGGTATATGGAATTAAGCTTAAACAGTTTCTGAAACTCCTGTTTTAACGACCTGAACACACGCTTGTAGATGCCGGTAAACACTTTCATGCCTTGTTCAACTAATGCCAGGACAGTCTCGACACTTACATTTTCTCCCGGCTTTTCGCCTGTAAGAACATCTTTGACAGAGGAAATGTCTTTACCAGCATCTATAAGAGTACCCAAGAGTAAGAACAAAACCTGGGAAGGCTCGTTGATAGGATAGGGGACCATGTTCTTTCTAAGATCGTCCCCCATTGTTTCCACCATCTGCCATCTTCCAAGTTTAACTTCTATCTTACCACCCTTAATTCTAATGCCTCTGCCTATAAATCCTCCCCCTGCCGTGGCGAGGGTGCCTGCGTCAAGTAGTTGGTTTAAAACAGTATTTACCGATTCGTTTATAGGGCCGAGCAATGCTCCAAAGCCTAAATCATAGAATCCTCCTTCAGGGTCAGGGAGAAACGTGAACTTTGTGAAATACTGAATAGGAATAATTTTAACAAGTTTACCTTTCCTTGTAAGCTCTACCCCTTCCAGGTCATACCTTGCAAGTATCCGAACAACTTGCTTGGTTTTATGGTGAAATGTTACTATATAAGGTTCGTGGTATCCATCATCATCAAGGTCCAGGTATCTATGCTGCTCAAAGAACTCCTGGGGAGCATCTGAGTCCCCATCGTCCGTGTCGGGTATTTTCAGGTCAACATCCAACCATATGTCTGCTGCCTGATTCTCGTATATATCGTTCTTATACTTCCAGATTCTGTGAGACACCCTTCTGGCGGTTGTCATGCTTTTAACCTTCATGTGGACAATTACATCCAAGGGAAGGCACATTTCACTCACGTTTCGTTGTAGCACACTTTCAAAGTAGGTCTTCTTGAACTCACATCCCACGATAGGAAGCACATGAAGGAGCCTGTCCATGTCAGAGTCCCATTCTTCCATTTCTTCGGACAATTGATAGGACATATGGGCGGACACTCTGCCTGCCCTTTCCTTCTTGGAACCATCGGGATCTTTCCCTACAATCGTGGCTTTAACCACATTCGGTCCCTGGACAATCTCAGGGTATGCCCTGGCAGCAAACTGGATAGATGCCGTGGTAATGAGAGGATATTTAACATTAGCAGCATTGGCCCAGGGAAATGTTTTTGACTCCATAATCTGCTTGGCAAGTTTCATGCCTTTCTCGTTCTGTTCTCTCCACTCGTTACGGCTTTGCTCGTCTATATCCAATTCAGTAGAACATAACGCACCGATAGTGCTAAGTTTTTCCTTATCAAGATCGGCGGCTATGTTCTTAGATGCTATAAACTTTTCAAGTTGTTCGTGTGCCATTTACTTCCTTTTATTCTTAGAGGATTTCTTAGGTTTCGGAGGCTTCGGGTCTGCTTTTTCCATAAGCCAAGATCGGTTGGCATCATACCCACGGGATATTCTTCCGTTTTTATCCTTACAATGGATAAAGCCATCTGCTAATCTTTGTCCAAGTTTCTTTCCTGTTACCCATCTTAGTTCTGGCATTGTTTGTTCTCCTTGTATTATTATAGTTTTGACATTAAGTTGCCTGTAACTCCTGGTATAGGTCTTTGCTAACGGATGTTTAGCCTTGATTCCAGGCCAAGTTACCCTTTCCTCTAATGGTTTAGAATAATCAATTAACCCCTTAGTACCCCCCAACCGCACTTCTTCCCTGATCTCCTTCATAATCGTCTTCTCCTCCCTCCTCGTCCTCCGTAGAATCGTACCATTGGGTATCCAGCAGTAGAATTCTATAGAGGTTTTCCATCATGTGGTCATCCTTATCAAGCGGTTTACCTGGATTTTTGGGGTCCCACATATACCCTTCAATCTCATAAATAGTCCTTACAAGATCGTCAAATATGAACAAGGAAGGTTCCTCATTCGGTCCTTTCAAAAATTCCTTAGTCTTTATAATCCCACTTTTCAGGTCTTTAGTAGCAGTTTCAAGGTGGTAGCCGTAGGCATATAACACCTTCTTAATATTATCAAAAACGGTATTAGGATTGTTTTCATCCCCTTTTGCCAGAGGGTCACATATTACCCTATTTACGGTGAAAGTATGATGTTTGACACATTTGATAATTTCCTGGCCTATCCATATACCATCCCCATGATCCCATATTTCTTCCACAATATACTTTCTATTGTCCGGTGATGTAGCCACAAACAGGATAGCCTGGTTTTCTCTTGGGTGGGTATCTATGGATATGTCTATAAGGTAGTCTGTAGGCACACCCCTTGGAAATCGCTCCTTGAGGTGTATTTTGCGCTTAAACTGAGAATAAATAAGCCCCTGCATATGAGAGGGAATACCCATCAAACGAGCCTTCTTTTCATCATCTGTGAGGGTTTTAGCATACTGATTGATACCTTCCTGAGTGATACCAAAGCCTAGATTGGACTCAATAGGGCCTGACACGTTGAACACGGTCTTATCAGGTTTGCCCTGTTCGTCCATTGCCTTTATAACTTCCCTATCCACCCAGGCTTCCTTCAGGAGTGTCATGCTGAACAGTTCCCTACCTTCCCTGTCTATCAAGCCACGGGCGTTAGCCACCCGTATATCCCTCTTAGGAGGCTCATCATAGCTGATAAGATCTCCTGACCACCCTTCGTGAAGTTCTGATTCCTGATGGTTACTCATTATTTCGATAGTGCCACCCGTTTTTTCATCTGTCCAAAGAGCATCTACACCCATATTGTTCTTTTTCTTCTTGACCGGCCTGTTTTTAGGCCACCATTTTTCTAAATCAGGCAGTAAAACAGCCTTAATATGCTTCTCCCAATCCTGTCCTATAATCCTGATTTTCCTTGGTTTCGTGTGCTTAAAGTGTATCTTTGCCCCACCCTGCCAGGGGAATCGCCCAATTATGGTAGATATAGTTAAAATGCATAAGATTGTTGTTTTACCAATGCGATTTGCCCCACAATAGGTAAATACCTTTAAACTAGGGTCAAGCCACGCCTCTAAGAGTTCAGCCTGAAGGGGATTGGCTCCAGGGTAGCCTGCCAGTTCAGCATTGGAGCCGTCAAAGAACTCTATTAGATTATCTTCCTCGTATTTCTTTTCCCATTCCAGGTTCTCTATAAGCTGAAGTTTTAGCTTCTTTTCCTCCGCCTCTATCTGCGCGGTGGTCATCTTCTTTGTGAAGTATTTGGTAGCTTTAAGTGCCAATTCCACCCCTTCCACCAATATTCCAGATTATCATTAGATTCTCCTATCCGGATGTACCATGTATAAAGAAAGCACATTCTCTTCTGAAACAGTCATCGCACAAGCAGGTATTACCATCAGGATGTATAATTCCTACTATCTTATCTGGTGATGCCTGTATTTTCGCAGGTTCTTTTTCTTCACCACAGATTCCACATTTCATTTATCGCACCTATTTTTTCCTCTTCTTTGCCCTCTTTTTTAGGGCGTCCCTTAAGGGAGATCTCGCCATACCTTTACCTCGTTTAATCTTGGCATCTCTTCTTTTCTGTGCCTCTCTTAAAGGTGACCATGAAATCTTCTTCTTTTTAGATGGCATATTACTATCCTATTTCTTTTTTTTCTTCTTCGCCTTCTTCTTTTTTAATGATAAAGGATCTAGTCCATACTTTGTTAAAAGATCCTTCTTGCGAGGGCCACCAGTTTCGGGGTCTAACCCTTGTCTACTCCTTGCATTTTCAAGACCCCGTAAAACACTCATCCGTTTTTTATATACAGCCTGTTTCTTGGGATCTTCATATTTTGTCCTAACATGAGGACCACCACCCCTAGATATAACAGAGCTAAAAGTCTCCTTGTCTCGCTTGACCCTTGCTTTTTTCTTTTCCACTCTAGTATTAGTAGGCTTTGGCGTTTTCCTTTTCTTAGTCGTTGTTTTCTTCTTAGGCGGCATACTATCCTCCCAACCCTATCATTTGAAACCCATCGTGCCTATACATAAGCCAGGTAACTATTAGAAATATCAGGATATATACCCATTCTTCCATAATCTCCTCCCCACAAAGAAAAAGGCACTCATGATGTTCATGGCACCATGAATGCCTTTATTCTTTGCTTGGCAATTCCCCCGAAGGAGGGAGGGAAAGGGAATTACCTCTTTGGGTGTCTCCTCACGGGGCTACTTCGTTAAAATATATTCTAAGTCAATTAAATATCTGTTTCTTCTATTAACTGTTTGACATAACTACCAAATTGTCATGTAATGGAAGATTTATTCCATTACGTTACCTTTTGGAAGATTTATTTCTCCAAGGTGGAAGGGATTTATTTTTTTCATGGTATTCTTCAATATATTTTACGATAGTATCAGTTTTGCTTGGTGAAGAAATCCCTAACTTTTTCGTTAGTATCCTTGCTACTCTATGTTTGTATCTGCATATATCTTCAAGTATAACTCGATCGGTAGTTTTGAGAAGATTTTCATATTCTTCCCATACAAGTCGCTTCATATTATTGATAGATGAACTCCTTCCCTTTTTACTTTTGGCAGTTCTATCTTTATGCTTCCCTTATTGTTGTGGGTTCTATCCAATCATCCATTTGAGGGGCCACAGGAACTGCATCAACATCCCCCAGAATGTCATACTGGTCTGGGTCTATCCCTAATTTTCTGACATCAAACACCCTGAACTCCTCCTGTATTTTGCCGGACTTGCCAGACTTTTCAGACAACTTTTATATATATGTAATAGTTGGGAAACCCTTTTTGTTTTTAAGCAACACAGCCTAGTATATATATCTATATTCTTAGGCGGGGGGGGGAGGGGTGTCGGCCTCTTCCCGATGTCTCCTTAAGGAGATTATCCAGTATCTCCCTGGTCTTTCCCCCTGCTACACCATGGTCTTTCCCCCTGCTACACCATGCTATAACCTAGACTAATTATCCCTCA
>NZER01000296.1 GCA_002690445.1 Candidatus Pacearchaeota archaeon
ATCATTAAAGCCGATGTACGAAACCCGAAGAAGAAAAGTTTCCCCATTACATGGGATGTAACACATAGGTTACATTAAATATAAACAATAAAATACAATGAATGCAAAAAAACTAGCAGCACTACTCGCAAAAAGCAACGAAGCCAACACCCAACGCAACCAAAACGCACAGGAATTCAATGACTCCAAAATTGCCTTCCTGACCTCAAAAGAAGCCAAAACCCTCGGAGCCACCGCCAAGAACGACGGCAAATTCATCGAAAACAGCCGATTCACTGGATCCTACGGCCGCAAGGGCTACTTCATCATCGACACGGACAACGGACCTCGCAAGCTCTCCTGCCGCAAATCCATAACCAACGACCTCGTCGAGAACACCAGCGACGTCATCGTTCACCTCGTCGTACTCCCCCCATCCGAAGGTTACGACAACCCGCTCGTCACCGTGCAATACGCCGAGCACGCCGAGTCCTAATCCGGCACACAACCACCAGCACCACAACCACAAACCTATGGAGACTACACCATGAACTAGCAAACTACTAAATTCAAGTAGGTGCCAATGCATCCACTAGGGGCTTCGGGAATGTCCTGCCAACCAAGGGAGGCTGATCACAACGATCGGTCTCCCTTTTTTACTCCGAGTCTACCGCTAGCTTACTATCATTAAAGCCCTCCATAATTCAAAATTCATACTTCATTTCCACATTTCATTAAGTGTCAATTCTGACATTAACAAAACGCTAGTATGAAAAAAAAGGAAAGAAACGCACTCCTCGACAAATCGAGGAAACGCAAAAAGAAAATCGCAAAGCGTCAATACGACGATACTCCCTACCTTTCGGTCAGGGAATTCCTCGATGACGACAAAGACGACGGCATCTACGAAGACGCCATCTTCAACGGATGCGGCCATCAGAAATGCTTCTTCGTGGTCGAATCCGACAACGGCCCTCGCAAAGTCTCCGGCCTCAAGTCTGTCGCCAAAGGCTTCGACGACGACGACGACGACACCTACAGTCTCGTCCTCGAGATACTCCCCAAAGATGCGAACTACAACATCGATCTTCTAGTCGTATCCTACGCGGATCCCTCTTGATCCACTCCAGTCCTCAAAAAACGGGACGGCTGCTTCACCGCAGTCGTCCCCTTTTTTGCTCCGAGTCTCCTTGATCTAACCTCTACTGCCACACAAAATTCCTCATCTAGACTCTGAGGGATCCAGGGCTGCGAGCACTCGCCCTCGATCTCCTCAACCGTTACTAGATTCCGAATCCAGTGCGTCCTCCGATCTATCTCAATGATCCTCAGTCAGTTACGGCACTCGACACCGAAGACGGTATCGACTTTGCATCTGACTATAGCCGATTACCAGTACTATCACTAGCTACCCCCCACGTCCCGCGGGGTACCAACTATCACTACTACTCGCAATCGACTATCAATCACAGAAATTACAAAAGGATTGTTTTGGCCTCCCCCCATCCGGTGGTGCGGGGGGTACCAAAAAGGTACTATGTCCGTAAATGAGGACTCCTTTGCTGCTGATTTTGCTGAGCATGTGTGGATGTGAAACCCACCAGCACTTTCATCAATGGTACCACCAGGAGCATCAAATACGCGTTATTACACCCGAAGAAGACCCAGTTAATGTCAAATCTGCAAATCACTAGACTGAGAGAGGACGTTCATCGTTTTATACACGACGCCGACTTCGAAATGGCCATGGGCGCTCTTCGTGACGGTCTCGCGGCCATGCATACAGTTCGTCAAAGCCGGGCCGACGGCCAACGAGGTGTGGAATATGTCGAAAAACCTTCGCATACCGTGCGTATTGCCTCCGCCAAGCTCATGCTTGAGTACGGATTCGGCAAACCTGCGACCCGTGCGGAGATAAATATCAACGACAACAGCTCAAAAACGGTCTCTCCGGCCGAAATCATGTCCCGATTCCGCTCATCCGGGATGGATTTGAACGAAATTGTCGATGTCTACGCCGAATCCGTGAAAGAAACCCCTCTGGAGCTCGAAAATGAATCCTGAGTACGATCACGAGGCTCAGATGGCCCTCTGGCGCGCGAAAGACGCCAAAGAAGACGCCGCAAACCCTGCGCCAGCCGAGCGAAACTACACGGAGGAGCTCCGACAGCTCCCGAACAACCAAAAACAAATCCAGGAGGCTGCTCACAACCTTGACAGAGCAATTCAACGAAACTCCGGATTGGATACTCAGGCCTCCGTCAACCCCCAGGACGTTTACGAACGTTTCCAAAAAGGTTCTTTGGCTCATTTTAACAGCCTCGGACAAGACTTTCGTGATGAAAACATCCTCGCGGATATGGCCAGGGGCGGCGTCAACTACCTTAACTCGCGGTCCGAGTACCAGGTTGATCCTTTGGACATGGACGAGAAGAGCCAGCACGAGAAATGGGCGGAGGAGGACGAAAAGGACGCTACGCTCCTGCACAATCACGGCAATTGGCTATCGACTAAGGACATCGGCCGAAAAGTCGATCTCTACCAGACCGACCCATTCGATCCTCCAGAGATGCCACCCGAGCCACCCGCTGGCTTGACTGGTTGGGATGCAATAGGGGCTGAAATCGGTGGAACCTGGGAAGAGGGCGAGGCTAACATGTTGACCGGCGCCCGAGACCCAGGGGCTGAAACCGAGGGCGAGCGCGTACAGCCCACGCCCCTCGCCTCCGAAACCAACCCTTACGGCAGGCCCAACGTCTCTTTTGAATCCGATGGGTATCTACATGAATATTATCGTGACGGCCGGCGTGTAAAAACCCCGATCGGCAAACCCGGAACTGGTGTCTCTCCCGCCGCCGACCTGAGACCCGGAACCAATTGATGAAAACCCCCAAACCTCCAAAAACCCCGGAAGAAATGTTCAGACACGAACTCTCCTCGGTATTTGTCCGCTGGTGGGAAGAATCCGACATAGACGACTTGAAAATGGCCCAGATCGCAATGGAGGTGATCGAGGTCTTTTGTGGAGAAGCCGTTGAATTCGAAGCTGATTTTGGTTTTGACGACGATGACGAGGAAGGGGGAGAGAACGAAGATGTGGGATTTGAATACGATCCGGAAACTGAATAGCGATGCGGAGATCCGGAAACGGGCTGCACGTGCGCGCATGCTCAATTGGGCCAAGGAATTGCGTTCCGTTTGGATAACCAAGGCTAAAAGATGACCGACCAAGAGCAGGACCAGCAGGACCAGCTAGCCGACCTCATCAGAATCGACCCGGAGGTCTGGTTCAGTACATTTGGGGTCATCAAGGACAAACGGGGTAGGGATATCAAGCCCGTACCGAATGTTTTGCAAAAGCGAATGTTCGAGCACTATAGAAAGTGCCAGATTGAGAACAAGCCTTGCAAGATGATCATCTTGAAACCCCGCCAGAAGGGAGCATCGACATGCGCCCAGGCCTTGACATACCACCATATGCGCAAGCACGAGAACCTGAACGGCTCTCTTATGGGCGATATCAGTGGCACCAGTGACAAGGTATTCGAGATATACCGTCGATACGCGGAAAATGACCTTTTTCCATGGGACGAGGACGGAGGATCCTTGGCCGATGGTGGAAGCATGGCCGATTTGATCAAATTGAAGAGCAAGAGTGCCTATGGTAAAGAAACCGCCGGATCCAAGAATGCGGGCCGATCCGGTACCATTCAGGTCGGAAACATGACGGAGGTCGCTTTTTGGCCTATGGCTGGCGAACGAGACCCTGCACTTGGATATTTGCAGTCATTATATGACGGGGACAACGTATCTTTGGTCGTTGCTGACTCCACGCCCAATGGCCCGGCCGGTTGGTTTTACCGCACCTGGGTCCAGGATAACGAATGGGCCAAGATATTTGCCGCCTGGTTTGAATTTGGCGACTCCGAAGTTCCTTTCAAATCTGAATCCGAGCTTAAGGATTTCAAGGATTCTCTGACCGAGGACGAGAAGTCCGAAATGGAACGATTTGACGTCAGTTGGGAAAACATGAACTGGCGCAGACGTGTTCTTCAGGACAAATGCAATGGTGACATAAGCAAATTCCGTCAGGAATATCCGAGTGATCCCGAAGAATGCTTTCTCATGAGTTCCCGCCCCCGTTTTCACGTTGGAAATCTCGATCAAATGTCCAAGTGGGCTGAAAAACAGACATTCCGGATGGGTACCATCGGTGTCCAAACCGATGGAAAAACCGCTAGTTTCATGCCTGACAAGGGAGGAAATTGGAAAATTTACGAGGAACCCGAGCACGACAGCAAATATCTCGTCTCCGCAGACACCTGTACTGGAGAAGACCAACAAATGCAGGGCTTGGCCGCCGATCCCGATTTTCACAGCGTACAGGTCTGGAAGGCTCCGTTCGAGGATTGGCATGGCAACTGGCATGTCCCTCGCCTTGTCGCTTTGCACCACAGCCGATTGGACATTGGCGTTCTCGCTCAGGAGGTCGAGGGCATTGCTCGCTGGTACGGTAATGCCTTCATCATTCCCGAGGTTAACAATTCCGGTCTCGCTTTGCTCAAATACTTGCTCGAGGCCGGACTCACCGTATATCGCCGTCGAAAATACAATGATTCAAGCGGAATGGTCGAAAAGAGCTTTGGCTGGTCTACTGACAAGATTACACGAAAGACAATAATTGACCACATGGCCGCTCAACTGGTCGAGGAAAACTTCGACATCCCGGACATTGGCGTTCTCAAAGAGTTAAAAACCTTTGTTATCAATGACCGTGGCAAGCCCGAAGCTGCCCCCGGCCACCATGACGACCACGTTCTGGCTGCCGCCATCGCTTTATACAATATTGACAGCGCCTCCGCTTTCAAGACCCCGAAAAAGAAACAAATCACCAATCGCATGCTTCGCAAGAATCCTGCGTTGATGTGCCCTGATGGATTCACACGAGTCCCTTTAGGTGCTCTCAAGAAGAATTACAAGCGGTTGAGACCGTAAACCCCCGAATCTAAGATTTCCGCTATGAGTGACGACAATAACCCTCAAGATCTTTTAAAAACCTATTTGCAAGCTTTCGCGGAGCGCGAAGGCATTTCGATCGAGGATGCCGAAGAAAACATCAAAGATCTCAGCAGGAGATTTGACGAGCTTTATGAGGGGGGAATGTTCCTACCGGACGTAAGTAGGACTGGACATGCCGAGGCCAACAAATCTTTTGGAGAAGCCTTTGCCAAAGACCCCCTTCTTTTCAAAGCCTTTGAACTACATCGCATACATAATACGAGCGAGGGAGAGGATGTAATAACCGCTCTCACTGACGCTCGAGATGCTGGAGAGGGCGGGTTGTCTGCTGTTCCGCCATTTGGCCCGGCTCTTAGTTGGATGGGCCTGGATAATATACAAGATGCGATCGAACTGATTCCGGGCACGCCTGACAGGATTAAAGAGAGGTCACAAGACGAAGTTCTTAAGCCCTGGGGCTATAGGCGAGGACTAGATGATAAATTTACCCGAGATGACACCCTCGACGAGGAAGAAATTGAAAGGTTAGCTGAGGCCTATCGAAACCGACAAGAAGAAAAGACTGAACAAGACGACCTTCGAAAGAAGGAGCAAGAAGCCTTAGGCGCTAAGCCTGAGGAGGTACCCGAGGACAAAAAATCCCTCGACAGCCCCGCCGGCCAGCCCGCCGGCCAGCCCGCCGGCCAGCCCGGCCAGCCCGGCGCTCAGGCCCCGGCCGCCCAGAAAGACGACTCCATGCTCCCGGGCTACGAGAATAGCCAAAGAGCTCGTAACCTTCGCAATTATACCGGCAAGATGCCGGATAACACAACGAGTGGAACTCGCAGCTTACCCAACCCCCAAAAGGCTAAAATTCTTGCACAGGCCACGGCTTTTGAAAACCAAGCGCTCAAAGATATAAAAAGAGCCGATAGGGAGGAGCGATTCCACAAGGGATACCAAGCGGCGGCCGACTCGGGCGCATATGACCATGTTGGCAAAATATTCGACAGTAAAACTAAGTCCGGTACCTGGGATAAATTAACCCCCGAGCAAAAGGCTTGGCATGTGAACCGATTTAACGATCTTCCAGAGGACTCCCCCAAAAAAAGCCTGGACGACCCCTCCGGAACAAAAGGCGGAGCCTTTCAATCCACTCCACCCCCTCTCGAAGATGTCACGGTACCAGGCGCAAGCGGGAACGACACCATAATGGGCGGAAGCGGGAACGACGCCATAATGGGCGGAGCCCCTCCAATTCCCACACCGCGCAACGATTTCGCGGACGCGCCCCCAGCCCCCGCGCTTGCTTCTGGGCAGGGACAGACCCTTCCGGGCACACCGGTTGCGCCAGCCCCCGCGCTTGCTTCTGGGCAGGGACAGACCCTTCCGGGCACACCGGTTGCGCCAGCTCCCCCAATTCCCGCACCGCGCAACGATTTCGCGGACGCCCCCCCAGCTCCTGCGCAGCCACTTGCTTCTGGGCAGGGACAGACCCTTCCGGGCACACCAGTTGCGCCAGCCCCCTCAATTCCCGCAGCCCCTGAGGACCCGGATGTCACGGCCGGTCGGGAGTATATAGATAACTGGGTCAAGGAAAACAAAGAGCGGCTGAGACGAGAGGCCGCGGACCCCTACGGCGGAGGATCCGGCTTCTTACAAGATCCCGGCCTCCTCGCGCAGCCCTACCAGGTTGACTCGAACGACGCCATGGCCGCGCTGAACAACATACCCGCTGTCGGGTCGAAATTCCATACAGACAGGCAAAAGAGAAAACTGGACTACGAACAATCGTTGTCCGAGAATATATTCTCACAGCTTCCCATGGATCCCAACGCAGGAGTGACTGGTTTTAAAGTGGACAGCGGGTTCGGCGGAAGGACGGGACAGGGACTTCCTCATTTCTATGGATTCAGTTTCGATTCAGGCGGTAAATCTTACTCGGGAATTTGGGATACTTACAAAAATCAGGCAGATCCCGGATCAATATTTGTTGACCCTCCCGACGGAGAGCTCTTCGGCGGGAAATATTTGCAAGAGGGAGATACCATAGGTGGCGCTGCCCCTAAGCCCATCCTCCCGACGCCGCGACAGGCAGCCGTCGACCCATTCGAATCCGGCAATGTGATTGGCGCACCTACTTTCAATCAGCTCCCTCCCGCAGCCCCGCCCGCAGCTCCTCTCGCAGCTCCTCTCGCAGCCCCTCCCGCAGCCCCTCCATCTGTTCCGGGTCGTCCCGCTCCGAGCCAGGCGGAAGCCGACGCAGCCGGCAACCCATTTCTTGGCATGGATGTCCCGGCATTGCCCGAACCGAAAGCTTATGTCTCTGCGGACACGCCTATGCCTCAGCCCGCTCCCCAGACTGATGAGCAGCGAAAAGCGGCCCAAGAATTCGTCTCTATGACCGACCCCGGGAAGGTATCCGCTCACATTATCAGACAGGGCGTACCGCAGGGTCAGTACGATGGATTTAACGAGCCCAACCCGGACAACATCCGACACGACCCGCTTGATTATCAAAAACAAACCGAGCGTGGATGGTGGGATCGGAAGAATTCCGAGGGTAATATGGTCCCCGACGATCCAGCGGCGAGAGAAGCTGAGCGAAAACGGATCCAAGCGATGCCTGACGGCAAAATGGATGAGGAAGCAAAAAAAGCAAGAAGACAGCGTCTTTCCGACCTCAACGACGTTTCTCTCGACCGCCCCGTTCAGAGCCCATATCACACGGGTGACGTAGCCATGCCTAAGCGTGTGCAGGAATCCCCCGCTCTCAGAAAGTCTTATAACCTAGGCGCTGCATTTCGCGATCCATATGCCTCTCAATATCCGAGCACCGCTCAACAAGGCAGTGCTGGAAAGCACAGCATTCGAGGCCCCGGGGGTCATCTGAGTGACAAGGTACCTATTTTTGGAAAGAATGGAATAGTTGGATATCGGACCAAGGGATTGATGCGTGACGAAGTCGCCAAGCAGGGTATGTTCACCAACCCCGTGACTCGTGGTAACATGTCCGAAGACGAGCGGTTGAGGAAGAAGTACAGTCAGCATCTCGTCTAATCGCCCGGGCGAATGTTCGACGAAAGACCAGATCTCGGAAAGAACGATTTTTCCGGCAAAGAGGACTCATTTTCCGAGCAGTTCCTCGCCAAGCCCATTCAAAGGCAATACCAACCGTTTGGTGGCCCTCGACCCCAGTCCGCTCAGCCCCAATACGAGCAGGACCCCCTTCCCGAATACGGGTATGAGGTTCAACCCGGCCAATATGAGGTTCCATTCTCTCAAGAGGCCGATATGTACGACCAGGCCAAGAAGCAATACGCTTATATCAAGAGCGATGCCAGTGCGCTTAACAGCTCGGCTAGTTTCTCGGAGGGTAGATACAAGGAATTCTTCGATAATAAATTTCTCCCGTTCTACAAGGAATTCGATTCGTTTGGTGATTTTGAAAATGACGAAGATTTTGCTACCTCTCTCGACTCCATGTACGAGTCCGATCTTAAAGCGAGCAAGGGAGGGGATGAATTAGCCAAGTCCAATCTCGGAAAATATTTCAAATGGAATCAACCGAACGGCTTGCGCGATCAATTTCTTCGATTCAAGCAAGAACGGGATGAACGCCGTCTTGTTGCCGATCAATATCGTGCCCAAGAGATCGCTCTGCGTGATCAACTGACCAATATTCCTCCGCACACCCGGGTCGCTCTTGACGAGGCCAAGCAAAAGAAAGCCCTTAAGCCCAGGAGCAAGAAACAAACGGACGACATGCTCAACCAGATGCGGTTCGAGGATGCCTTGCCCGACATGCTGACCGGAGAAGTCCCGAATCTTTACCAGACCGATCCCCGAAAGGATCCCGCCCCTCTGCCCGACATGCTCACGGGTGAGAAAGCCCCGTCTAGTAAAGAACAACAAAACCGTCTGGCCGCTGCCATTCGTGGGGATATGGAAGGATTCATGTCCCGCCGGGAAACCGTCGCTCGCGATCGCCGGATTCGCGACCAGGGATTCATGTTCTCGAATAACGGAATGATGGACGGCCGCCCGATTGGCTTACCTCGTTCCGATGTTGATCTTCTCGATATTGACGAGATGAGAAATCTCGGTATCGAACAATACCAGGGCGTCCCGATTGAAGAAGCTTTTCAAAAGCTCGGTGGTGAAGAACGCTTGAACGTCGCCAAGATTTTACAAGCCGTTCGCCAGGCCTTTAACAACAGCGAAGATTCACAAACCGAATTCCTCACGGGTCGTACGCCCGAGCTCAAGGCAAAGATGGATGCTGACCGTGCGGTCTTGTCGAAAACCATGCAGCTCGCCGCCGAATATGGCCTGACTAACGAGATGATCGAATACAACGAGAGCAAGAATTTCTTCGTTCGCTTGTATGAGAATTCCAAGAATGCAATCGCTCGCGGATTCAACATGTTCCAACAAAGTCGCTATACTGAGGACATGATACTGGGCCACTTGAGCGACAGCGAAATGGCTGATCTTCTCGAATATGTCGAAGAGGGACAAAATATTCCGACCGGCAGTGCAGCCAAGAAATTTCACGCTTATCAATCCAAAGGTGTTTGGGACTCGCTAGGCAATTTATTCTTCGAAAATACCGAAGCGGTTCCCGAATTGTTTCTCGAATCCATGTCCGCCTTCCTTCCAGCCTATTTGAGAACGGCCCCGGCAACCATAGGGACTACCACCGCCGCGGGAGCAGCGATGGGATTGGCCGGTGGCCCGCTCGCCCCCGCCACCGTTACATCGGGCGCTGCGGCTGGAGCGAGAGTAGGAGCTCGTTTGAACTGGGGTGTTGCCTCTCTGACTCTTGAATATAGCGGAATGGTTATCGAGGGCATGCAAGAACTCGGTGTTGATTACAAGAACCCCAAGATCTTCGCCGCCGCTTGGAATAACGAAGAGATTCGCGACGCGATCAAAACGAAAGCGTTAAAGAAAGGTGTCCCAATAGCCATATTTGATGCGATGGCTGGTATGATGGCCGGTCGTGTTACCACTGGTGCTCACCACATTGGAAAGAGTCTCAAAGGTGGAAAGTTACTCGACGCCGCGCACTGGAAAAGATCCCAACTGACCGCTCCCCGATTTACCCGTTTTCAAAGAGTTCGAAATCAGGCAGCCGAATTAGCCGTTGGTGACGTCGCACTTGGTGGACTCGGTGAATATTCTGGCCAGCTCTGGGCCAAGGAACCTGGCGAACGAATTGATTACAATGCAGTAGCTGCCGAGATGGGTGTCGGTGTCGGACCTGGTGCCTTTGGTGCTGGTGTTGAAATGCTCCGTGGGAAGCCGGATGTTGCCAACGCTCGTACTATCATACGCGGATTGAAAGATACCGGTGTTGGAACGACCGGCACTATTGATCTCGCTGGCTACCGGAATGAATTCAATACGTTTCACGACTACCGGGCCGCCGCTCAACATATTGTCGACCAGGGCCAATTCGCGGACGACGCGAAAAAGCAAGAAGCCCTCGAGATATTTACCGACGTCCTCGCCCGTTTTCATGCAGCCAACCCCAAAATGTCCGGCAAACTGAAGCTTGTATTTGCCAATCGGACCCCCATGGCTGACTCCAAGCAGGAAGGCTCTTTTCACGAGTGGGTGGTAGACCCTGAATTCGCTCAGGAAGAACACGAACTTGCGATCTTCATCAATCGCAAAGCCATCTCCGGAAATCCATTGGGTGTCTTTTTTCACGAAGGTGGTCACTTTGCCCGTGTCGCCATGGGGATGACAGAGACGGAGCTTCTCAAGTATTACGACGCCCTGACCGAAGAACAACGCCTGGATGCAATGACTCAATACGTAGTCAAACAACCTGACGCTTCGTACGCCAAGCTCGATCCGAAAAGCAAAGAAAAGAAACATGTTGATGCCTTGATGAGTGGCCCGCAAAGCATGAGCAAAAAAGCTCAAGCTGACGAATGGTTCAGTTATCAATTTGTCCGTGTTCTTACTGGCAGAACGCTTGATGTATCCAGTCTGAAGAAAGATTTACAGAATCACCTCCAAAAGAATATCTACCCCCTCGTTGAAAAATACGTGGGCGGGATTGATCTTGCAGGAAGCACTGTTCAGAAACGACTCGGATTAGATGCAAGAATTCTGGAATTCATGGGATACACTCCTCAGGGGGTTATAAGAGACGGAAAAACAGTCGGGCTCTCCTTTGGCGAATATCAGCACGAACGCCCAGGCATGAAGAAATTCTTCGAGCCCGGGGGTAAGAACGTAATTGATCAAATGGGAGACGAGGAAGCCCTCAATTATTTGATGAAGGGCGTAGCGGTCATCGCACAGACCGATGGCGAAACTACCGCCAGGCGTGTTGCTACCATGGTCAATTTGCTCATAGGCAAGGAACTCCTGCCAACCAAGGGCAAGCTTTCTTTGTACACCGAGAGTGAATTAAAAGAACAATTCGATCCAATCGCCGAACAAGCAATCTTTCAAGAAGACGCCGTCGAAACCGCCGAGCGCTATAGCGAGCTCAAGGGCGAGGATGCCAAAGCCGGCGTTGAGCAGCTCACGGAGGAAGCCCCCCAGCAAAAAACCGAAGAAGTCGCACGTACCGAGCTCACCCGGCTAAACAAGTTGCTTGAGGCTTATAAATCGAAGATCCAAAAGGTCGATGAAGACATCGAACTCATGGAGAGTGGCAAGCGATCAAAAGAAGAATTCAAGAATAAGGCCAAAGACGGGGGGTCACTCATGGACTCTGAGACGGAAAAGGTCGATAAGGTCGAGAAAGCAAAGAAGACAAAGGCAAATCTCGAAAGAAAAATCAAAGTCCTCGAGAGCAAGAAGGAAAAAGCAAAGCTTCCAGCGCCCAAACCAACCAAGCAACCCCTCCGAGCAAAGGGAACGACCCAGCTCGAAAAAATAGTCGAAGATACACGCGCCCCATTGCTCCGAGTATCGACCCTTTTCCGCGGAGCTACTCAAAAGAAGCTTAAGAAGGTAGTTGATACGATTAAGAAAGGCCGCAAGTTAATCGAGGATCCGGCCGCATTTAAAAAGAGCGTAGCTGACGCGATCTCCAAGATTCAAGAAGCCAAGGCCAAGCAAGAGGACGGCCAGCCCCTCAAGTCGGAAGAAGTGAGCATGGCTCAGATCATTGCTCAAATGCTGGGCATTAACGAGCTCCAACAAAATGCATTGTTCACCGAATCCAGAGTCGCGGATGATCTTGTTGATTTGGTCACCGCCAAGGAACCCGACACTAATCGCGTGGCTGATGCGTTCTTAAAATATGCGAACGAGGTGGAAGGTGCGATTGACGCATTGGCCGTTCGCGAGAGCGAGCTGTATGCGAGAAAGCAGTTTCTCAAGAATCCTCCCAAAGCGCCCAGGGACTTGAGCGATCTTAAAGCCGCGTATAAAAAAGGAGACGCTGACGCTTTAAAGGCTCTTGTCGACGCGGCTGCCGCCAATAATCAAGACGCCAGAGATTTTCTAAAAGAAAACGACCCGGAAAGCATCTCTTCTCTGCTTGAGGACGAAGGCGAAACCAGATCTTTAGGGGCCAGCTGGAAAGTGGTTCGCAGACTTCCCAGCGGACAGTTTTTATTGTGGAATGGTAAGAAATGGGCGCCTACAAAACTCGTAAGTGATAAGACGCCCAAGGAATACTTGAAGAAAAAGTTGGATAAGAAGTATTTCGCACCGATAGCCAAAAAAGAAAAGTACAAAGAGGCTCTTAAATCTCTGAAAAAAGACGAGCGAAAATTCGTATCGTTTTGGAGGGACGCGAGTACCAAGAGCGAACCTAAAAAGAAGACCCAGGCCAAGAAGACAGAGGCCAAAAAGGCCGAGGCCAAGCCAAAGAAAAAGACAAAAGCCCAAGAAGCTATTGACCAAGAGATCAAGGAAATTGACAAGAAGCTCACCCTCATCCGACAGCTTCGCGAATCCATCGATCCCGAGAACGCAGCCGTCTCCGTCGACTGGCGCGAAGTTCCTCATTTTAGCTACACCTACAAGAATGAAAAGGGCGAATATGTCCCGCTTACTCTTGGACAAATTGCAGACCGATCAAAACTGGACGAGGACGACACTCCGGGCGTTACGATCTACATTAAAGATAGAAAAACGGGGGAGTACAAGAAGGACAAAATCTCGGATGCTAACACTCTCCTCTGGCAATACACGGACTGGAGAAAGGCTCCCGAGAAAGAGGCCAAGGGTCAGAAGCCGAAGGCCGAGGGTCAGACCAAGACCAACATCCATTGGGGTAAAGATGAAAACCGGATACTGAGTAATTTTAGCCCAGTCGAGGGCGGGATCGAGTATGAAGGGGAAACTTTCAATACAGTCGAAGGTGCGTACCAGGCATACAAGAGTGGAGAGTATGTTTCAGGCTTTGAAAAGCTCGATGGCCCTGAAGCTCAGAAAAAAGGCAAAGATGTCCAGGTAGACACAAAGACCAACCGGGACTTGATGAAGTCCTTAATCGAAACTCGGTACGATACGGATAAAGCATTTCGGGAAGCCTTGAACGTAGCCGGGTACATGACGCATGATGTCGGAGACAATTTTTGGAAAAAGGAATTCCCCAAGATTCTAGCCGAAGTCCGAAAGGAGAAGACCGGGGGTCAAAAGCCGAAGGCCGAGGGCCGGAAGAATACCTCCGGAGTGACCAAGATTATTTCCGGTGGTCAGACCGGTGCCGATCAGGCTGGGCTATGGGTCGGCCAGAATTTGGGCGTTGAAACCGGGGGGATTGCACCCAAAGGATTCGAGACCGCACACAAGGATGACGAGTCCGAAAGGCTTAAAAAGTGGGGCCTTACTGAGGTAACGGATGAGCAAACCAAGGCGTACAAGAAGGGCAATAAAAAGTGGGGGCCTCGTACCGAATTGAACGTAATCAACTCCGACGGGACCGTGCTCTTCGGGAACGAAAAAAGCGCAGGATCCAAGCTCACGATTTATCACGCGAAGGATCACAATAAGCCCTATTTGATCAACCCGACCGCTGAAGAGCTCAGAGCTTGGCTTACGGAAAATGACATCAAGACATTAAACGTAGCCGGTAACAGACACTCCCCGGACAATGGCGTATTCAAAAAAGCCAAGGACACCTTGACCGAAGCTCTCAGCGGAGAGCCCGTCACTCAAAAAACAAAGGCCGAGGAGGCCGAGGAATCCAACCTTTTCGATTTCGAAACAGGCAAACCGATCGAGCCCAAGGCCGAGCCGAAGACCGATAACAAAATCTCTGAGGTCAAAGACCCGACCATTAGCCAAGCATTCAATCCGAATATTTGGGGGGACAAGCTTAGCTGGTGGAACAACCGATCCAAAAAGGATTACTTACTCGCCCTGGACGCCGCCCGTGCATCGGCCGCTTACGGCAAACAGATTGGAAACAAGCCCTATCCGAAGGCTCGCAAAGCGGGCAAAGCCGGGGACGAAGTAACACAGCCCAAGGAGACCGGAATTTATTTCCAGACCGAACAGCCCACTACTCTTGCCCAGCTTGCCATGTTCCGCCTGAAAATGCTCGACCGGGAAAACAAGGTGACGGGCAGACCATTGACCAGTGCAACTGTTGACTCCCTTCGCCTGGCGGAATTGACTATTTATCAAAACGCCATGGGTCGAAGCTTCGAGCTTCTGGACGATCGAAATACCAATGGCGTAAAGGTCCAACGTATTCTCAACCTTGTCGAGCGTCGTGCCGCTCTTCTCGAACAAGATATTAGAAGGATTGAGAAAGAGACCGAGGCGGAGGTCCAAGCTCAAGCCGAAGCCGGGTCGCAGATATTCAGCCCATCCAAGCAAGACATGCTTGAGCGCATGAAGACCACTCTTTTGAATCTGGTATTCGATCCATTCGCCTGGGGTGACCAAGCTGAAGAAACCGGTGGATTGTTCCCTCAGCTTCACAGTGGCAAGACGTGGACGGGAGCCCTGACGGAATACTTGTTCTACACTGATCGCGAAGAAGTGATGGGTAAAATCCTGGACGATTGGAAAGCCAAGATTGCACAGGACAAAGGAGATGCCACGCCCACACCCAAGAGCTATGGATTTTTTGACCTCATTAACGATGACTTGCTCCTTAGAAAGCTCAGGAATCTGAGCAGTGGACAGTCTGAATTCGTTACGGCATCCGATCCCGACGCCGTTCAGACCGAAGAGATAACCAAGGAATTGGAAGGCCGTCTTGAAGAGATGACCGCACTCCGTGCAGAGTTCCAAGCAAAACTCGAACAGGCCTTGGCCGATCGTCAAAAGGGGTTGAAAAAGGAAAATTTGGAGCGGCTCAAATTGGTGGGCAAGAATGGAAAGCCTCTCGATCCCGAAAAATACGTATTTCACAAGCCCCAAGAGAATGGGAACGAAGAAATTCGAACTGTTCCGAAACGAAAGGGGGAGCGACCATTTCTCAGAAGAAATGCGGATGAAGGAATTCCCGTATTCAGCATGTTCTCCGCCGCCCGCCGGAATAACCTGAGCGAGGATGTAGATATAAACAAGAGCAGCCTGGGTGCATCCGAACTTGCCGATCCTAATATTGCCTGGGCTATCGAGCAGAGAATCCGCGAAGAATTTACACGCGAACCTCCTCCGGGAATCGTTATCGAAATGCCCGGATCCAAGAAGGGATCCACCGTCCGGATCCGTCGTGAATACTCTCAGGCTAACCCCGACGGTATTTGGAAATACGACTCATCCAATAGAAAGATTCCCAAAAGCCGGGAAGCCGTAGCGGATGAAGCATACCAAAAATATGTACTTGAAGGAGCTCAAGAACTGGACGATCAAATACGGGAAGGTTTGACCTCGGCCAATAGCGTAAGCCCGGCTCAATTCGCCAACTATATTTTTAGCAGCCTCGAAAAAACGAGTGATCTGACCAAGATCATGACGAACTTGCAATTCATGCCGTCGTCTAAGGTTGGAAAGTACAACGTCACACCCGAAGCGAAAGAACTCAAGCAATTGCCCGGTGGTCTTGCCAGTGGCCTGCTTCCATACGTTTGGTTTGATTTCATCAAGAAAGCTTATGATTTGCTCGGTCTTGATCCGGAATCCGTAAATGAAGCCTCCGGCGGCGAATGGAATTACGACGGAGATACCTTCATTGTGAATGGCGAACGCGTAGCCTCCGCTATGTTCCTCACCGAAACACCCGATCCGAAAGTAATGGCCGAAACCGCAATTCCCGTAATTCAAAGAATTGCGGATGCTGGCCGATTGGCGATTAACGAGAGTGCTGAAAAGACCCAAGCCCAGGGCCAGCTCAAACAGGCCGACATGCAACTTTACGGTTCCCCGATCGAGGACGAATTAGCCTCCGCGATCGACGAGAACGTATCCGATGCCGATCCCGAGACCACATCCGGTAAGGTCACTCAAGACGACCTGAACCGCGAGCGCACGGAAGAGACGGGAGCATTTAAGGATTCCAAGGAAGAAGGCATACATGCCGATCTGGGTGTTGAATTCAAGCAGACCGAGAACTCCAAACCTTTCTTATATACTTGGGGCCTGAATAAAGAATCCGCGGCTAAGGCGGAAGATCTGACTAACCGGATTCAAAGTTCCGAAAAAGAAGAAGCTGAAATTCGGTCAACAAATCCTAAGAAGGCCAATATTCTCAAATCCCGGATCAATGGATTGAAATTGCAACTTGAAAGATTGCCCGGCAAGAGGGAGAAAATTGACAGACAGGACAGATTTCCGTTGGTAGTCGATGAGCCCCCCTCGATTACAAAAGTACAGACTCTTCTCAAACCGGGCGATCGAATTCTCTCGATTCAAGAGGTCGGCGGCAATCCCCGGGACATAGATCTACGCTCTAGCGATTTTAAAGAAGCCAAGGCCAGACTTACAGAATTCCTATCCGAGACTACAATGGGCGAAGGTACGGTTCTTGAAATCACCGTACTCCCCGAAGGCGCTAAAAAACAAACTGTTCGAAAATACAGCCTGAAGCCTCCGGTTCCGACTGAGCAGAAGACCGAGCAGAAGACCGAGCAGAAGACCGAGCAGAAGACTGAGCAGAAGACCGAGCAGAAGACCGAGCAGGAGACCGAGCAGGAGACTGAGCAGAAGACCGAGCAGAAGACCGGACTTGATCCTTTGACCGAGGATTCAGCCGAGTGGAAAGACTTCTTGGCGGGCGAGGTGACCGAAGAAAGAATGCGGGACATCGTTCGCAAATCAATTGTCGATCGGGAAAGCATATCATCGCAGGAAACGGCGATATTCATCGACGACTCCCCGAAAGTCTCCGATCTTCGAAACAAGATAATAGAAGAGTTCAAGAACGATCCCGATCTTCAAGAGGGATCGGACAGCGACCTTGTATTTAAGCTAGCCGGAGAGTGGGAAGGCTTGTTTCAGTTGGAGCCTATACCGCTGGGTAAGGATGATTTCATGCAGAGCGGGAAGAAAGAGGTATCCGTAGAAGGTAAGTCTTCCCATGTGGTTGATTACAACGGCCGACTGATCGTAGTCGTTGATGTAGGCGGAATAAAGCTACCGTTTTGGAAATCCACGGGAACTGGAGGAAAAGACAAAAACTTGGCGCCTCCCGGCCAGTGGTTCCCATTCTTTGGTATTGGAAAGGATGGATGGATCAATAAGTCACGCACCAAGATTCTTGGCCAATATTACGGGGTTCCCGAATTTCGTGCCGCCGCCAAAGCACTCGATGAATACATGGGTCCGGATGTCATGCCTGCGGGAATGACTTTTAAGGAACCTGTTCCGATGGTTGACGCCATGGGTGAATCCACGGCCGTAGAGGCCCTCAATCAATTTGTTGCGGATGCTCTGGGCCAGCCCAAGTTTACTCCTCAGACCTTAAGTGGGGAGGGTGCTAGCCGGCACATTCTCAAAACCGCACAAAGTATCGCGAGAAAACTTCCTTACTCAACGCTCACAAAAGCTCAATTGGACAAGATGGCGAGCCTGGTAAAACCCGATGATTTGACCATCATGTCCACCTCCTTTGACGGCTCGGTCGTCGATGTTTCCCAGATCCACAACCAAAGCCGTTTTCAGACAAATAAACCAGAAGGCGCTTGGTTTAGTCGAGGTCTGGACTGGATGGGATTTATAGACACAAACGGGTACGACAACTTTCAAAAAGGCCGGCTTTGGACGGTCGAACTTTCCGACTCCGTGCTTAGGCTCAGAACACAGGGAGAGATGGACGATTTTATCTCCAAGTATTTAAGGGATGAATTCGCCCCCCAAATTGACGAGTGGGATCCCAATGCTAGTTCTGAGTGGAAAACTGAGAACCTAGTGGACTGGGGTAAAGTCTCCAAAGATTACGACGGTATATGGATAGATATTGGTGAGCCGGAATATTACTCTGGCAAGGAAGGTAAGGGATTTGAAGAACATGACAAAGCCAACGATGCCCGGTATGAAGAACTTCACAAGTCTTGGGAAAAGGCTGAAAAAGACGGTAACCCCCGAGGGAAAATTATTTCAGTAGGGTATAAGATAGCAAGAGGGTGGGATGTAAGCAGCGGAGCAATTTGGAGACCCTCCGGATTGAAAAAGGCAACGTTGGTGAGCGATCCGTACGGTAAAAAAGCTGGCTTTGAGCCTAGCTCGGATGCATCCATAGCCCTCGGCTCAAGCGTTAATTTAAAGAAGGGCTCAACATACAGTCTCTCGTCCCACGCACCCGACGTTGATCTGAATGAGCATGTATCCTTGCTCTCGCGGATGGGTGCCAAGGAACTGGGCGAGAATTGGGAAGAGCTTAGGGATCGTGTAAAACACGCGATGCCCGGTGCACACGCCGACTTTATTTCAGCTTTCGTAAATATCGCCGACGCCTCCTCCCGCGTGGTGGAACAATTTCTCAAGGATTCCAAGATCGATGATCGAAAACTTCTCGATCGATTGGACATTCGCGGACTCTGGCATCAGTACTATGGAAAGACGGACGAGGTCGTAAAACAAGCCTATCTCCGTTTCATGCAACCCGTCGAGGACGCTCTCAGGAAGCATGGAGTATCCCTTGAAGATTTTGGCCAGTACCTTATCGCGCGCGCCGCACCGAGCAGGAACATCCGCCTGAAGAACATGTATAAGGAAGAATTGGCCGGAGCGACAAAAGAGAGCGATATCAAGCTCCTGACCAAACTTCTCGAAAAGCACGGGGACAACCTGAGCGGTATTAGTACGGAGGATGCCATAAAGGTGGTCAAGGACATGGAGACGGGCACCACGAAAGAACTCAAGAAGTTCCAAAATTTTCTTCAAGACTCGAGCAATCCATTGCAGCTCTTTTACGAAATGAATCGTGAAGCCCTTCAACACAAATCCGAGTCCGGATTGATTCGCTCGACCCAGGATGACAGGCCGGGCAACTCATCCGATATTGATGAATACGATGCCATGATCAAAGCATCCTCGTTCTTTGACTGGAAGAAGAACGGATCGAAATACATCCATCAATGGGACGGGAAGGACAGCAATTACTCATATGCACCGATGCAAGGATTCGAGGGCGAGGGCGATGGAAAGCTCTGGGATGCGGAGAGTGCATTTCAGGTGATGGGAAAATCAAGTACCGCGGCCGGGAAGGGATGGGACCAGCCCAAGCATAAGTTCATGCAGAAAGGTGCATTTGGTCGATTGAACAAAAGTGGCGAATCAAAGACCACGATCACGGACAGCGAGGGAAATAAGCAAGCGGTCGGTCCTGACCCCAAGCTCGTTTTCATGACCGCTCAGGAACAATATTTTGACGGAGCTATTCGAAGCCATAAGAACGAGGTTTCCCAAGCATACGGACTGGCATTTGAAATCATACGTGCCGTTGCATACCCGAACGAGAAGCTTGAAACAATGGAAGGATTCCCTCCATTCGAGCTCAAAACGGAAGTGCCCGATTTATGGAATCGTATGCAAAAGGACGAGACCATTAGTCAAAAGGCGAGGGAGATGTTCGAGGGTGACAATGCAGTATTCGAAAAGGAATTTCGCCCACTCCAAGAGAAACAAGATTACCAGATCGAAACCAAAGACATCGAGGTAGGCGGCAAGAAAGTGGACGGTCTGAGCATGGTCAGGCGTAGTATCAACACGACTTTTCAGGACAACAACTACGTATTTGTTTATCGAAAGAACGGGGTTGCTCACATGATCAAGTTCAAACAGAACGAGCGTGGCGGACGGGCTGCCCGGTCCTTGAAGAATTTGAGATACGAACCGCTCCCCAAAATTCTCAAAGGCCCGAATTCAATCGTTCGATTCATGGCGTCCATGTTCACGTCGAAAAATCCGATCTTCTGGTTTCCCAATCTCTCCCGCGACCTTGGAACTATGGGTATTCACTTGACCGAGGACGAGAAATCCAAGCTCGTTAAGGATGCGTTTAATTTAAAAATGTTGGGCGGGTTCGCCAAAGGCATTGCGAGTAACGAACTGAATATGGCGAGGGGTAAAGTCACCCAGCTCGCAGACGCCGAGATGACCGAGGATTTTGCGGAAAAACTTCTTGCTCGGGGGGACTTCGCCGAAATGTATCAATTCGCAAAACAAGCCGGCGCCAAGGTTGGGTACTTTAGACACAAACCACCCGCCGAGCTGATCCAAGATTTTCGGGCCAGTGAGAAAAAGATGAGTAAATCAAAGGGCGCGGCCAAGAAGGGCTGGAAGGCTTTGTGGGACTATGTCGATGCCGGAAGTAGTGCATTTGAAAATTCCGTTCGAATGTCCGCTTTTTGGGCCGCGATCAAGAATGGACTGACCGTTCACCAAGCGGCTAACATCTCGAGAAACATAACTGTGGACTTCAACCAAAAGGGCGAACTTTCCCAGATTCTCGGATCCCAATTCCTATTCTTTAGCGCGAGTGTGAACTCCGCTGATCGGATGATTCAAACCTTCAAGAGAAGAGGCCCCAAGAAAAGCGCCATATTCGTTGCCAAGCTCGCAGGTGCCGCTTTTCTCCTGGCCACCATAAATCGCTTGATGGATGACGATGAGGACGAGGAAAAAGCCACCACTGATTTTGATACGCTGAGCTCATATAAACGCGATACCAATGCGGTCGTTCAAATTCCCGGCGACGGGGGTAGCGTAACAATTCCCGTCCCTCTCGGATACAATGCAATCTGGGCGCTTGGAAATACTCTGGCCGATGTGTTTTGGGACACGATGTCGGATGGCGACACTATTTCCGCCGCCGAATTCATGACCCGAAATGGAAGCGCCACCTTAAATGCATTCAATCCGATTGGTGGGGCCAGCGTATCCAACATCCTGACCCCATCCTGGCTGAAGCCATTTGACGAGTGGGATGAGGATTTCTTAGGCCGACCTAGGGTCAAACCCAATGCACCTTTCGAAGCACCAAAGCCCACACATATGCGGGCGCAAGATCGGGATCATCAATATATAATCGATGCGGATAGGAAACTGAACGAATGGATGGGCGGGAACGATCAGATCACCGGTTCATGGGCCGGTCTCTTTGGTGGGGACGCATCCAAGAGCCGGGACGGGACGAAAGAATGGTCACTCAAGCAGTTCAGTGATTTCCTCGGAGGGTATCTCGGCGGACCATACGAGATATTCACGGGAATATTCGGAGAGGGTGTATATCCAGTGATCTCGGACACCAAGGAATTTTCAGAGTTCGAGCCGAACAAGGTCCCTCTCGTCAGCCGCTTCTATCGCACGACTACTCATGACGCGTATATCAGAACCAAGTACTATCATACCCGGAGAGCGGTCAAAACCGTAGAGGCCGAGCTCAAGGCAGCGGGTAAAAACAAGGCATTGGCCAAGCAAATAACGGTCGATCGAAGAGATCTTCTCAGCCTGTCCGACTCGGTAAAATATGTGGACGGTTTACGGAGCAAGATAAGAGCGGAGAAGAAAAAGATCGAGAGCAGCAAACTGAGCCCGGAACGTAAAATGCAACGCATTGCGGAGCTCGAGGCCAAGGAGCATGATGCGTTGAGAACAGTAATCAAGAAAGCGCAAAAGCGTGACATTGTATAAATGAAACAAACCAACTTACGCCTCACGGAAAAGCAGGAAGAAAAGCTCGTCAAATACGCTCTCGAGCGGGTCGAGCAATTGAAGGAGGACAATCGGGAAAGGATTGAGTCTGACAAAATATCCTGGAAGATGTACCACAATCACCGGGATGACCGGGTTGATTACGACGGCATATTCTCACACTCCAATCTTTCCATCCCCATGACCTCTCTCGTGGTTGATCACTTCATGGCCAGGGCCGAAGATGAAATCACGGGAACCAGTCCATATTTCAAATTCGAAGCTCAAGGAGCTGCGGATATCGAAATGGCCGAGGCATTCGACAAATATTTCAACTGGAAGATCGAGGACAGGGCGGGGACCAGAGAACGGTTGGAAGAGTCCTATCTCCATCTTTTCATCCAACGCGCACTTGTTCTTAAAGCGGTGTACGAAGAAGATGTTTCCACCTGGTACGATTACGAAAGGAATGGGTTGTTTAATAACGAAACCCAGGAATTCGAAGAGATCCCGGGGGAGGGAATGATCATCGAAGGGGACGCTCAATTCATTCCCGAAATGAATCCGCTCAGTGGGCAGACCGAGATGCGCCTGGCTTCCGAGCCATCTTTTCAAATGATTCCGGGCGTTCACGAATTCCAACCGCTCCCGGACGGAGTACCAACTCAAATGGTGAAGTACAAAGGTCCAAGGTCGGAGGTCATCGATTCCGATCGCTTCCTATGTCCGACCGATGCCGAATCCATTGACGATGCGGATATCCTGGTCGAATTGTACGACAAGGACATGCACTGGGCTCGGGAAATGTTTCTTGATCGGGAATGGATCACGTTTGCTGATTTTTACAACATGTCGAACAAGGATGCGAATCCAAGGAGCCCGACCCTGAAGAACGAAGAACGCACCGAGAATTTGGACTTCGACTCCAACGAGAATCCAAGCATTCAAGTTCTGGAATGTTGGATCAAGCGTGATGTTCTGGGAACCGGACAGCCTCAGGAATTTTGCATATTCATAGATCCCGAGACCAAGAAACCGATCTTTTACGAATACGTGGCCAAACTCACTCCGGACAATCGCACACCCTATACGGTTGTTTCCATTGGGAAAGACCGGAACAAATGGTGTGGGTA
>NZER01000297.1 GCA_002690445.1 Candidatus Pacearchaeota archaeon
AAATTTTAGATGGAATATTCTTAACCAATCTTCTCTTAATTTAGGATTATTTGAACTATTCAAGTCTTCTTCAAAACATCTAACTTTTACCATTTATCCTAACCACCTATTTATTAAATTCTCAATTACTACTCTACCAAAAATAGATCCTGCTATGAATCCTGCAACGAACCAAAATATTGATTTTATCATCCTAACTCCCTAATTATTATAAACACACTAATTATTAATGTAAAGACTGCCCCAACAAATATTAGAAAGTGTAACCAATACTTGTCTTCTTTCTTCTTTTGCGAACTTTTATCCTGCTTCATTTATAAAGGTCTTTCCTTTTCATTCGCAATCTTATCTAGATTACGAACTTGTTTCTTTCCCTCTAACAACCTCTTAACAATAATATAAAGTAAGATAACCCAAGTTATCTGGATTACAAACTTTATAATTTTGTAAGATATGTCATTCAACATTATGAGGTAATATTAATTACTTCAAACTTTGTTAATGGATTTTTCTTTAACAAATCATTAAAGGCGTTTAAGTTATATCCTTTGTATTTGGATTTGCTTACTCTTACTATTACCATTATAGATTTGTTGTCTTTAGTTTTCTTTGTCATTCTTTTTCTCTCCTAAGATTTCTGAATTAAAATCAAATGTAAAGAAATCATTTTTGTAATCAAAGATGTTATCCATTTGTTTCAACTCTTTGTTTGTCTTCTTATCTTCACCAACTACTAAGTCACCAAAGTATTCTCCTACCCTAAATAATCCTCCAAAGATACTATTTAGATTTGTGCTTTCCTTCATTTGTTTGTTCTTTTCTTTCATCTTTTATCTCCCTCCAGTTGTATGATTTACATCTAGGACACACTACAGGATCTTGAACTATAGGTTGCCATTGATGACCACACTTTGGACTGTTACATTTACATTTGTTAACCATATATTTACTAATACGTATAAGTATTTAAACCTTTCGGTAGAATGATTAAATGTTTTAAGCATTGCTTAAAAGTTCCTATCATACCCCTTTAAAAATGAAGTATAAGGTAATTAGTTCCCGACAGCTGTCAAAAACTCATTTTCCTAGGGATTTCGGGTGTTATCGCCTACTTTTTGGTGAATTTAGAACCTCACTAATAGTTGTTCTAGCTGTTTCTATTAGATCTCCTATCTGTTGTTGGGTATATCCCATCTCATAGAACTTTCTTATGAAAATATCCCTTTGTTTCAATGTTTTAGTATATCTAGGTGTAGCATTTAGAGGATCATTGCTTTCTGCCCTCTTTAACATCTTCTCCCTCTTGATTTCCCTATATTTCTTCTCGTCTATGGGGTAAAACTCCCTAAAATCCCCTATAATCTCTGGTCTAGCAGCATAATAGTTCAAAAACTTCTTCCCATTAACATATAGGTCTTTCTTTCTTGGCTTAGAGAAGAATCTAAAGAACCCCCTCTTAAAATATCCTTCCCTATCCACTTGATAATAAACATCTAACAAACAAATTGAACGAGATATAGCAATTCCTTTAGGTAAATCAAAGAAATCAGGGATGATTAATATGTTAAATAGATTATACTGACCACATTCCCTAAAATAATCAAACACTATTTGAGTAGAAGCCCTTAATACTTTCTTTGAATCTAAATCAGCACCAGCTTCATCAAATAATATTGGAGAGTAAGGAGCTTTTGCTCCTAAGTCATGTCCTTTCTTTATTAATTCTTGACCATCAAACACAAAGTTATCATCTAGATTAAATATTGTCTTCTTTCCATATACTTCTTGCATTTCATATGCAATATAAGATGCTATCTGCATACCTAATACAGATTTTCCTACTCTTACATCTCCTCCTCCAGAGATTAAGATAGTGAAGTCCCAATCATTAACAATATTCTTAAGAAGTATATCTATATTTCTCTTTAACTCTTGGTGCATATAGAAACCATCACTCTTTTGTCCTTTAAAATGCCCTAATGGAAATAATTTCTCACATACTTTCATCTTTTTGTAATTGCCTTAGCTGGATCTTCATCTTTTGGAAACAATAATACTTCTATCTTATCACTTTCCCTTATAATCATTTCCCATTCCTCTAAATTACAAGAAATCTTATAGGTATCCACAAAAATTCTGTTATTTTTCTCTTGTGCTTTTAATTTATTATTCATACTTAATAAATCTTTATTGATTTCTTTTTTTATTGTCTTTATTTTTTCTACTTCATCCTCTTTTAATAGGATAAGTGTTTCCATAAGTAATCTTGATAGCCAATGTTTCCATTGAAAGAAAGATTCTAGATGTCCCTCCATTGCATAAGAAGAACATTCATGTACTATGTTTAAAATATAATTAATTCTTTGAACAGAAGCAACTCCAATGTTAAATCTTTCACTTAAACTAGAATTTGGTGTGTTTTGTGGTTCGGCATCATTCATCTTCTACAACATATATAATAAATCTTATTAATATAAAGGTATCTATACTATTACTTAGTTGCTAGGTAATTAAAGTTGGTAAATGGAGTAAGCACAAAAAGATCTAAGTCAATTAGAAAGATAACTCCAAAAGAGAAGAAAGAATTTGGAAAACTCATTAGTGGACCAAGAGGAGAAGGAAAAGATCCTTCTGTAATTAAGAGAGCTAAACGAACAGGAAGAACTGTTCAAGAAGTTGAACAAGAAATTCAATTACTTAAAGAACAAACAGGAATTAAATCTACAGGAACTGCTATTTCTAGAATAAAAACATTGGAACGAGGAGGAGGACAAGTAAGAGTAAGTGATGGACAACTTGTTATTGTAACAGAACCAGAAACACAATTAATTAGGGGAACTCGTGAAGAATTAAAAGGAAAAATAAGAACAAAGATTCTATTAGGTAAAGAAGGGGAAGTAAGAGGTGCTTCTGAATTAATAAGAGCTGCAGAAGCAAGAAGAATTTCACAAGAGATAGCTGAAGAGGATCGTCCAGCAGATGTAGCTGATGTAGAAGTTGAAGAAGATGAAGTAGAACATCCTGATTTTGAAATAGATCCTCCAGCAGAGTTTAGAATTGATGAACCTTCACCCATACAGAAAGCTAGAGGATTTTTAGCACAACAAGGAATAAGATTACCAACTAAGGAACAATTAGGTGATGAATTTGCAGCATTAAGGGGAAAGTTATCTAAAAGAAGAAGGGAAATAGAGGAATCTAAAACAAAGGAAAGGATAAGAGGAGAATTAGGTATTGGAGAATTTGAAACAGAGATTGAAGGATTGAAAGGATTAGGAAAAGAAATAGAACTTGAGAAGGATGTTGGAGTAATAGAAGAAAAACTACTTGAATTTAAAGAAAAAAGAAAAGGATTGAAAGCTAAAGAGGAAGAGATTAAATTAAAGACAGAAGAATTTTTTGAAACACCTAAATTCTTCCCTACATTAATTAAAGGGTTTAAAGAAACAAAGGGGAAGAAATTAAAGTTTAAAACTAAAGAAGAAAGGGAACAAATAAAATTTGATTTAGAGAAAGAACTTGGAACTTTGGGTTTATTTTCTAAAGCAGAAACAATTCAAATATCAGAAACTGCAAAACAATTTAAAGAAACTCCTATTATAAGCAGGGCAGCTTCAATTGTTAGTATTTATCTTCTTGCAAGAGGAGGTAGAAACCTATTAGCCAAAGCTGGATTGAGTAGAGTAGCTGGATTAGGTTTTTTAGGGGCAGTAGCTTTACAACCAAAAGAATTTACTAGAGGATTAGTAACTCGTGCAGTAACTTCTCCTGAATTATTATTTGCAGAGTTAGCAGGGTTTGGAAAAGTATCTAAAGGAGTTAAGAAAAGTATTGCAGAGAGAGGAACATTATTAGTGCCTAGAGATATAAAAGTTTCTATTCCTACAGTTAAGATTCTAAAGCCACCAATAAAAGCTATTGAAATAGCAAAAGAACCTGGAGGAGTAAGTACCATATTACAAGAAGCAAAGTTTACTGTAAAAGCAACACAGATTACAACTGATACTCCTATACTAGGTAAATTATTCCCTAAAAGTTTTTTAAGGGATCTTCCAGATACTTTCATTAATGATTTAATATTTAAAAGATTAAGACCTAAAGTTAAAAAAAGAGTTGCACAAAGAACTGTTGGACTAGAAGGATTGGGAAAACCTATTCCTATTGAAAAAATAAGTATAACTCTTCCTAAGAAAGGACAGAGATTTGTTGATGTATCATTTAAATTAAGAGAGGAATCAATTTCTTTAGATTTAACTAGAAAACAAGCACAGTTCTTAGGTCAAAGATTATCTAAAGGAGAATTTAAACTTGAGTCTGGAACAGGTGCTGAAAAGAGAGGGTTTGATTTGAAACAATTAGATAAAAGTTTCTTCTTTTCTCCTATAGAATTTGTTGGTAGGATACCAAGAGCTAAAACAAGATTTAAAGGAAGAGGATTTGAAATAATAGAAGCTCTACAAGATACAACAAAACCATTCGCTAGTTTTAGTAAATTAGATTTAGATTTATTTAGATTACAAACTGCAAAGATTTCTCCAGAAAAGGTTGCACAAAAATTAGTCAAGAAAGGAAGAATTAACCCACCTGAATTTATTAGTGGATTTTTAAAAGAGAAAGGAGTTCTTGGTAGGATTTTATTTCCTACAGAAAAATTTAAACTTAAAGGATATAAACCTTTTATTGAAATAGAAAAAAGACCTAGATTAGAAAAACTATCCAAATCATTGAAAGCTGGAAGAATACCTAAACAGTTAGTAAGTAGAAAAAGGATTCTTAGACATGAATTATTACATTTTTTTGATAAAACAAAACCTGAACCACTAATATTAAAACAAGAAAAACAACCTTTACTTGAAGGTACATTCTTAAGAGGAGGAAGATTTAGGATTAGAGGAACAGCATTAACAAAACAATTAAGAGAAGTAACTTTAGGAGGAACATTCTTTAGAATATTTGGTACTGTAGGATTAACTAAAAGAGCAAGAATTGCTAAACCACTTGTTTCTAAACCAACAAAAGTTACTGCTTTAACAATTTATAAACCTTTACAAATTAAGGATATACCTAAAGCTCAACAAACAGATGGGAGCAGTTCCACAATCCAATCGCTTAAAACACAACCAGGATTATCACCAAAATCAATTCAAGACATAGGTAAAACTTTAGCAAGGGGGATTGATTTAAAACCACCTACACCTAGAATAAGGGATGCACCTATAACTAAAACAATTTCAATAACTAGACCAACTATTCAAAGACCAGGAGTTATACAGATTTCTAAAGATTTAACTAAACAAAGTCAAAGTTTTAGGTTAAAACCTATATTACTTTCTAAATCAGGAACAAGACAAGTATCTAAAACTAAAACAATTATATCTCCAAAACTAATACAAGGATTAGCTTTGAGAACTCCAACAACACAAGCATCTAGAACTAGGATTCAAGATATAACTGCAACAGTACCAGTAGAAAAAATTATTACGAAGGAAATAACAAAACAAATTCCAAGAACAGAATTAAGATTAAGAACTCCTCCTCCATCAACAGTTACTGTTCCAGGAGTTCCCCCATTTACACCCCCTCCAACATTTTTTATTCCACCTTTCTTACCTAAAGGACCAAGATTCCCAAAGATAAAATTACCAAGAGGAAGAGGAAGAATCCTTAAACAATTCACACCATCAGTTCTAGCAATAGAGTTTGATTTAAGAGGACCATTCAAAGGATTGATAGGTGGATTAAGAACAAGAGGATTACCAAGTTTAAAGAAGAGAAAAAGAAGGAGGTAAAAGAAAATGGCAAAGAAAAAATTAACCAAAGAAGATATAAAATTATCCAACATAGTAGAATTTAATTTATGGGGAACATCAAGAACAAAGAAAAAGAAAGCTGGGTTGTATGATTGGAGGAAAAAATAAAATGGCAAAGAGGATTACCAAGTTCAAAAAAAAGAAAGAAAAGGAGGTAAAAGAAATGACATTACCCACAAAAAAAGGGACAATAAAATGGAAAGATAACAAAAAATTTATTGCTAAATCCAGTAGAAAAACAGGTAAGAACACATACACAACAGTATGGCAAGAATTACCAAAGAAAAAATCAAGGAGGTGAAAAGAAATGCCAGCAAGAAAACAACATAGAGTAAAAGGACACTTAAGAAAAGTTCCTGGCTCTAGTAAAAAGATTAGAGTAAAACCACATTTAGCTAAAAATGCAAAGAGGTAATTAAAATAGCAGAACAAGATGAATATCAACAAGTAGAAACAAACACGAACTTTGCTCCTCCCCCAGGAGCAATGCCTTATAGGGATTTACAAACATCAGACTTAATTAAATTTCAATTAGATCCTGAAGGTATCTTAGATTCAATAGAGAGAACTCTAAGAGGACAAATATTTGATGACATAAGACAAGATTGGATAGTTCCAAAAGGTGGAGTAGCTTTGATGAATGAGAAAGGAGTTACAACATTAATGAATGTTGTTATACGTCCAAGAGTTAACAAGAATGTTTACCTTACAAATCTTTCAGAACCAGAAATAAAAAAAATAATGTATAAAACAATGTTAAATATAGTTGAAAAGTTATTTGTTAGTAGGAAAGAATACGAGATAGAAAAAGATAACTTAGATGTTATCTTACATTTAATAGAAGATAATCTTCTTTTTGCGTTGAATCGTTCATTAGATGAAGGAGAAAGAAACTTCTTAAAGACAACAGAATCAGTTAAAGAGATTAGAACTGTTGGTGGAGCACAACCACCAAAGAGATCTTTATTCAACAGACCAAAACTCGGAGGTGGCTAAGATAGCATTTGAACAATTATTACCAACAAGTATAACACAAGGAGTAGGGTTTGGAAACTTTGCATCAGTAGGATTATTTGCATTCTATGTGTTAATGTATATTATAGTAATAGGTGGAGGATTCTTTTTTTACTATTATTACATGATTAGATTTAATCATAAGGTTGTTATATTTAAAAAATCTGGAGATGTTAATTTAATTGTAGAAGATAGAGGACAAATCCATAGAACTAAAGGAGGACAACAATCTTTTAGATTCTTAAAGAAAAAAAATGTTTCTCTACCAGTTCCAGATTATAAATTCACTTGTCCAACAACTAAGGGCAAACCAGTCTTATTCTTTTATCAGTTTTCAGATAGTGAATTAGTTCCTTTGAATGTTGATGTTTCCACAAATCCAGGAATAACATTAACACCATTAGAAGCTGATATGAGAAATTGGTTTGTGTTAACACAAAAAGCAATCAATGAAAGATATAATCAACCAAGTTTTTGGCAAACTTATGGTGGTATTGTATCTGTATTTGGTGTAATGATATTTACTGTTATTGCTTTATGGATGACATTAGGAAAGATAAATGACTTAGGTGGTTCAATGGCTGCTTTAGGAAACTCAATTAAGGAAGCAGCAATAGCTCTTGGACAACAAGCTGTTCCAGGAGCAGCACCATGAAACTATTTAATTGTACTAAGGTAAGTATCTTTGAAGAACAAAGATATGCAGAAACAGAACATAAGGTTGTTCCTTTAAAGAAGATAGAACAGTATCTAAAAGACTTTGCAGTAGGAGAAGAAATAGAAATTAAGAGAATAAAATGAGGTGGATTTATTATATTATGATGATATTATTAACAATACCTTTAGTGATGGGAGCAGTTCCACAATCATTAGATGTAAATGGAATAGTTTACGATACAGATGGAAATGTTATTAATGGTACTGCTAACTTTACATTAAGTCTATACAACACAGCAACAGGAGGAAGTGCTGCTTTTGAACAAAGTTTTACTGATCTTGCTGTTTCTCGTGGTTTCTTTGCTACTGTTTTTGATGGGATTGATGAATCTTATTTGATAAACAATTCAGATACTTATGTTGGTGTTACAGTAAATGATGATAGTGAAGCTTCACCAAGAATTAATATTACTTCTGTTCCTTATTCTTTGAATGCTGGTAATGCTTATTGGGATAAGTTTGGTAATGATATAACTTATACAGATGGTAATGTTGCTATTGGAAATAATAAAGCTAATGTAACAGGATTATTAATTGATGGTTCTTTAGAAGTTACAGGAAATTATAAAGGGGATGGTTCTTTATTAACAGGAATATTAACTTCAATTGATTTATCTAATTACTTAACAAATAATGAGAGTGATACTTTCTTTGAGTTAGTTTCTGGTAATAATAATTTCTCTTCAACTAATGTTGGTATTGGAACAGGTGAACCATTATCTGAATTACATATTTCATCTTCAACCGCTTCAGCTATAAGATTAGCTGACACATCAGATACAACTGCATTAGGAGCATTATTATTCTATGGTGGTTCAACTTTAAGAGCAGAGATACAAGGAAGAAATGATGCAACAACAGGATCTACTATTTATTGGAGATTAGATGATGCTGAAAAAATGAGATTGACAAGTGCTGGAAATCTTGGTATCGGAATAACTACACCACAAGCAGTATTGAATGTTCATAATACATCAGCTATTTCAGTTCCTTATCTTAATATTTCAGATAGTGGTTTTGATCATTTTAGAGTTGAACAAAGTGGAGATACTTTTATCGGTAATAGTTTGAATGTTACACAAAATATTACATTAGAAACAGGAAGTATTGAATTAAATAACACAAGAAGAATATGTTTGGATGGTTCAGCTTGTACAATGTTCATCTGTGCAAATGCAACTACCATCATAATTAACAATAATGATACAACGGTAGATTGCTAAGATGTTAAAAAAAATATATATTATGGGATTAATACTATTAATGATGGTAATAATACAAATAGATATAAGTGAAGCAGATAAGGTAGAAGGAACATCTATTGAATTAGAAAGAACTTCTCCTTCAACAGAACACTTTATCTATGAAAATGTACAGACTGCTCAAGAAATAAGAATAAAAGGAAGTTTCTTTGATAGTTTACAAAATGATTATCCTATCTATAATGGTTCAGGATACTATAAGATGTCAGAAGCAGTAAAGATAACTCCTACTTTAACTGGATTAAAGTTTGTAACAAATGAAGGAGTTGAATGTACTGTTGATAATACAGAGATGAGGTATGGGGACTACAATATTTTTGATATAAGAACCTCAAAACAGCAATATAAGTTTAATATAGATTCCAATTTTACTAATCTTAATTGTAATGCTAACACCACTAATTTAGGGGGTAATTTGTATCAAATAGGGCACTACATTATAAGTTTAAATCCATCTTTCTTTGATAATTCCACAGGTGATTTCAATTCAGGAGTTTTTTCAAACACAACAACAGATGGGGAAAATGTAACTTTAAATGCTTCAGGTTTTGATGTAGGATATACTGCTGACCAAGTTCCAGATATGACTTCAGCAACAGCACCAAGTGGAGAAGTAACAG
>NZER01000298.1 GCA_002690445.1 Candidatus Pacearchaeota archaeon
GATGAGTTCGATAGCCGTTTTTATGGCTCCTGTATCGGCATCAATCGTTCCAAGAAGAACCTCCATCGCAGCAAGGTCCACGTTCCCGGCGGTTATTAGTGCTTCCAGTGTTTCGTCCACAACGTACAGAGCACCATCGGCATCGACCTGACCCAAAGTCATGTCGCCGTCAACCACGCCAGCAGATAGGTTAGCGAGTACATCGTTTCGGATAAAAAGTGCAGGTATGCCCTTATCAACGCCAGACCTGTGGGCGTCACCTGTTAGAATTTCTCTGGCCATTGTTGGGCCTCCTTAGTTAGAATCCGGGTCTGCTACGCAAACCCGCTCGTTGGTAAATGCCTTTTCGGCTAATATTGGCTAGGTGATACTGATACATCGGGTTCAGCATGGCAGCGGTCTCAGGATCACCTTTGTCGTTCATCCTCTGAATAGCAGTCCCGTAAGCAATCGCCGGGCCCCAACGATTGCTTACGGGATTCTGGGAACCGCTCAAGGCGGTGGGTTTCTCTAATGCTGCAAACTTCAAGGTGTATGCAGCGTCGGCTTTAGGACGCACATAGATATTGGGCCCGTACCACAGGACATCGAGGGGTATCCCCTCTGCCCGGCTATCGTCCTCGGGATAGAGAGAATAGAACCCCTCTTTGTCGAGCCAAAGCCTCACGGGAGCAACCACGTCACCGTCACCATCGTCCAGCGTGACGGGCTTTTCCAGAGTCAGAACGGTATCGGCAACGCTGTACTCGCCACTTTCAGAAGCAGCAAGGACCTGCTCGTACCAATCCCACAACTCCGGCAGACGGGTCTCGAACGGGAAGATATTCTGGTAGAAATGATTCATCTCTATCAGGATATTGGCGTCTGACCACTGACTGGCAGACTGCTCACCCGTAAGGTCCCGTATCTTCGACGTGATTGTCGTAGATGTCCAAGCCATGTCTAGCTCCTACGGTTACGGGCTGTCTTGAGTATAGACCGCACCGAAATCAAGATAGGTTACCATTACCGCATAGCGGCCAGCCGTTAGCGTATTCCAGTTGGCTGAAGGGGTAGCGTTGACCCAGATGTTCCGGGCCGCATTGGTTACTCCGATAAGCGGAGCACTAGCCGCAGCACCGCCAAAAACTTCATTGAGGGCATCAACGGCTACCGCAGCTAAAACATCTCCAGCACCAGTGGTAACTCCAATATCTACGGACATTGTTCCACCAACTACAGCCTCGAAACAACGAATCTGCACGGCTACGATCTCAGCATAAGCTGGAACAAGAGCCCCCAAATCTATAGGTTGCTCCGTCTGGTTTGCGGCATCATCGTCAAACTGAAAATCATCAGCGGAAGCGTCATCGTCAAACGAGATCGTTTTGATAACGGTCTTATAAGCGTAGTGGACATCAGTTGACGCTATGATGGTGGGCATGGTAGCCACGGCACTATCAGACATGACTACGTCAACACTCACCAAGTTTATTTGATCTGCGGTGAACTCAAAATAATCACCCGCCGTTTCCGCATACCACTTGGTCGGAATGTCTGTGCCGTCAGCCCCAAGCTCAATCGTGCCCGTATCGGCCACCACCTGTTCTATCTGGAGAACATTAGAACTGTTGGAACTGATCTTGAGATCACCGTCAGATGAGGCACCCGTACCAAACCTCAACTCCATGTCGTCAGTGAGGTTGATAAAATCGCCGTCGTAGTCGGTCCTGAGTTGCCCTGCCGTCTCAAAGTAGTAGGTGATGTCGAACCCGGCAGCCACCGCTCCAATGGCCCACGGAGTATCGGCAGCGGCAGCGAACATCTCGAAATTGGTGGCGTCGAAGGCGAAATAGACGTCCGGTGCTGTAGCGGTGTTACCAAAGCCCAACTCGGTGTTGTCTTCAAAGTGAAGGGTGTTGACACTGGTATCCCACATAAGGTCATAACCTGAGTTGCCTCTCCAGAGGTGGTCGCCGTAACGCCAGTCAGGGCTAGACAAAAAGCGGTGTAGCTGCCCTTGGGCAACTCGTGTCGTTAGTCTCTCGGGCTCAGCTTGGGCAGTAGCAACAAGCCCCACCAGCACGAAGTCCAAGAGACTGTACCTAAGTAGTGTTTTCCACATTAGATTTCTCCTGTGTGTTAGGTTCCGTCCCGGTGGCCATAGGCGCGGTTTCCGGAACATCTTCAACATCGTTCAAAATAAACCTTGGGTTGGCCCCGACTTTCATGGTATCAGCACCTGAACCGTCAGGACGCTGCACCTGCTTGTAGATTGGAAGAGCGAGTGATCGGAGTCTCTTGATTACACACAGAGGCAGTTCGTACTGGCCTCCGGGGATCAAGTGAAACTTCTCACCTCCATAGTTGAAATGGATGTCTTCCTTCGGTCCCTCGGCGTTGTAGAAGATGACCCACTTGCGGGGATCGTTCTTGACCGACACCTCTTCGGGTGAGGGGACTCGTGCTTTTCTTACTGGTGCAGTGTTTTCCTTTTTCTTAGCCATGTTACAATCCTTTCATATCCGAGGTTAGCGAAGGGGGTGACCCAATTGCCACCCCCACGAGGTAAGGGGTTTAGACGGTAAACGCAGCAGCATCGCCGTGATCGACGTTCTGGTCGGCCTTGACAGCGATGTAGAAAGATTCAATGCTGTCTTCGGTCATCGCAGCAGCAAGACTTACGCCTTTGAACCCGCCCATAAAGGTGTCTTCCCGGCGACAGATCCAAATCATATCATTATCTGCTACGGATTCACCCGGCGTAGTTGGCCACGTTGGTGCAGCGCTGTCGCTGGTCCCCGAGTTTGTACACTCGTAAACTAAACCATTAGTCTCCGCTACCCCGGCTGTGCTGGCAGCACGGACCACATCGCCGACAGCAGTGGTGCTGCGGGCATTGGAGTAAGCTGTGCTGATGGCATAATTAGCTGGATCGGACACACCAACGTACTTATTCCGGGTGCCGTCCGGGTGAGGAATCCTCACATAGACGCCAGAGGAATCGTAAGCAGAAATACCTGCTGTGGCGACATTATCGGTGGTGACACCTTCGTCACTGTTCCAGCCTTCTGCGATGTCGGCTTGACCAGCTTCGCCCATCAACCGGAACCACTCGTGTATGATCACGTCATTGTTGCCACTAGCCACTATCAACCGGAACCAATCAGGGACAAACCCGATGTCAAGATTGATTGCAGCAGCGGTGCCTACAAAGTTTCCTGTCTTTATCATTAGAGTACCTTTCAAAAGAATGTTTAGTGGTCTTTTCTAGTCCGAGACCACGGCGGTAAACAAAACTTCAACTTATGCGTTCGTGCAGACCAACGCAGATAGGAACGACTCGTTCAGAATCTTGGTGATGTACCACGCCTTCCAACCCGAGGTTGCCCTCTGGTGGAGAGGATCAGCAGTACCAGCAGATCCAAAGCCTTCACGATAGTTCTTGGCGTTTCCACCGAGATTGATCGTGCCGTAAGCGTCCTTACCGAGGATCATGGTTGAGTAGTTGGTCGGGCCCGGCTGTGCCAGCGTAGACACCAGCCACCGGACGTTACCAGTTGAACCCCATTCGGCCTCAAGAACGCCAGTTTGCTGGGCGTAGTCGCTCTTATGCACGAAACCGGAAACCAGTTCCAGATCGTTGATCAGATCCGTGTGGGCGATGGCCCAGAAGGACTCACGAACCGAAGAGGTCCCGATGCCAGTGCTTGCGTTGATCTGAGGAACGAGCATCGAGGTGTCGTTACCCAGCAGGACCTGCACTCGGGCGTCGATGTCCAGCTTGTTGAGCAGGGTTGCTGTGGGCGATCCGTTGGAGCAAGTGGCCGTTTGGGCACAAGCCAGCATGACGTCTCGGGTCAACTCGTCCATGGTGCGGTACATCTGGTCGGACAATTCCTCGGCAGCTACTGTCAGGACCGGGTCCTCGACCGTGAGATCCACCACATCGGTAATATGGACAAAGTCTCCATATTGGTCCACCGTGGCCAGTAGGTCCGTCTTGGAGAGTCTCGACCCGTTGGGCGTTACACCCTCAGTGATCGGGGTTGTTGCTGTACTCAGTTGGGCGTACCTGCGGAACTTGATCGTGGTGCTAGAGCCAGCGGGGAGGTTGCGAGTCTGTGCAAACAGTGCATGGACCCTCTTACTCCGGGCGGTCTGAAGCAGGGTGCGGTCGTAGTAGACCTCGATCCCTGAGTCCACCTGAGTGGTCGTTGTTAGGTTAGCCATAGCTAATTACTTCCTTTCTATCTTTCTGCCACACTACGCCGATGGGCAGCAAATTCTTCATCGCTCATGTTGGCGTACCGATGTGCCCTGCTGTACCCTGCCCCACTTCCAGCGTTTGCCGGAGAAACTGGTGTTCGAGCAGCGTTGAACGCTGACACCGCAGACGGATGTACTTGCTGGCCGGGTATCGGCTGTGCCACGGGAGTTTGCTGAGGGATCTGCTGACCCCCAAGCTGCCGGGACATATTCTGATACATGGCAGCGTAGTTGTACGCCGTCTGCATGGGGTTCGGGGAGTTGGCAATATCTTGAGCGATTGCTGGGTTCGATGCTAATACTTTCTGCATGGGCTCCGCTAAATTCTGCGGTGAGCCCACGAGATTGACATAGTCCGGGTGAGAAGTATGAAAGGCTTGTTGCCTCTCCAAAGCTGCTTGCCGTTGATTCATGGCAACAAACAACTCTTTCACTTGTTTACCCTCGACCATGTCGTCGTCCTCCATTGTGGACAACATCTCCTGCACCGGGTCCATCTGGGGCACCTGCTGCTGTTGAGGCGGTGGAGCGTCAGGGCCTCCCCGAGCTTGACCCAACTGAGCTTGGTATAGCTGTAGCTGGCGGTCTCGCTCGGCGATTTGCTGTGCCATCATCGCCTTCTCAGCATTGACCTGCGAGAAACGCTCGTAAGGCACGGGCCCTTGATCGTTTGCCGGAGGTGGTGCCGAAGGATCGTATGACCCTCTGTCAGAAATTGGTTCCTGAGCAGGAGGATTCTGCGATGCTACGTCAACTTGATCCCCGGCGACGGGATCTGTTACGCCCGGATTGCTTCCTTGAGGTTCCATAATACACTTCCTTTTCTTGGCACTTTGGTCCGGCGACGACCAACCCGGTGGTGAGCCCGGTTACACCAACGCCCGTGTGCCCTAGTTGACAGACTCAGCCCATACGATTGGGCTGTTATATCGTGCTACCGAGTCTGCGACAGTCTCCACATGATCACCATCGAACTCGACGTCCGGTGCTGCTGGAGTATCTACTGGCAGACAGTGGTGGTATTCAATTTGACCTTTCTTGCGATTGACGTAGACACCCATCGTCCCTACCCAAGCGTGTGGGACCTTGGGAGTAACCATCAACTTGGTCCTGATCACATTGAGCCCGGTGCGGAGTGACTCAGACTTGTCGTGATAGGCCCGGATGATGATGTAATACTCGTCCCATCGCTTCTCGGTGTTGACAATCTCGTCTATTCGACGCTGACATCGCTTACCCATGCCTCGACGCATCTCCCCTATCTGGATCATTCCATGACTGGGCTTGCTGATTATCGACGTGCGGTTCTTGCGATGACTCATACCTGTGCTCCTTGCTGAGGTTGAGGTGCTTGGGGACGCCGTTGCTGAGGCTGCTGTGCCCCTTGCTGCGGTGTCTGTTTAGGCTGAGGCTTTTCCGGGGGCGGTTCTGCCATCTGAGCAGCTTGAAGCATCAACTGAGCTTTAGCTAGGTCCCCATCTTGGACCATCTTCATAATCTCAGCAGCAGTCTTGGCCCGATCATACGCAGCAGAGGTCCTGTTCTCGGTAGCTTGAGCCAGACTCTCCTCGGCCTTGGCTATATCCTTGACGATCTGGGCCTGTTGCCACTGGTTGAGCACTGCTTGCTGTTCCTGTTGCTTCTGAGCAGCCTCGGCTTGAGATTTCTCCTGCTCCCCGACCTGCTTGAGCAACTCGTCCTTCATCTGGATCGGGGCAGCGTCCAGTATGGCCTTGACCGGGATCGGGGAACCCTGCTGTGACTGAGTCATCTGGTACATCTGCTTGATCTCTTCGTAGTACATCTGTCTCTGGCTATCGGTGAGCAGCCCTTCTTGGACTACCACGTCATATTCAGCCAGATCCTCGAGGTAGAACTCGGGCAGTACGGGCTTGTTGATGATCCTCTTGACCTTCTCAGCGTCATACATCTGCTGAGCAGCCTTGATCAGGACCTTCCCGAGCATACGCTTGGACTGGCGGTAGTTGTCCCACAAGTCTTGGAGCGTTGTCAGTGCAGCACCTTGCCTGAGCTTGGACAGTACGCCGGGGATCTGCTTCTCTTCAGTCCCGAATAGCTCGTTGTTGATGCCGGGGATCTCAGTCATCAGGTTATCCAGCATCTCATTGAGAGCGAACAGGCCCTGCGGGATGTCCGGAGGCGGGATCTTCTCGACGTCAGTCATCTGGGCAGTCTTCTTCATCCAAAGCTGCTTGTTCTGGCCCGTCTGGTAGAGACTCTCTTTGTCCACCAGCGAATCTTCCTTGGCCTTGTACCCGCTGGCGATCTGACCCTCGATGATGTCGATCATCTGACTGATCCTGCGGTTGTAGGAGGCTTGCGGATCTCGCAGTGACCGGACCACGCCTTGGAGCTTGAGCTTCTCGTCGTCAACCTCGGGGTGCCAGAACCCAATTAGGGGTACAAAGGGGTACATCCCCAGCCTCATGGGGTCCTCGGAGGACATGACGTACTCGCCACCAACGAGGATGTGGAGCTTGATCTTGTCTACCCAGCGATCTATTGCGTCAACCATGGGATTGTAGGCCATGTACTCTCTCAGGTCCTTAGCTGAGCCGGGCCACTCGATCTGCTCACCTGTCTGGAGGTTCAGTATCATCTTGACCTTGGTCGATCTCTTCTCCCAGAACTCGTCGTAGGTGATCAGCTTCTCGCCATGTTTGCGGAATCCCCACGGAATATACGGGTACTTGTTGTCAGTCCTAGCGTCCGGTAGTAGCTCAATAACCTTGTCTTTCGTTCCTCTCAAGAGCATTTTTACCTGCTCTTTCGGAAGTAACTCACGCCGGAGGATGAAATCGCAGTCGCTCAGGTCCCGCTTATTGATCGTTGGATCAAGCAGGATCTTGTTGTACGGCAGACGATTGAGGCAGAGGTTCTGATCGTTGTTCAGATAGACCTCGACCAAGTTCATTCCCGTGATCACCGGGCCCATCTCGTACGCATCTGACATGACGTTGTAGCCATTGCAGCGGGTCATCAACTGCATGATGATCCCAGACATCTGATCTGCGACCGGATCGTCCTCTTTGCCCACCGGAGATACCTTCATGCTCAGCCGGGTCTTGCGTTGATAGCCTGTCAGCAGCTTGACTGTACGCCGGACACGATTGAAGACGTAGTGGGCCCTGCCTTGAGCGGTCAGGTATGCCTTATCTTTTTCGTCCCACTGGTCCCCGAGGTAGCAGCGATAGTCCTTCTCTGCCTCCTCGAGCCAGTCACCCCAGCCACTGGCAGCGATGTTGTACGCCTCGTCCCAGTCTTTGCGGATGTCAACGTCTTTAGCCATATTGTTCCCTCAACTCACGGAGCCCTTTGATCAGGGCGTAAGTGCCACAGGTCTTCCGCTCGTAAGGCCACGGATTCGGCTTAGCGGTCTTCTTGAGCAGAGCTTCAACCTTATCCAGTGTTTCCCTCACCACCGTGGCCTCCTCTTGTTCAGTCATCTCATCACCGAGTACATTGCGACGATGTACAAGATCCAGAACAACCAAGCGAATACTCTCTGATCGTGACTCATAATTTCCTCTCGTCACACGAGACACACGCCGTGTCCCACAGGACTACAAGCTTACCGGAACCATCCTTCAGTTCGCATCTATGTTTGCCACGGTGTTCAGGCTCCTCTGTGCAGAACACTTGCCGACCGTCGCTGCTGGTGGACTCAACACCACAGACCCGCTTTGAATCATCAGGAGGGGTGATGCCGAGTTCTTCATAGAAGTCGCTACGTTTGCTCACGCTGCTGGTCTCCCGTACTTCTTGGCCAGCCTCCGACACTCAGACGCTGTCATACCACTTGACTGTGTTTGTTTCATTGCCCAGAGCCCCATAACGTAGGTGTCGGCGTGGTCAGGGGACCTGTTCATGCGCTTCTTGATGCTCTCCTTGTCCTCGATCAAGACCTTGCCGTTGCGGAACCCATACCGGGGGATCGTCAACTGTGACTGCAACCTCGGGTACATCCCTGAGCACGAGATCTCGTGAGCAGCGAACATCTTGCTGGCGTTCCACCAAGCCTCGGAGCGTAGGTTGTGCATGATCGGTTGGTTGTTCCGCTTGGACGCTTCGGTCGGCTTGTTCGAGCTATTGAAGGGGATCACACTGCGTCCTGTATCGATAAGCTGGTCAACTACGCCACCGCCTACCCCGATCTCATCTACCACGCACGGGCAGTTCCCGTAAGCACGGGAGAGTTCCGTGATCTCTTTGGACACTGCTGTGGTTGGACTCTTGCCCCACACGGTCTTGTGTACGATGTTGGTGCCCTCCATCACGAAGATCACCGTCTCATCGTCACCGAAGCGGGCCACGTCACACACCACCAGATACCCGTCATGCACGGGGCTGGTTGTGTAGCAGTCCACGATATACTTGCTGAGGATCAATTGATCGTCACCCTCGAACGCTGTCCAGTCTCCGTCCCTGTATGCTCTGAGTAGATCGGGCCTGTGAGCCAGTGCCTTCTCGAGCACTTGGACGTACTCTTCGCCAGTCCACTTGTTATCACCCGGCAGAGCCCGCACGAAACGCTGGTGAGGGTTGCTCTGGTCGACGAACTCCTCCTTGAGCCAGCACTGGGCTGGGTTGGCTGTGTATAGTGCCTTACCGGGCACCTTCTGGCCGTTTATCACCAGCCTGAGTGTTGCTCTCAACAGGGCTACATCATCCAAGCTGATCTCCTCGGCCTGATCGAGGAAGATCCGGGCGTACTCAGCAGAGTTGAACTTGTTGATCACGTCAGATCTATCGAACCCGCCGAAGTCCACCTTGACCTTGCCGTCGATGATGATCTCTTTGTTGTGCTCTCTCAAGACATAACAGTCGTGTGGTATAAAACGCTTCCATGTCTCCAGAGTTGTGTTTGTGAAGTCGATTGACTGCTTGCGACCCATGAACCCCACGGGGATTGGGAACTTGCGGGGCCCGATGTTGTATCTATCAATGAGGTGACAGCACTCGAGGTACATCCAGATACACCCGAACACTGATTTCCCGCCACCTTTGGCCCCTCCGTACATCAACTCGTGGATGTCAGCCTCACGGAGCAGCCAGTAAGCCTCAGTCTGCTTCTCGCTGAGCTCCATCTCCCACGAACTGCTCCCGTGGTCCTGCGAGGATGAGGGTGGGTCCATAGTTTTTGATTGTGTTGCCGTTGTCACTTCGGTCCTCGTTGTACAATCCCAAATGTTTGCAGAGCTTATCTAACGCTGCCAGTTTATCCGATGCCGTGATCGTCTGGACGTTGGCCAGAGCTATATCTCTAATCTCCTCCAGCACTTGTGTCTTCGTGATCACCGCCTCATCGAGCACTTTAGCCTTGAATTTCTCCAGTCTCTTGACTACTTCAACATTCTTCAACAGACGCCCACCTTGCGAGTAGGCGGTCCTTTTTGAGTACCCAACAGTGATCGCAGACTGCGTTGCATTGCCTGTAATCAGGTAATCAGCACAAAATGCTGCTTGCCTCGGCGTCAATTTCCTTTTGACTTTGGCCTTCATAATTTACTCCTATAAGCAGGGGAGACCCGATGCGGTATAATCAAGGGTAAGGGCATATTGCTCTTCGGGTCTCTCCCTACTGCACTTTTGCCTCCATGACATGGGAGACGTATTCCTTGGACAAAAAGAAACCGTCCTTGGGTGCTGTGATTGACTCACCCTTGGGGACGGCAATAATATCAACTGTTTCGATGGGGTGGAGGTGTACGGACGGGCTAAAGCAACCGCTCAGGGCTAGGGCAAATATCACACCTGTAAGATATAGTCTCACTTTTTCCTCCGTGCGATCTTATCGAACGCCGAGGTGACACCAGAGGGATCTAGGTCATCGGCTGCTTGGGCTCCATCCTTGACTGCTTTACGCCGGGCCTTGGCTTTAGGGCTAATCCATTGCTTCCAGATCACCAGCAGGAGTCCGAAGACTGCTGCTACGGCTCCGGCTATCTCAGATACCATCGTTCTTGAGCTTATTGCGGTTGACGGCATAGCCAAGGGCACCGAGGATCGCAATCACTCCACCGATGATCCGGGGAATGGGGCCCTCTCCGACCTCTGTGATGGCACCGGAGGCCAGCAGGAGGCCAACGATCTCAGCGATGGAGATCAACCAGAACTCGGTCGTTTTGTAGCCGGGTTTTACTGCGGGATCTGTGGGCATGACAAGCTCCTTACGAGGTTTTCGGAGAAACTTTCTATCTCATCCATAGCAAGTAAACCTAGGAGAAACAAAGACTTCAGTACCAGATTTGGGGATTTATTTCGGGTGCTTGAAAATTTATTTTATTTTTCTGCTTGACAAATAACACCCTATTGTGTTATGATCCCCCTTAGTGAAGTTGATAACTCATTTATGAAAGGATTTGAAATGAACCGAGAAGAACACAACAGAGCGGATGACGCAATCAGCAAGCTGGTGAAGCAGCTAATGGTGCTGCACACCAAAGGGGCTGGCTCCGACCCCGCAGACTTTGCTGCTGAGCTCAAGGACATAGTGCTCGACGCTATCAACAAGACCATTGACGCTCGAACTGAGCACCACACGATCAGCACGATTCGATAACCTCTTACCGAAAGGATTTGAAATGGAACGAAAGCAGAAAACATTTGTCCTGAGAAACGGGACCCACGTCAAGGCAGTTGCCTCGAGACCCGCATGGGCTTGGCACCGCCAGAACTGGAGCATCACTGTTGAGATCGGGACCAAGCAATCCTGTTTTGATGGACGCCGACTGGTGTGGGCCCTCCACGCTCCGATCTACCACAATGACGCAATGTCAGGGCGAGGGGCTATTGCCTCAGCAGTCAGCCAGCTTATCAGCGAAGGGCCTGACAAGGTCCTCAATCAACTATCCACCTCACACGACCCTACACCCTACGACCTAGCTGTGCTGGTGAATGACTTGTCCACACAGAACTCAAACTACAGGAACGCAGGTGGTGCCGGGAAGGTTTGCCCGAGTTGTAACGACAATTACGGCAAGGCCCCGGACGGGCTGTGCGACCCCTGTGCGGGACGAACGAATCACTAACCCTCTTTTTGAAAGGATTTCAGATGACTACAGCAACGAAACAAGTAACCAAGTTTGACCGGGCAACGGTCAGGGAACTCGACAGGCAGATCGAGGCTGCTCTTCAAGGTGTAGCCAAGGACTTCGGAGTCTCGATCTCGACCAAGAACTCACGGTTCAGTCCCGACACCATCAGCATGAAGCTGGAGATTGCCAGAATTGGCGAGAATGGCGAAATCCATAGCCAAGCTGCTCAGGACTTCAAGTGGCACGCCGACAACTTCGGCCTCGACCCAAAGGACCTCGGCAGGACCTTCTGTGCTGCTGGCCGGGTTTACAAGATTACTGGACTGAGACCCCGAGCCAAGAAGTATCCAGTGCTTTGCACAAGGGCTGGCACGAGCAGGCCCGTGGCAGTGAGTGCCATGGTCGCTCGGATTGGACTAGGCAAGACTGCTAACATCTAAGGCCCAAAGGGCCGGAAAGGACGGTGATTTATGAACATAGACCAAACAATTCAACTTATAAGAGGCCGAACAGTGAAGATTCATGGGCTGCTGGAGGTGGCTGCAAAGAATCGACAGTATGGATTGCCCGAAGCAGCCGTGTGGCGACTGGTTCAAGATGCTGCCAAGGACATCGCCAAGTACGCTGGAGAAGAAGAAGAAGCTGACAATGCGTAGGCCGAAACCCGCCGAGAGGCGGGTCTGCTGGTAGTATCCAGCACTGATGAGGCCAGAGGTTCTCAATGGAGACTATTATGTCAGCGGAACTAGACTATTCAAACGGACGAGTAAACTTGGCGTACACGGGGCAGGTCCCGTGGCACGGCGAGGGTCAGACAATCGACAGGGACCGTCCCTTAGATGACTGGCTGGTTGTAGGTGGCTTGAGCCACACGGTTGAGAAGTCGATGGTTCGGTACAACACCGAGGGTGAGACCCTCGCTTACGAGGACCGGGTTGTACTCTACCGCTCCGACACCAAGAAACCCTTGAGTGTTGTGAGCCCCGGCTACAATGTTGTCCAGCCCCGAGAAGTGGTGGAGTTCTACCGGGAACTGGTTGAGGCTACCGGGCTCTATCACATGGACGTTGTCGGCTCTCTGCAAGGTGGCAAGAAGGTTTGGGCCCTCGCCAAATCGAGCCGGAAGTTCCAAGTTGCCAGTGGAGACGAGATCGAGGACTACCTGCTGCTGACCACCAGCTACGACAAGAGTCTTTGCACGATTGCCAAGGCGGTTGCTACTCGGGTGGTCTGCAACAACACCATCGAGATGGCCATTGGTGAGAAGACCAAGGCCGAGATCAAGGTTCCTCACTCCCGCAAATGGGACGCTGAGGCGGTCAAGAAGGAAATGCTCTTCGGTGAGCACTGGACCAAGTTCGGTGAAGCTGCTCGTCGGCTGGCTGGTGTTCCGATCAAGGCCAAGGAGGCCAAGGAATACTTCCACAACGTGCTCTACACTCCGGCGTACCAGCAGAGTGACCAATACTCCAAGGACGCAGCGAAGAGGCGTGTTGACGGGCTGGTGGCTTGCTACAACCAAGGACCGGGCCACAATCTGACCTCTTCCCGAGGGACCCTTTGGGGTGCGGCCAACGCCGTGACCTTCTACGCCGACCACGCCATCCGGGCCCGAGGTACCAGCAACCGCTTGAACTCGGCTTGGTTTGGCTCCGGCAACCGACTGAAAAACAGAGCGATGACTGAAGCTCTGGCGATAGCATCCTAGCTTTCTTCCCTAGGACAGGTGGGTCGCCGGATTACGGCCCCGGTGGCCCACCGCATTATGAAAGGATTTGTTATGAAACGTGATCCAGTAGGAAAGTATATTTTAGACGGGCACACGCCCGTGCCGGAGCCCGACACTCTCAAGTGGGCCCGTTGGTTTGAGGACAACGGCGCCACACGCCATGTGGCAGACACACAGATTGCTGGAATCCGAATCTCCACTGTCTTCCTCGCCCTCGACCATAGCTTTAGTGATGGCCCCCCTGAGTTGTTTGAGACTATGATCTTCGGTGGCAAGCTCAGTGAGCAACAGAGACGATACACCACATGGGGCCAAGCTGCTGCGGGTCACCGGGCGATGTGTCGGCGAGTTGTCCGAAGTATCACCGAGAACCTTATGACCGAAAGGAGCAACAATGGAGCCTCTGTTTCCGTGGATGAATAACATGGTCCGGTTGATTTGTTGCCTGTTGATGTTCGGGCTCTCGTGTCTCGGTGCCAACGCCGATCGCCAGAATAAGATCTGGTGGATCGCTGTCGGAGCTTCTGGGGCCATGGTGCTCAATTGGATTTCGAGTTTGATATTTTCGACCGAGCTTTATTGGTGAATATCCGGGGAATAGGCCCCGGCTTACTGAAAGGAGTTAGTTATGACTAACCCAAATATCGTTGTGTTGACTGTTGCCTCCCCCGAAGGTCTGGGGCTGGGTGACAAGACTGAGCAGTTGGTATCCGCTTTGGCGAATGGCCCCGAGACCCTTCCGGGTGTGGCTGCTCAGATCAAGATCCTCCGTCAGCTTCAAGGCCAGATCTCCGTCAATGGAGACAAGGGCCAGTTGATCAAGGAGGCTCTTGCGGGCGAGATCTCTAGTCTTACAGACCAGTTGATCGACCTCGCTGTGTAGGTGTCTGGCGTTGAGGGGTGGCACAAGCTGCCCCTCTCGCCCATTACGAAAGGATTTTATTATGGACTTTGACTGGAAAACACAATCTAATGATAGAAGTGCCTCTAATACTCTGGATTCGTGCCACGCTTGCATCCACAGCTTGGATCAACACACTGACCTATGGTGCCCATTCCTTTCCCGCACTCTTGGGAAGGATGAGCCAGCAGCGGTGATGTTTCCAACAGTCTGTAAGCACTACGACACGGGCCCTGCGACTGGCTTGGACTCAGCGTTTGTTGAGTATTCAAGAAAGAACTCTCGGTGGGTAAGCCGGGAGGATTTTGAGGCTGGATATAAATATGCGTTGACTTTGTTTGGTGTTGGTGAACCGCCGGAGAAGAAGCTGAGTGGCCGGGAGTTTATCCGCAAGCAGACCAACGAGACGGGGCACTACCTTGAGCCCGCTGAGTTTGCTCTCGGTTGCTCCTCAGGTGCCGTCCCTTTCTAGGAGATTATGATGGTTATATTGGTTGGTAAAAACATCCGGAAAGTCCGGCTGGTCCGGGGCCTCACCCAGACGGAGGCTGCTCACAAGGTTGGCTGGAACTCCCAAGCCCGCTGGTCATATCTTGAGGGGTCGGAAAGCAACCCGACCCTTCAAGTTGTGGAGGCGATTGCGGAGGTTCTTGAGGTGGACCCTTGGGTGCTTCTTTTAGATCACCAAGGTACATTGATGCAGTGTGTATGCGGGGTGCCTTTACTCGGTGTCCACAGAGCGGGCAGCGGTAGTAAGCATGGGCCCGGCGTGAACAGTACGCC